>CABTYW010000063.1 GCA_902489135.1 uncultured Synergistaceae bacterium
CCCCCCGCCACAAGGCGCACTCCGGGAACAACCTTCAGAAGCGAAGGACGCGTATTTCGGCAGACCACCGGAAGATCCAGCGGCGAGCAGACCAGTCCGTCCATGCCGCAGTCGTCGCACAGCCGCGCCCGTCTTTTTATGGCGTCGTTCATGGGACAGCCCGGGAAAACTTCCGCCCAGCTCTGCTCGTCGAAGCTGGTCAGCACGGTAATGCCCAGCAGCTTCATGGAAGAGCCCAGACGATTTCGGGCGGCCACCGATTCCTCCATCATGCGGCGTCCGCCGTCGGAGTGCAGCGTCAGACAGAAGATGCCCAGATCGGCCAGCGTTTCCACGGCCAGCCGCACGGTGTTGGGAATGTCATGGAGCTTCAGGTCAAGAAAAAGCTTGTAGCCGTGATCAATGATTTCCCTGAGAAAATGGCTTCCGCCCTGGGCGTAAAGTCTCGGCCCGATTTTTACGGCGTCGATGAGGCCGCTGAGCATGTCCATGGTCTGGCGGGCTTCGCGAAGAGTATTGAGATCGAGTGCCACGAAAAGCGGCAGTGGCTTGTGTTCAGACATAAAAGCACTCCTTTGTCAGAGATGTGAAAGTTCAGGCTTTTCGAGCTTTTCCGCACAGCTCCGAAATGGAACCCACGCCGAAACGCTCCACGGCTTCACGCAGTCCGTCGCGGATTTTTTTCAACACGTCAAATCCGCTGAACAGTGAGGCGCCGACCTCGACGGCTCCCGCACCGGCCATGATCATGGCCAGCGCCGAATTGCCGTCGGACACTCCGCCGCAGCCGATGACGGGGATCTTCACGGCACCGGCGGCATCCCACAGAAGGCGCAGGGACAGCGGGAAAATCGCCGGGCCGGAAAGTCCCGCGACGCGGCGGTGGAAAACGGGAACGCCCTGTTTTGTGTCAATGGCCATGCCGAGCCAGGTGTTGGCGGCGACAAGAGCGTCGGCGCCGGCGGCCTCGGCGGCCCTGGCAACCCCGGCGATATCGGCGGCCTGAGGCGTCAGCTTGACCCACAGCGGGCCGTCCCAGCGGCGCCGCGCCAACGCCGTGGCCTGAGCCGTCATCTTGGGATCGACGCCCCAGCTCATGCAGCCGTGGTCGGTGTTGGGGCAGGAGATGTTCAACTCGACGCCGTCCACCATTTTCTTCGCTTCCGCCACACGGCACATCATGTAATCCAGCTCGTCGGCACTCTGCATACAAATATTGAGAATGACGGGTACGCCGCGGCGGCTCAAGTCGGAAAGGCGCACGTCCATGAAGCGGTCGATGCCTTCATTCTGAAGGCCGATGCTGTTCAAGATCCCCGACGGCGTTTCCCACACGCGGGTTCCGCCGTTGCCGCGACAGGGATCTTTGGTGATGGCCTTGGAGCAGACGGCGCCCACGTACTGCATCAGATCCTCCTGCCACAGAGTGCTCTCGTACGCCCAGGTTCCCGAGGCGATGACCACGGGAGTTTTGAGCTTCACGCCGCCCACGGTGACGGCGAGGCAGTCAGAGGTGCAGCTCATTCCACTTCACCTCCCCGGCGCGAAAGACGGGACCGTCAATGCAGACGCGCCGCCGCCCCGTGGCCGTGTCAACGACGCAGCCGAAGCAGCCGCCCATGCCGCAACCCATGCGCTTTTCAAGGCTGACCCACAGATCGTCGCACTGCGAGCCGTACTTCTCGTAAAGAGCCTTCATCATGGGATTGGGGCCGCAGCACACCACAGACACGCCGCTCAAGTCGCGGCCTTCAAGGCCGGCGATGGAAAATCCCTTGCGTCCTATGGAACCGTCGTCGCTGTAAAGGGTCATCTCCGGCGCCTCTGCGGCCACCCACCGGGCAAAGGGCTTCCACGACGCGTTGCCCACGCCCAGAAAGAGCTCCTCGAAGCCGCCCAATTTTTTTCTCAAATAGAGAAGCGGTGCAATTCCCAGCGTGCCGCAAACCGCCCAGACGCGGCGATATTTCAGCGGTTTAAAGCTGCCGCCTACAGGCCCGCGCACCGAAAAAACGTCGCCTTCCCGCCCGCGGGCCAGAAGTTCCGTTCCCTGCCCCACCACGCGAAACAGCACTTCGAAGGTTCCCGCTTTGGCGTCGGCGTCCAGAATGCCCAGCGGCCGGCGCAAAAGGGGCGCCGTGCATGAAGACGTCCGAAACAGCACAAAATTTCCGGGCTGTGCCTCCGCGGCGATTTGCGGACATTGAAAAATCATGCGCCAGATGCCCGGCGAGATTTCTTCCCGCCCCGCAAGGCGAGAATCGTAATCGCGAATCATGCTTTCCCTCCCCGCTCAGAAGAGCTTTTCACCCATTTCGCTGTGAACTTCCCGGCGCTCTTCAGTTACAACGAAGCGCCGATTTCGCCCCCGCGTCGTGCGTCGTGCACAATTCTGCCCCCCAGAAGGGTCAGCAGCACCTGCCCTTTCAGTTTTCGGCCGTTAAAGGGACAGTTGCGCCCCTTGGATTTGAACTTCGAAGCGTCAACGAGCCATTCCCTTTCGGGATCGAAGAGGACAAGGTCGGCGGCGGAAGCGGGGTGAAGCGTCACGGCGGGAAGGCCGAAAATCCGCCGCGGTGCGGCGCTCATGCGCTCCATCAGAAGAGGAAGGGGAAAGGCGCTCCCCGCGCACAAAGCGTCAAGACACACCGCCAATGCCGTCTCCAGGCCGATGACGCCGTTGGGCGCCTTGGCGATGCCCAGGGCCTTCTCCTCGGGCGTATGAGGCGCGTGATCGGTGGCCACCACGTCCAGCACGCCGCTCATCAGTGCTTCGCGCACCGCCGACGCGTCCTCGGGGAGGCGCAGAGGCGGACTCATTTTGGCGTTGGCGCCGTGTTCAAGGATGGCCGTTTCGTCAAGGACCATGTGATGGGGCGTCGCCTCGGCGGTAACGTTGACGCCGCGGCGCCTGGCATCGGCGATCATCTCGACGCCGCGAGCCGTGCTGACGTGCTGCACGTGAACGTGAGCGCCCGTTTTCTCGGCAAAGAAGAGATCACGAAGGATCATCAGTTCTTCAGCCGTCGCCGGCGTGCCCCACAGGCCCAGCTTCGACGAAATGGCGCCGCGGTTCATGGAGCGGTCGCCTTCAAATCCGTGAGCTTCGCAGTGAACGCTGACGGGCAAATCCAGGGCCTTCGCCCGCTCAAAGGCTTCGTAGAAAAGCGCGCCGTCGGCCACTGTCAGACCGTCATCGCTGAGACAGACGGCGCCGGCTTCTTTCAGCGCCGCAAAATCCGTCAGATCTTTGCCGGCCATGGCCTTCGTCACCGCCGCCGCCGGATAAATGCGACAATCCATGCTTCGATTGCGTTCAATGCAGTTTTTGACGGCTTCGGGGCTGTCTATCGGCGGCTTCGTGTTGGCCATGGTGACCACGGCGGTAAAGCCCCCCGCAGCCGCAGCGGCACAGCCTGTCTCAAGAGTCTCTTTACGGGTCAGTCCCGGATCTCTGAAATGAACATGAAGATCCACCAGTCCCGGCGCCAGCACGGCGCCCCGGCAGTCAATTCTCATGGCGTCATCGGCGTCGGGCAACACCGGAGCGACCGCGACGATGACGCCGTTTTCCGTCAGCAGGTCGCCCTTCATGTCCATCTTCAGCGTCGGGTCAATGAGTCGCGCGTTCTTAAAAAGAATTGCCGTCATGAAACCGCTCCTTTCTCAAAGGCATCGTCCCCTGGCGCGCCGTCGCTTTTTTCTTTTTCAAAAAGCGCCTGCCATCATTGAACGATTTCCTGTACTGTCTGACGTAGCACTTCGTAGCCCGGACGCAGGCGCTCCCAAAGAACGCTCTCGGCGGGATTGTGGCTGATGCCGTCCTTGCAGGGCACAAAGATCAGCGCCGACGGTATGAGCGACGCCATATACATGGCGTCGTGTCCGGCGCCGCTGGGCATGCGGCGGTATTTCACGCCCCTTTGCCGGCACACGCCCTCGATGCGGCGCGCCAAAAGGCCGTCCATGACCACGGGAGAGTCCCCACAGTAGGGCGTGAGCGCGATCTTCACGCCGCGCTCCTTTTCAACGGCGCGCAGGCGGCTGATCACGGCCCTGAAAACGCGGCGGATACTTTTCTCAACGATGCCGCGAATATCCACCTTCAGCACCACACGGCCGGGGACCACGTTCATCGCGCCTGGCTCGCACTGACAGACGCCGACCGTGGCCACCGATCCGAATTCCGATTCCTCGCCTCCCGCGCGTTCCACGGCAAGGATCAGCTCCGCCGCCGCGGTGAGCGCATCATGGCGCATGTTCATGGGACAGGCGCCTGAGTGGGCTTGCTGGCCGACGATTTCAAGCATGAAGCGCGTGGGCGCCGCAATGGCCTCGACAATGCCCACGTCCTCTCCGCTCCAGTCGAGCACCGGCCCCTGTTCGATGTGCAGTTCAAAATAGGAGTGGTAGGATGCCGGCGCCAGACAGTCGCGCTGAAGATATTCAGGCTGTCCGCCGAAACTGTGCAGCGCGTTGAGCAACGTTATTCCCTTTTCGTCGCGGAAACGCAGCGTGTCGCCCAGACTTAAATTTCCCGTGACGGCCCGGCTGCCAATGCAGGACAGAGAGAAACGGCTGGATTCTTCGGAGGTGAAGACCACCACGGAAAGAGAGCGCCGCGGGCGGGGATTTTCAGCCAGAATGTCGCTCACGACGCCCAGGCCGGCGGCCACGCCCAGCACGCCGTCATAATCGCCGCCGTGAGGCACGGCGTCCAGATGAGACCCCATGACGACGCCCGGATGATCGCCGCTTCCCTCACAGCGTCCCCAAATATTGCAGCACGCATCGGTGCGCACCGTCATGCCCAAACGTTTCATCTCGTCAACGACGATTTCCCGCGCGCGGCGATCTTCCTCCGTCAGCGCAAGGCGAAGAACGCCGTCGGCCGTCCGTCCGCACCTGGAAACGCGCTCCACAAGATCGCGCGTCCGCTCAAATCCCGTCATGGAGCGCACCTACTTTCCGTAGACCAGAGCCGGCAGGAAAGTGGAAACAGGCGGAACGTAAGAAATCACCAGAAGTCCCAAAATCGACACGACGATGAAGATCATCACCGATCGGATGATTTTCGACATGGGCAGCCCCGTCACTCCCGAGGCCACGAAGAGATTGAGGCCGAAGGGCGGCGTGAAATTGCCCAAAGCCAGATTGGAAACCATGATAATTCCCAGATGCAGCGGATCGATGCCCATCCCCATGGCGATGGGATAGAACAGCGGCGCCAGAATGACGATGGCGGCGATGCCCTCCATGAACATGCCCACGACCAGCAAAATGACGTTGACCATGGCGATAAACGCCCAGGGCGATCGGATGTTGGCGATAATTGCCGACGCCACCATTTGCGGAATGCGCCCCACCGTCAAAAACCAGGCGAAGCTGGTGGCCGCCGCCACAAGGATCATGACCTGCGCACAGGTCACCGCCGAGCGCAGGCACACGTCGCGCAGCTTCGCCCAGGTGATCTCGCGATAAACGCAGACGCCCACGAACAGGGCGTACATGGCCGAAATTCCCGCCGCCTCGGTGGGCGTAAAGGCGCCGCGGTAGATGCCGCCGAGAATGATGACGGGCACCATGAGAGACCAGCCCGCTTCCAGCGTGTTGCGGCCGATCTCGCGCCACGTCGAAGGTTCGGAGACTTGCAGCCGGTGAGACCCCGAGAAAAACCAGATATAGATCACCGTGGCCAGGCCGTAAACAATGCCGGCGCTAATGCCCGACATGAACAGCGACCCCACGGAAACCCCCGTGGCCGCGGCGTACATAATCAGGGTGATGCTGGGCGGGATGATGAGCGCCACCGATCCCGACGACGTGATGAGACCGGCGGAGAATTCCTCGGGATAGCCGCTTTCGATCAACTCGGGGTAGAGCATGCGTCCCATGGCGATGACCGTGGCGGGAGACGATCCGCACAGCGCGCCGAAAACCATGCAGGTGCACTGCGTGGTGTAAGCCAGACCTCCCTTACGGGCCCCCACAAGGCTTCGCGTCCATTTGAGAATTCTCTTGGACAAACCGCCCGTATCCATCAGGTTGGCGGCGAAAATAAAGAACGGCATGGACATGAGCGAGAACTTGTCCAGACCGCCGAACATCCTCTGCGCCAGAACCATGGGATCGAGGCCGGTGAAGAGCAGCATGGACGCCAGCACGGACAAAGCCAGAGCCACGAAGATGGGCACGCTGCCGAACAGCATGACCAGCAGCATGCACATCAAAAAGACCGACATCAGGCTTCCTCCCGGCGGCAGGCCGCCATAAGAAAACGCAGCGTCATCAGCGCCGACCCCAGAGGCATGGCCAGATAGGGGATCCACATGGGAACTCCCATGGCCGGCGACGTCTGATGCAGCTCAACGGTAAAGGCCACAAGCCGCACGCTGTACCAGAAAAGAGCCGCGCAAAATCCCGCCGCCGCAAGATAAACCAGGCGAGTCAGCGCCGCGGCGACGCTGCGGGGCAGCATGGTCAGAAGAAAGTCCATGCGAATGTGGGCGCCGCGACGTACGCAAATACTTCCGCCGATAAAGGTAATCCAGATCATCAGATAGCGGATCAGTTCCTCCGCCCAGCTCGTACTGGCGCTGAACAGATAACGAAGCACCACATTGACGAACAGCACGACGGCCGTCGTCAGCAGTGAGACCGCGCAGAACAGATCCTCGAAGGTGTCGAGGATTTTCAGCAATCAACTCGCGCTCCTCTCCTCAAAGTTCTCATCGTCGAGACGATGAAAAAACGGGGCGAACTCCGCACTCGAGGCCGCCCCGAAAAAAATCGTCACCGCAGCTCTGTCCCAAAGACCGCAGGAACAGGTTGCCGAATTGCCGCCTGCCGCCCTTACCGATTTTTCTTGGCTTCGTACACAGCCTTCAGAAGTTCCGCCTTCGAGGGCGATCCCTCCGTGAATTTCGCGTGAAGCGGCAGACTGATCTGCACAAATTGCTCGCGGCTTTCCGGCGTCAGCTCGCTGACGACGATTTTGGACTGCTTGATCTGCTGAAGGAATTTTTCCTCGCCGGCAGTCTGCGCGTCCCGTTCAGCTTGGCGCGCCTCCGCCTCGCATTGGACGATGAGCTTTTTGACGTCGTCGCTCTGAGCGTTGAACCAACGGTTGTTGATGATGAACAGATAGCCCAAAAAGCCGTGATTGCTGATGGTCATATAATCCTGCACTTCATAGAGCTTGGCCATGGCAATGGTCTGGAGAGGGTTTTCCTGGCCGTCCACAATGTGCTGCTGCAAGGCGTTGTAAAGCTCGGCGTACTCGATGGGAATGGGGTTGGCGCCCCAGGAGCGATACTGCTCCACCAGCTGGGGACTGGGCATCACGCGAATTTTCATGCCCTTCAGATCGTCGGGAACCTGAACCGCCTTGCCCGCCGTGGTGATCTGTTTAAATCCCGAAGCCCACAGCCCCAGAGTCTTAAAGCCCTTGGCCTCGCAGATAGAATAGAATTTCCGCCCCACTTCGCCGTCCATGATGCGGTACAGCTCGTCCTTGTCGGCCCACAGAAAGGGAAAATCAATGACGCTGAGCTCGTCCACAAAGGGAGTCAGCACCGACGTGGGCTGAACGGCCATCTCAAGAGTTCCCATCTGCACCATTTCAGTCTGTTCGCGCATGGAACCCAGCTGCATCTGGGGAAACACGTCGACGGTAATTTTTCCGCCGGATCGCTCTTCCATGAGCTTTTTGAAGGTTTCCGCTCCCATGTCCTCGGGACTGCCCACCGGCTGATTGTGACTGAGACGAATGGTCATTTCAGGATAATCCGCCGCAAAAGCAAAAGATGCCGCGCCGAAAAACGCTCCAACGAGAAGGACTGCCGCAAGTTTTTTCATCGAGATTTCCGCTCCTTTTCAATCAATTCAGGATTGCCCATTTTTGACAACGCTTCAATTATAACAACGCCGCGAAGGTCGTGCAATCGGTTTTATAGTTTGACATTATACATTAAATTTATTTATTCGTCGAAAGTTCCGTCCTCTCCGATCACGGCGCGCCGCCCCGCCGATGCCTCGAAGCCCGCTCAGAATTTGAGAGCTTGAAAAGCCCTCTTGAACGTGATTGAATGGAGAAGGATACCGCACGTGCTCTTTTTCGCGCCGCGCACTTCTCGTCCCCTTTTGCCAAAGAAGCGCGAATTGCTTTGTCCGCGTTGTGCCTCGTCTTGAAGACGGCGAAATGACGCCGCCGTTAAATGCTCGGTGCCCGACGCCGTCCCCGGGGCATTTTTTTGCAGCTTCATCCATTGATCACAAGGAAGTGACTTCATGAACTCCATCGACCTTCGTCCCATCGCCGCCGACGCGGACCAGTCGCTGTGGCTGATTCGTCTGCCGCTGGCTCAACCGGGATTTGACGAATTTCTCGGTTCGTGGCTGCTTCGCTCGCCTTCGGGAACCGTCTTGGTGGACTGCGGCGTGGCGGGCTCTTACGGGACGCTGAAAGGCGTTCTGGACGCCGCGGGACTGAAACCCGACCTGCTGCTGCTGACTCACGTTCATCTGGACCATTGCGGTGCCGCAGGCTGTTTGTGCCGGGATTTTCCCCGCATGAAAGTTTTCTGCTTCGAAGGGGCCGCAAAGCATCTCATCTC
The DNA here is from genome assembly GCA_902489135.1 of uncultured Synergistaceae bacterium. Classification (GTDB taxonomy): domain Bacteria; phylum Synergistota; class Synergistia; order Synergistales; family Dethiosulfovibrionaceae; genus Pyramidobacter. Next base: position 8,616 of record CABTYW010000063.1, read on the forward strand.
CCCCGATAAGCTCTGGGGCTCCACGGCCGCCACCTTGGGACAGGCCATGGCCGAAGCCTATGAGCCGCCGCTGCCGGTGCCCGCTGAAAACATCGTCTCCCGCGGGGAGCTTCCGCCCTGCTGGAACGTTCTGGACACGCCGGGACACGCCTCGCACCACGTCTGCTATCTGAGGGACTTTGCCGGACGGCGCGTGCTTTTCGGCGGCGAAGCGCTGGGCGTCTTTGCCGGAAACGGAATTACCAGCTGGTTCGGTGACGGCGTCCACCGCTCAGGGCTGCGCCCGGCCACGCCGCCGCGCTACATCCCTGAAATCGGACGCGCCAGCATCGAAAAGATCGCGCGCGCATCTTGGGATCTGTACTGCTGCGGCCATTACGGATCGTCCACGGACAGGACGCTGCCTCAACGGAGTCTTCGCCAAAACCTGTTTTGGGAAAAAGAAATTCGCGCCGCGCTGGAAAAGGGCATGAACGAGGATCAAATCGTGGACATGCTGCGGCGCGACGACCCCGAACTGGCGGCTCTCCGCTGCTTCGCCGACGGCCCCTTGCGCCGGGAAATCTATTTTCTTCACAACAACGTCCGCGGCTTCGTCACCTTTCTTGCGCCACGGAAGGACGATACAAAAAAGAGCTGAAAGGGCATGCCCTTTCAGCTCTTCGCGTCAAAAAAATTATTGGCGGCTCACGCGCCCCGTTATTGCGCCGATTTTTTACAGGATAAAGCTCGCCACCGAAAAATACAGCGCCAACCCCAGAACGTCGCTGATGGTGGCCAGCAGCGGACCCGACATGATGGCGGGGTCAAGGTGCATTTTGCTGATGGCGAAGGGCAGCAGCGCGCCGAAAATATTGGACACCATCACCACAAACGCCATGGAGACGCCCACGACGAAGGTGACGCCTCCGCCGCTTCCCAGCAGCATGGAACGTCCCATGGCAAGCAGGGCCATGGCGATGCCCAGCATCAACCCCGTGAGCAGCTCGCGGAGGATCACCCGCCAGATCATGCTGCCTTTCATGTTTCCTAGGTCGAGAGAGCGGATAATCAACGCCGAAATTTGACCGCTCACGTTCCCGCCGGTGTCAATGAGCAGCGGAACGAAAAAGGACAGAGCCATGACCTGCGACAGCAACGCTTCGTAATTTTGGATAATTCCCGTGGTCAGAACGCCCGTGACCATGCACAGCAAAAGACAGGGGAAGCGTCGCAGCGCCTCGCCCCACAGGTTTTCCCGATCGTTGTCGCCGTAAAGTCCGCCGCTGTGATGAAACAGTTCGGTGTTCTCGTCCTGAATGACGTCAAGCACGTCGTCGAAGGGCAGTACGCCCAACAGGCGCCCGTCTTTGACCACGGGCAGAACCTGAACGTCGTAGCGCGAAATCAGTCGCGCCGCTTCGGCGCGATCCATTTCGGGCGGAATGGAATGGCAGTCCTCGTCGG
>CABTYW010000064.1 GCA_902489135.1 uncultured Synergistaceae bacterium
CAGACGTGTGCTCTTCCGATCTCGGCTCGCCGAATTTTTTGGCCAGCCGGTTGGCGTAGGCCAGCGCATTGTACCAGAGCGCGTTGATCTCAACGGGAAAACCGCCGCGCGGCGTCACGGGAGTGCCGTCCACCTGAGCGTCCATCCACGTGAGCTGCGTTGTGGAGCTTCCCACGTTCAAAAGCCCCGCCTCGTCCGGAGACACTCCGGGAACGCGACCGCCGGCATAGGCGGCGATCACTTCTTTCAGCGGCTGCCAGCAGTGCTGCTTCACCAGTGTCGTTCCCCGGGGGATGTTTTCCTCCATGTGACGTACGGCCCAGGCGTACCACAGCGATGCGTCGGCGGAGTTGTAGCTGTTGACTCCGTCGAGGCCGTAAATGTTGGGAATAAGGCCGTCTTTCATGTTTTGTCCCGCACGGGCGAGAATTTCAATTCCCTCCCGCCTTCGTCCCGCGTAAAAGGTCAGTCCCGGCAAAGCGATCATGGTGTCCCGCCCCCAGGCGTCAAACCAGGGGTAGCCGGCGATGACCGATTTGGCGCCGGCAGTGTCGCGGAGCAGAAATTTTTCGCCCTCCCGTGCCAGATGTCCCGTGACGCTGCGCGTCGCCCTGTCACCGCGCCTGCGTCGGCTGACTTCGTTGTTCCAGAGCGGCGTGAGCTCAGCGCTCTTCAAGGGCGTCAGGGCTGCGGAGAAAATGACTGATTGCCGGTTTTTCAGCGGAATTTCAAGGACGCCGGGACAGAACAGATCCTCCCGGTCGGAGAAGCCGCGCTCGCGCTCCAACAGATATTCCACGTTGTAATACCAATCGGGCGACGGCAAAAATTCCGACGGCAGACTGGTCTGCACCGTCAGAGGCGGCATGGCGTCGTAGGGCTGAATTTTAAAGCCCCGGTCCTCGGGGTAGGTCCAGACGCGAAGGTCCATGTTGCGGTGCGTCAGTTCGTGGATGGAGCGGTAGGCCAGCAGCGGCTTAAGGCGCAGCACAACCTCAGGCGTTTCGAGGGGGCAGCGCAGCGCGTAGCGGATCAGCACGGCGTGACGGCTGCGGGGCATGAGCAGTTCCCGCGTCAGTGACAGCCCGCCCATGCGGAAGTGAAATTTCGGCCACGCACCGACGCAGACCTCCTGAAGGTATTCATGCCCTTTGGGGTAAAAGCAGCCGGGATGCTGGCGGCATGAGAAGAAAAATTCAGAATTCCCGACGCTCAGCGACTCTTCGAGGGCGGACAGCAGAACGTAGCGTCCGGCGGGGCGGTCCAGCGACGCCGAAAAGAACCCGTGGTATTTTCGGGTGTTGCAGCCGATGATGGTGCTTGAAGCGGAGTCGCCGAGGTCGTTGGTCTCAAGCCATTCAAAGCGGAGCGCCTCCCGCAGATTTTGGCATGTGGCCATATTGTATGTAAAGTTCATGGACTCCCTCCTGTCGTATTGAATGAGAAAAATGTTCGCTTTGAAATGAGCGCTTTTAACGATTTTTTCAGTAAAAAACGACAAAAAACTGACGAAGCAAACCCCGAAAGTTTCGAAGAAAAATTTCAGCCGCCGCTTCGGCGGGAGAGCGCGCACAAAAGCGCGTCTCTCTGCTTTGACGTTTTGCCCCCTGAACGCACCGGTGAAATTGAGGGAAAAGGCCCTTGTTTTTGAGCGAAGGGGCGGTGAAACACCACGAGTACGCTTCTATCCTGATTGTAACACGTCGGCGGCGATGAGCAAGACGAAGCGCCGGCGGTGAAATGTTGCCCGAAAGTCATTCTTTATTGTTTTTTGACGGTTTCGTCGTTTTTTCGGAGCGTTTTTTTCATGGGTCGGTGAACTGTGTCGGCTCGGGCCAATCAAATCTTTACCATTGCCGTCGAAAGAGTCCGGGGATCCTGAGAGTAGGCAATGCACGGCAGGGAAGGGGGCTTGCGTTTTTGCCGTAAAAAAGTTTTCAAAGGCAATTTTTCGTGCTCGCGGCGCCCCTTTGAGGCGCGCATCGTTGGCGGAGCGGCGCTATCACTTCTTCTTTCGCCATGGTTTTGGGAACCTGCCGTGCGGGGGCGCCGTCTGGAGCCTCGCAGAATACTGTGGTAAAATGAGAGCCGTCCTTTTGTGCAGTATGGTTCAATTTCAGGAAAAGGAAGAGGCGGACATGTGCAGAAAAATCGCGCTTATCATGGCGCTTATCCTGTTGTCTTGCGCGGTTCCTCTGAGAGCCGCCGAAAGACCCTACGTCGTGCTGGCTCTTTCCGGCGGCGGAATTAAGGGGTACGCGCACATCGGCGTTCTCGAAGAGCTCGAGAAAGCCGGCATCGGCGTGGCCGGCATTGCGGCCACCAGCATGGGGGCCATTGTGGGAAGCCTTTACGCCAGCGGCCAATCACCGGAGGAGATGGAGCGCATCGTCAGCAACGTCAACCTCGCGCAGCTCATCACCGCCAGCCCGGGAAGATATTTCAACCTTTCGGAGCGATCCAGCAGCGACATCAGCGTCATTCGGCCGGAAATTCAGATGGACGAAAATCACCGTCCCGTGGGGCCCCTCGGTCTTGTTTCGGGAACGTCGGTGCTTGAGTATATGGCACAGCTTCTCTCGAGAGTCACGGTAACCGACTTTAACAAGCTCCCCATTCCCTTTGCGGCGGTGGCCACCGACCTGGTGACGGGCGAAAAGGTGGTTTTGCGCCGCGGCTCCCTTGCCAGCGCCGTGCGCGCGTCCATGTCGCTTCCGGGCATTTTCGACCCCTGGGAGCTTGACGGACACCTGCTGGTGGACGGCGGCATGGTCAGCAACATGCCCGTTGAAACGGCGCGCGAACTTTTTCCGGGATACCCCGTCGTGGCCGTCAATCTGACCAGCGAGCTGTCGCCGCGCCGTGATCTCACCGGCGTGGTCAGCGTCGTCAGCCAGTCCATCACCATTTTGACCATGCAAAATGTGCGCCGCGAAGCGGCTTTGGCCGACTTCGTCATTAACCCGGCCGTGAAAGAATATCCTGTGCTGGGCACCGACTCCGCGCAGGAGATCATCCGACAGGGACGCGACGCGGCGGCCGCGGCCATGCCCGAACTTTTGAAGGTCATCAAAAACGCTCCCCGCCGTCCCATAAAACCGAAAAAGATGAATGAATACGCCGTTCCCCGCGTGATGGGCGTCCGCGTTGCGGGCGTGCCTGCCGGAATGGCGCGCAAGCTGGAGCGCGAGCTTCTGAAGAAATGTCTGGGGCGCCCCGTTTCCATGCCCGAAGTGGCGAAATACGGCGCCGAGCTTTCACGGCGCGAGGACATTCGCAGCGTCGATTACGATCTTCAGGAAACCGACCGCGGCGTTATCGTACACTATCAAGTTCAGCGCATGCCGCAGCACATTTACCGAATGGGCAGCTATGCCAGCACCCTGTCGGCCCGGAGCTGGCTGAAGCTGGAGAGCCGGAATTACGACATTTTCACTCCCGGCGATACGTTGCGAACGCGGCTGTACCTCAGCGAATATTGGGGTGCCGATCTGAGCTACTATTGGGGCATGGACATTTCGCGCAGCAATTTCTGGGAGGCGGGCCTTTCGGCGTCCCATTATCGCATCGACCTGTGGAAAAATCCGTTGAAATGGCAAAAATACAGCCTGGACGTGCAGCGTCACTTCACCATTCATGATCGGCTGCGCCTGTCCGCCGGCGTCGGTTCGACGTTCATACGCCACGTTCAAGGCGCCGACAGCGCGAACTGGTTTGCCCCGTTTCTTGCCCTTCGCCTGAATTTGATGGACGATCCCGATGACCCCGTCAACGGCTTTCTTCTGGGGATGCGCGCGTCCTGGCCCGATGACAGGGACAACATGATGCTGCGCGTCAACCTGCAGGGCCGACGGAAGATCAGCAACACCCTCAGAGTTGATCTGAGCGGCGGATTTGTGGAAGGCGACATGGGAGAAAGCCCGCTGTATGCGGCCTACCTCGGCGCGGAAGAAGAGCTGCTGAGCCTTTCGCAGCATCCTCTGATGTCGGAGCGCTTTGCGTGGTGGAGGTTGAAGTTCTCCGCTCCCATGACTGAAACCATGTTCGGCCCCATCATCGCGGAATTTTTCGGCGGGCAGGGCTATGCGTGGGATCGCGACGGCGCCTCCATCGACAAACCGTGGGAAGTGGGCATCGCACTGCGTACGCCGCCCAAGCTGATTGACGGCAGAGTTTATGCGCTGTACAGCGACCGCGACGAGTGGCGCTTCGGCGTGCGGATCGGCGTTCCCGACTGGGATGTGTTTCGTCTCTTCTGACGGAGACGCGGCGATTGGAAAAGAAGCTCGCTTTTCGCGGGCAGCCCGGTTCTCTTGGGGCCGGCGGCGCTGAAAAGCGGAAAACGTGAAGTTCAATCCTCATACAATGCAGGAGGAATTTGGAAACTATGGCACGCAACATCACACCGAAAGAACAGGATTATTCACAGTGGTATCTTGACATCATCAAGGTCGCCGAACTGGCGGACTACGCGCCCGTGCGCGGGTGCATGGTCATTCGTCCGACGGGATACGCCGTCTGGGAAAATATCCAGTCGCTTTACGATCGGGCTTTCAAAGAGACGGGACACGTCAACGCCTACTTCCCGCTTCTGATCCCCGCGTCTTTCCTTCAGAAAGAAGCCGAGCATGTCGAAGGCTTTGCGCCGGAGTGCGCCGTGGTGACTCACGCCGGCGGCGAAGAGCTGGAGGAGCCCTTTGTGGTGCGTCCCACCTCCGAGACCATCATCGGCTCCATGTACAGCAAATGGGTTCAGTCCTGGCGCGATCTTCCCCTGCTGATCAACCAGTGGTGCAACGTGATGCGCTGGGAGAAGCGTCCGCGCCTGTTCCTCCGCACATCCGAATTCCTCTGGCAGGAAGGCCATACCGCTCACGCGACGCGCGATGAAGCCGAGGCCGAAACCGTTAAAATGCTTCAGGTCTACGCGCGCATCATGAAAGACGATTTGGCTTTGCCCGTGGTGGAAGGCGTCAAATCCGAAGGCGAACGGTTCCCCGGCGCGCTGGACACCTATACCTGCGAGACCATGGTGAGCGACACCAAGGCCGTTCAGGCGGGCACCAGCCATTTCCTCGGACAGAACTTCGCCAAGGCCTTCAACATTCAGTTTCAGGACAAAAACGGCGAAATGCAGTACGCCTGGACGACCAGCTGGGGTATTTCCACGCGCCTCATCGGGGCCGTTATTATGACGCACTCCGACGACGACGGATTGATTTTGCCGCCCCATATCGCTCCGGTGAAAGCGGTGATCCTGCCCATTTCAAAGGACGACGTTAAATTCGCCGAACTCAACGAAAAAGCTCATGAGCTTGCCGATAAACTGTGCAAAGTTCTCGGCCCTCTGACGGTCAAGGTTGATGAACAAAATCATATGCGCCCCGCCGACCGTTTCTTCTCTCACCTGCAAAGAGGCGTGCCGCTGCGCTTGGAGCTGGGCGAAAAAGACGAAGCCAACGGGACGGTGCGCTGCGTACGCCGCGACACGGGCGCCAAAGAGGATCTTTCCTGGAACGAACTGACGGAAAAAGTCCCCGCGCTCCTTGAGGACATCCAAAAAAGCCTCTACGAAAAAGCCTGCGCCTTCCGCGACGCCCACACCGTCGAAGTCTCCAGCTATGAAGACCTGAAGAAGGCGCTTGCCGCCGGAAACTGGGTGAAGTGCTTCTTCGCCGGCAGCAAGGAAGACGAAAAGAAGATCAAAGAGGAAACTCAGGCCACGGTGCGCTGCTATCCTCTGGCAAGCCGCACTCTGACGGGCAAGTGCATTTACACCGGCAAAGAGAACGCACATCTGGCGATTTTCGCCCGATCCTATTGATGACCGAAAAGGCAGGCCCCGTGCCTGCCTCTTTGATGCCTGCCGCGCGGGAACAAGGAGCTGAACAGCCATGGAAGACCTTTCACAGCATGGAATAACCTTTTACCCCTGGCAGCTTGATGCGTTTCGCCGGCTGACCGACGAGAGCGGGGCGCCCCTGTCTTCCGTGCTCTCCGCTCCGACGGGCGCGGGGAAAACCCTCGTGGCTTATCTCTGGGCGGGACTTGTTGACTCCCGGGGCATCCCCAAACTGGACAGAACGGACTGCGACAAGGTCATCTTTACGGCGCCCATTAAAGCGCTGAGCAATGAACGCTACATGGATCTGCTTAAAATGGGTTTTGACGTGGGCATCGAGACGGGCGACTTCAAAAAAAACGCCGAAGCGCCGGTGATCTGCTGCACTCAGGAGATTTACGACCTTAAATATGCGGGACAGGATCGTCTGTGCCTCATCATCGACGAATTTCACTATATTTTCAGCGAGAACGAACGCAGCCGCGCCTATATCGACGGCCTGCGCAAAACCCATCCCGCCGTGCCCATCCTGGTTATGTCGGCCACCTTCGGTCAGCCCGACGAAATTCGGGCCTACCTCGAGCGCGTTATGGACCGTCCCTTCGGACTTTACGTCCTCAACGACCGCATCACCAAACTCACCGTACTGAACCATTCGCAGACAGCCCGCGAGATCCATGACGCGCTGGTCTTCGCCTTCTCTCAGAAGGGCGTCCATCAGGTGGCCGACATGATCGCCGCCGAGCGCATGGATATCGACGGCAGCCGCAAGGCCCGCCTTCGCGACCTGGCGTGGATCCTGGAAGTGCGCACAATCCAGAAGAATATGTTCAAAGGCGTGGGCGTCTATTACGGCCGGCTGCTGCCCAAGGAAAAACTCCTTGTGGAACGCGCTTACCGCGAGCGCATCATTGACGTGGTGGTGGGGACCGACGCTTTGGCTCTGGGGGTCAACTTGCCCGCCGAAACCGTGGTTTTCGCGCAAACGGTCAGATATTTTGACCGTCGCCCCATCAGCAAGACCAGCTTCAGCCAAATGGCCGGGCGTGCCGGCCGCAAGGGCCTTTTTGACGAAGGCTTTGTCACGTGGCTTGAAAATTCTCCCGTGGAGTCGCACGGGGTAGACATCGGGAGAATGTTCAAAACTTTGGAGGCGTTGCCCGCCGAAAAAGCATCCATCGAACTGCGCCCCGACTTCGGCGCCATCCTCAAAAAGCACAGCACCGTGGAAAACGAGGCCGAAATCGTGTCCAATTACTCGCTGCCCCAGCTGCAGTGTAAAACCGTGGCATGGGAAATCCGCGACGCCGTGAAGCAAATCGACAGATGCTTGGAACTGCTGGCGCCCGGACAGAAAGACCGTTTCAAGAAAATTTTGGCCGACGTCTGGTATGGCGAAATGGAAGTGGAACAGAACCTGGAGATGGCCGAACTGTTTTTTCACGGGAGCAACGGCGGAGAGCGGGACATCCATCCCGACGGCATGGTCGCCGCCGAGCTGTTCCAAAAGTACGAAAAAAACTTTCTTCAGGCGCTGCTGCGCGTGAAACGCTACAATAATGCGCTGCCCGAGGCCTACCGATTCAGCGGCATGAATGGCGTGGAGGCCGCCATCGAAGAGATTGACCCCACAGTGTTCGGCTTCGAGGACCGGATCCTTGAAATGGACAGCACTGCCGTGGCTTTGCCCGAAGCGAAAATCCGACTGGTATCCGGCGACCGGACACGGCTGGAAAAACGCCGCCACCACGCTGGCCCGCGCAAAAAAATGTCCCCCGTGCAGAAGAACTCCGATGAAACGCAGGCCAAGCCCGCCGCCAAAAAACGCCGCTCCCGCCGCAGAAAAACTTCTCGGAAATCCGACGGCGCCCCGGCTTCGCGGGGAGAGCGGCGCCGATGAAATTTTTCATTTTTGGGAATTAAACGAAACGGGCCTTTTTTTCGCCGGGGAGCGCCGAAAAAAGGCCCTGCTGTTATAATGAAATTCTCACGTCACAAAGCTTGTTTCCAGGAATTTTTTTTCAATTGCCGAAAGGAGTTTTCCATGGACAACATCGTCATTCTGGACTGCGGTTCTCAGTACACCCAGCTCATTGCGCGCCGCGTCCGTGAACTTAAAGTGCACAGCGAAATTCTGCCCTATGACGCCGCACTGGAGGAAATCACGTCGCGCAAGCCCACAGGGCTGATCATCTCCGGCGGCCCCCGCAGCGTGCTGGAACCCAATTCGCCGCGCCTGGCCGAGGGTTTTTTCGACCTTCCCCTGCCCATACTGGGCATCTGTTACGGCATGCAGCTGGCGGCTCTCACCTACGGCGGCACCGTGCGCCGCTCCGCCGCGCGGGAGTACGGACGCGCCACGCTGGTGGTCAAAGACCCTTCCTGTCCGTTCTTCGACGGTGTTCCCGAAAGATCGCAGGTGTGGATGAGCCACGGCGACGACGTGAAAAAAATTCCCGCGGGCTTCATCGAGACCGCCCGTTCCGAAGACGGTGTGGCGGCGGGAATGCGCACCGCCGACAACCGCATCAATGCGGTGCAGTTCCATCCCGAAGTGTTCCACACTGAAAGAGGCGCCCAGCTGCTGGGCAATTTCCTGTTTAAAATCTGCGGCTGCAAGGGCGACTGGAATTTGGGCGACTGGACCGAAAAGATGAAAGAGGAAATTCGCCGTGCCGTGGGTGATGCAAAAGTCATCTGCGGCCTTTCCGGCGGCGTGGACAGCTCCGTGGCCGCTGCTCTCACCTCCGCGGCCATCGGCGACCGCCTTCAGTGCATTTTCGTCGACAACGGACTGCTCCGTGCCGGCGAAGCCGAAGAAGTCCTTGAGAGCTACAAGCAGATGAAGCTCAACGTTACTTTTGTGGACGCCGGGGCCGTCTTTTTGAACAATTTGGCCGGCGTCATGGACCCCGAGAAGAAGCGCAAGATTATCGGCGAAACCTTCATCCGCATCTTTGAAGCCGAAGCCCGCAAGATCGACGGCGCCAAATGGCTGCTTCAGGGAACGCTCTATCCCGACGTCATCGAAAGCGGCCAGCGCAAAGGTGCCGCCGTCATTAAAAGCCATCACAACGTGGGCGGACTGCCCAAGGACATGGACCTGTCGCTGCTTGAACCGCTGCGCGAGCTGTTCAAGGACGAAGGCCGCGCCGTCGGCAGGTTGCTGGGCGTGCCCGAGAACATCGTCACCCGCCATCCCTTTCCCGGCCCCGGCCTTGCGGTGCGCTGCCTCGGCGACATTACCAAGGAAAAACTGGAAATTCTTCGCGGCGCCGATAAAATTTTCCTTGAGGAGATCCGCCGCGCCGGGCTGTACGATCAGATCTGGCAGGCCTTTGCCGTGCTGCTTCCCGTGCACACCGTGGGCGTTATGGGCGACGAGCGCACCTACGCGCGCGTCTGCGCCCTCCGCGCCATTACCAGCCGCGACGGCATGACCGCCGAATGGTTCCACATGCCCTATGACGTGCTGGAGCGCACGTCAACGCGCATCTGCAACGAAGTGCGCGGCATCAACCGCGTCGTTTACGACTGCACCGGCAAACCCCCCGCCACCGTGGAGTGGGAATAAGGGCTACCGGCGGAGTTTTCAAAAAAGCGGGCGCTGAACATTTCAGTCACGGCCCCCTTTTGACGTTGAAAAGGGCAGAATGCTGAGCTCAGCTCAGCCAAACAGCCGAAAAGCTCTCCGCTGCCGGGCAGCGGAGAGCTTTTTTGGGGTCGGGGTGCCCTTTTCCCTGGAAGGAGACGAAATCGCCGCAAGAAAAAACGGTTTGAGCGGCGCGTGGGATATAAAAGGATTGGCACCGCCGACACTTTTGCCTCAGCGGGAGAAATCGAAGCTGTTTCAGCGGACTTCCGGTGAACGGTTTTGTCACTGTCGGTGAAATGGGCGGCCAGATCGGAAGAGCACACGTCTGAACTCCAGTCAC
>CABTYW010000065.1 GCA_902489135.1 uncultured Synergistaceae bacterium
TCCACGCCGGCGTGTCCATCTCTCACCATGGTGAGTCCATGGCCAACGCGGGAGTGACCTTTAAGCTGGGCAAGAAGAAGGAAAAGGACAAAATCCCCGAGCGTTACCGCAAGGGGCCCATGCACAGCGTCTATGTGATGCAGAAGGAAAATTCCATGCTGCAGGCGCAGGTGGCTTCGCTGGAGACCACCAACTCGACGCAGAGCCTCAAGATGGCCTCTCTTGAGGAGAAAAACAGAGAGCAGGCCAAGCAGCTTGAGGACATGAACGCCCGTCTGGAGCGTCTGGAGAAGCTGCTTCGAAACGGCGGAAAGAAGCGTTAAAGATCCTTCTGACGGTTCGGCCATACCTGTCCGCAAGGGACAAAGACGCCGCTGTCGCTTTTGCGACAGCGGCGTCTTTTTGCCGCCCATCCTACACTTGCGCCGACGGGCGATTTTTCAGCGGTTCCATGCGCCCGGAGGCGAAGTCCTTCCGGTGCCGAGGCAACGGTCCCCCATACCACCGCCTTCGGTTTTTTCGTGCCGGTCGGCGACGAAACACTTCCACGCGGCGTTCATGGGACGCGCAGAAAAGAAAAACTCGCACGGCGGTGCACCGACGAAAAAAAGCGCGCCGCTTTGGGGCGGCGCGCCGTGAGACTCAACGGGCGAGGCGAAAAATCAAAACTTCGCGCTCTCAGTCATTTCCATTCCGGCTGAAGAGCGCGCCTGGCCGAAATGAGGCGTTTTCAAGGTTCGTAGGGTTTGATTTCTCTCACAACGTCGAGGATGGTGCCGTCGCGGGCTTCGAGGACGGCCACCACGTTGTCTTTCCATTGAAGAGGGTCGGGACGTCCCACAAGGCTGTAGGCCTTTTCCTGAAGTTCTTTGATGGTCACGTGGGGAATTCCGGCGGCGTCGAGGCAGCGGATGATGTCCCGGCGGCGAGGGTTGACGGCGGTGCCGTATTCGGTGACCACCACGTCGACGCACTGGCCGGGCGTGGTGACGGTGACGACGCGCTCGCAGACGGTGGCCATGCGGCCGCGGGTCAGCGGCGTGACGATGATGGTGCACTTGGCGCCCGCCGCGGTGTCGGGATGTCCGCCGGGAGCGCCGCGAAGGACGCCGTCGGAGCCGGTGATGACGTTGACGTTGAAGTCGGTGTCCACTTCCAGGGCGGCAAGGATCACGAAATCCAGTTTGTTGACGAAGGCGCCTTTGTTGGCGGGGTTGGCGTATTCGCCGGCGCTGATCTCGAAGTGGCGCGGATTGGTGCGAATGTCGTCAATGGCGTCGGTGTCGAAGTCCTGGGTGTCGACGATGCAGTCCACCAGACCTTTGCGTTGGAGCTCGCAGATGGCGCCGGCGATGCCGCCCACGGCAAAACTCATGGTGATGCCGCGCTGACGCATGAGAGGCTCGATAAAACGATTGACGGCCAGCGACGGGCCGCCCGCTCCCGTCTGGAAGCTGAAGCCGTCTTTGAACCACGGCGTGGCGGCCATGATCCTGGCCGTCGTTTCGGCCATCATGAGGTCGCGGGGATTTTGGGTCATGCGCGCGGCGGCGGCGGCGATTTTCTTCGGATCGCCGATTTCGTCCACTTTGACGACGTAATCCACGTTGACGCCGTGAATTGAGGCGGGGAAATTGGGGAACGGCACCAGCGTGTCGGTGATGACCACCACCTGATCGGCGTATTCGGAATCGACAACGGCATAGGAAAGTACGCCGCAGTCGCTTTTGCCGCCTACGGCGCGGCAGTTGCCGTACTCGTCGCTGGTAGGGGCGCCGATGAAGGCCACGTCGATGTGGACTTCGCCCTCTTCGATGGCGCGCACTCTGCCGCCGTGGCTGCGCAGGATCGCCGGTGTTTTCAGCTTGCCGGAGCTGACGGCTTCGCCGATTTTCCCGCGAATTCCGCTGGTCTGGAGGCCTGTGACGACGCCCTCTTCAATGTACTGCGCCACGGGGTCATGGGCGGCGCCCAAACTGGACGCGGCGATGGTGATGTCTTTTATGCCCAGCGCCGCCACTTCTTTCATGACCATGTTGACGATGAAGTCGCCGTCGCGGAAATGGTGGTGGAAGGAAATGGTCATGCCGTCTTTGAGGCCGCATTTGAGGATGGCCTCGCGGATCGAAGCGACGACTTTGCTCTCCCGCGGCTTTTCGGCGATGCGGATGCGGGGGCCGCGCTTTTGCATGAAGGTGCCGTCGCGATAGTCCGGGCCGCGGTAAACTTCTCTGCCGCCGGCCAGGAACTCCTCCGGAATGTCTCTGCCTACTGCGTTGATCATGGTTACAGATCCCCCTTGTAAAGGCCGCCGGCCTTGGCAAGATCGATGACGCGCTGAGCTCCGGGAACGAAGGCGACGTCGATCATTTTGCCGTTAAGCGTGAACACGCCGACGCCCTTGGCGGACTGCTCGCGATAGACGCGCAAAATGGCCTCGGCGTTTTCGATTTCCTTGGGCGTGGGCGCCAGCATTTCGTGGACGATGGGAATTTGGCGCGGGTTGATCAGCGATTTGCCGTCAAAGCCCATGTCTTTGTTCTGCTGAACTTCGGCGCGAAAACCGGCCTCGTCGTCGAGGTCGGTGAATACGGTGTCGAAGCACTGAACGCCGGCGGCGCGGGCGGCGATGAGCATCTGTCCGCGGGCCGCCAGCATTTCCAGTCCGCCGGCGGTGGGACGCACCTGCATGCACCTGCGGTAGTCGCCGCCCGAAAGGGCAATGCCGAAAAGCCGCGGCGAAGCGGTGCAGATCTCGTACGCGTTGAGCACGCCTTTGGGGCTTTCGATGGCGGCCATGAGCAGCGTGCGGCCGCGCTCCGCACCGAACTCCTCTTCGGCGGCGGTCACGGCGGCGTCAACGGTTTTGACGTCCTGAGCCGTCTCGGTCTTGGCGATGCGGATGCCGTCGGCGCCGCCGGCCACTGAAACGCGGATATCCTCTCTCCAGTGGGGGGTGTCGAGGCCGTTGATGCGCACAATCACTTCGGTGTCGCCGTAATCGACGCTTTTCAGCGCGTGGTAAAGCGAATAGCGCGCGGCGTCTTTCTGATTTTCGGCCACGGCGTCCTCGAGGTCCAGCATGATGGAGTCGGCGCCGTAAATGGCGGCATCCTTGATGAGGCCGGGTTTCTGGGCGTTCATGAACATCATGGTGCGCCGCAGTCTCAACTTTCGAGGCTTGGGACGGGGAATCATCGGATTTCGCCTCCCCATGCGCGGGGCGCGTCGGCGTCACAGCGGCAGCCTCGGTAAAAAGCGCACTCCACGCGAGCTTTGATGGTGCAGTCCAGCGCGCCGCGGTCGTTGACGGTAACGACGGCATTTTTCACGCCCAGACGATCCAGCGTCTCCAGCACGGTGCGCCTGATCTGACGGCCGTACTGATTGATGACGGTGCTTCGGAGGCTGAGCTCAATTCCCGAAGGCGCAGGTTCCAGGGTGACCATGACGTCGCTGGACTCCAGCGTGCCGGCCACTCCCACAGTTATCAGCTCCATGCTCTTTTGGCTCCTTTTTTTTCACAAAACGGCACCGACGGGCCGTGTTTTTTTGCTCCGGGAAGTTTATTCCCCGGCGGAACGTTTCTTCTTGAACAGCGATGCGATCACGGGCGAGAGCAGCAGAGCGACACTGACGACCATCAGCGTTCCCGCGATGGGACGGGTGAACATGGCACTCAGATCGGCATGGGCCATGGTGTAGGCGCGGCTGAAATTGCTCTCGCAGATTTCGCCCAGCACCAGACCGAGGATCATGGCGGCGCTGTTGAAGCGGCAAACCGAGAACGCCAGGCCGACAATGCCGGCGATGGACATGATCTTGACGTCGGCGATGCTCATGTTGGTGGCGTAGGAACCGATGATGGCCAGCATGATGATTATGGGGCCCAGCAAGCTGTAGGGAACGCCGAGAATTCGGGCAAAAATTTTGGCGATGCCGATGGCCACAATGACCATGAGGATGTTGGTGACAAACATGGACGCGAAGGTTGCCGAAAGGTATTGGGGCTGATTGACCAAAAGCAGAGGTCCCAGCTGGACGCCCTTGAGCACCAGGGCGCTCATCATGACCGCCGCGGCGTTGCCGCCGGGAATTCCCAGCGAAAGCAGGGGAACCATGGAACCGCCCGTGGCGGCATTGTTGGCCGACTCGGAAGCGGCGACGCCGTCGATAATTCCCGTGCCGAACTTTTCGGGGTGACGTGACAGTTTGGTTTCAGTGGAATAGCAGAGGAACGACGCGATGGTGGCGCCCGCTCCGGGAAGGATGCCGATGACGGTGCCGATAACCGAGCAGCGGAACACCAGCCACTTAATTGACAGCCACTCCCTCAGCGAGGGCATTTTCGTGTTCACCCTGCCGCCGCCGATGCCTTGAGAGGCGTTGAGGCGGTCGTCCTTTCGGGTCTGACGCAGCACTTCGGTGACGGCAAAAATTCCGATGAGCACGGGAATCATTTCCAGGCCCGCCAGAAGCTCGCGCGATCCGAAGGTCATGCGCTGCACGGCATACATTTTGTCCTGCCCCACGCAGGCCAGAAGCAGCCCCAGAAGTCCCGAGATGATGGTGCGCAGAATGTTGTCGGAATCGAGGCAGGTGAGAATGGACAGCCCCATAAAGGTGATGGCGAAGAGGTCGGAGGGGCCGAACTTCAGCGCCGCCGCCGTGAGCTGCGGCGAAAGCAACAGCATGCACAACGCCGAGACCAGTCCGCCCACGGCCGAAGCTCCCAAAGCCACGCCCAGCGCCTTTCCGGCTTCGCCGCGCTGCGCCATGGGATAGCCGTCGAAGGTGGTGGGGGCGCTGGAGGGGACGCCGGGGATCTTGAACAAAATGGCGGTAATGGAGCCGCCCGTAATGGACGAACAGTAGACGGCCACGAGAAAGACAATGGCCGCCACGGGCTCCATGGTGTAGGTGAAAGGCAGCCCCAGAGCCACGGCCATGGTGGCGCTGACGCCCGGCAACGCCCCGAAAATGGTTCCCATGACAATGGCGAAGAACACCATCATGAACACTTTAGGGGCGAGAACAATGCTGAAACCGCTGTAAAGCATCTGCCATACGCTCATTTTTTCGCTCCCCCCTAGAAAGCCCCGCGGACTTGGGAAACCAGAGACTCCACGCCGAGGGCGAAATTCCGTGCCGGCTCCAGCGTGCCGCGCGGCAAATTGACGGACAGGAAAACGCTGAACAGGAGATAGAGAAACAGCGTCACCGCCATGGATTGCACCAGCAGGCGCAGGATTCGACGCTCTCCCAGCAGCATGCCGTAAAAGAACAGCGTCAAAAAGCAGGTGCCCATATACCCCAGGGGTTCCAGGAGAAAGCAGGCGCCCACCACAATAAGGATGCCCACAAAAAGGCGGCTTTTCAGAAACGAAAGACTCGCCGCAAGGAAGCGGGAGAGAGAAAACTCGGGATTGCCGCGGTTTTTCATGACCATTCTGACGATGTTGACGGCAATGAGAACCAAAAGAAGGACGATGATGGCCTTCGGCCAGAGGCCGGGATGGAGCGCGTAGGGATTGCGGAGAACCTTGGCGGGAACGGGAGCTTCGATGACGTTGAAGTTCAACGTGTACAGAAGCCCCGCAAAAAGCAGGACATTGCAAATCAGTTCAAACACCGACTTCGCCACCTTTTCATAAACTGAGGGGTAAAAAACCTCCCGGAGCCCGCCTCACAGGAAGCGGCACGGCTTTTCCGGCAGAGCGCCGGCTTCGCGGGCCTCGCGACGGCCGCTTCCCGTCACAAGGAACCGAAGGCGCGCCCGTCCGTGCCAACGCCGCAGCTGCGGGGACAGTATGCAAAGAGGGGGCACCTCCGCCCCCTCCTGTCCGAACCGGAAAAAATTTTGACGGACTACTTCGCGTAGTAATCCTTTTTGAGAACTTTTTCTTCTTTCAAATAGTCGGTAAAGGTCTTATACTCGCTCTCGAAGAGCTGCGCGAACTCGGCGGGTCCGGCGTAACCGGGACGCTCGTCGTAGGCGCCGGCCTTGAGGAAATCCTGCCACTCCTTGGTCTGAACGGCCTTTTCAACGGCCGCCACCATGGCGTCCACGGCGCCCTGAGGCGTTCCCATCTTGACGAACAGGCCGCGCCATGTTCCAATGTAGGAGTTGATGCCCAATTCTCCGGTGCATTCCATGTCGGGATACAGTTTCATGCGCTTTTCGCAGATGGCGCACAGAGGAATGATGTCGCCCGCCTTGATCAGTCCGGCAATTTCGTCGGTACCGGTGATCATCATGTCGATGTGTCCGCCCACCAAAGCGGAATTCATCTCGGCGCCGTCGGAATAGGGAACGTCGTTGACGTCAAGCCCCACAAGAGTCTGGCGCAGAGAGGCGCCGTCGGAACCGGTGGCCGTCAGCATTCCCACGTTGACGTCGAAGGGATGGTCCTTGACGTACTTGATCATCTCGGAGAAGGTGTGATAGCCCTTTTCATCCATGGCCTTCTTGGAACCGGCAATGATGTTGATGGAATGAACCAGCTTCACCACGGGGATGAACTGCGAGCGGAAATCCATGGACGTGGCGCCCTGCAGATCCTGCATGATCAGGCTCTGGGTGCCCAACATGAACGTATAGCCGTCGGCGGGCTGCTTGTAGGTGTACTCGATGCCGTTGACGCCCGATCCGCCGGAGACATTCACCACTTCCACGGGAACGCCGAGAATGTCGGTCAGCAGCTTCGCCAGAGGACGCACCGTGCTGTCGGCGCCGCCGCCCACGCCCCAGGGGCAGACAATATCAACCTTGCGGCTGAACTTCCACTCCTGCGCGCCCGAGGCCGCCGCCGTCATGCAAAGAAGCGCGACGGCAAGAACCGCATAAACGAACCTTTTCATTTCCAACTCCTCCTTATCGATGAGACTCCGTCTCAGTTTTTTTCTTTTTGAGCTTTTTTATTATCGTACAGTCTCCCGTTACTTGCAAATACAAATCAATTTATGCGCCCATAAGCTTGGCCCTATAAAATTTTTTTCATTCCGCCCTATCCCCTGTTTAAGGAGGGAACTTCATGAATTTAAAACATGCCGAATATGTGATGGCCGTTCTCGAAGAGGGCAGCGTCACCGTCGCGGCGAAAAAACTCTTTATCTCCCAGCCGTCGCTTTCCCAGACCATCAAGGCCGTGGAAAAAGAGCTGGGGGCGCCTATTTTCGACCGAAGCGGCAAGCAGGTGAAACTCACCCTTGCCGGCGAAAAATACGTGGAGTGTATGCGCCAGATCATCATCGCCGAAACCAACCTCCAAAACTCCATCGCCGAGATGAAACACGAACGCCGCGCCAAACTCCGCATCGGCATCTCCGCCCAACGCAGCATCGCCCTGCTGCCGCAAATTTTGCCGGAGTTCATGGCGCAGTATCCTCTGGTAACCCTGGAACTCAGGGAAATGCCCTCGGTGCACCTCGAGGAGTCGCTGTCGCGGGGCGGCTGCGACGTGGCTTTCATCACCACCGTCCTCAAGCAGAACGCCCTGCGCTACGAGCTTCTTGAAAATGAACGCATCGTCCTGATGGCGTCAAAGCGGACAAAACTGGCACAACGCCTTGCCGACGGAACGGAAATCGAGCTGTCGGAAGCGCGGGACGAGGATTTTGTCAACCTCACGCCGGGGCACAGCGTGCGCAACATCCAAAACCGGCTGGCCGAACGGTGCCGCATGGAACCCCGGGTGATCCTTGAAGTGCCCGGCCTTGAAGCCGCCAAACTCATCACCGCCGGGATTTCCGCCGTGATGGTCTGCCCCCTCGGCTACATTCAGGGCGATCCCCGCGTCGAAAATCTGGTCAACTGCTATCCCCTGCGCTGTCACGGCTTCGAAAGGCACTTTTATTTCTGCTGCCCCCGAAATCTGCACCTCACGTCCTATATGCGCGCCCTTTTCGAGCTGGCCCGAAGCAAATGCGCCTCTTCGGCCCGCGAAACGAAGACATAAAAAAATCCCCGAAGGGAAGAACTCCCTTTGGGGATCGATGAACCGTTTTTATTACAGTTTGTACTTGGAATACTGATCGCGCATGCTCTTGACAGCATTGCTCAGAGCTTCGGTGTCCAGAACCATTTCCATCATGGAAATCTGGTCTTCCCAAGCTTTGGGATCAGCTTCTTCGCGGATTTCAGGATCGAAAATATCATAAACGGCGAGTCCCAACGGGACGCCGGCCAGAGGACCTGCAAAGGTAGGATCACCGTTGGTCACGGTTTCGGCGTAGATCTCGGCGCCTTCAGCGTCGGATGAACCGAAAATGACCACGATGTTCTCAGCGCCGTACTTGTCAACACAATCCTTGACGCGCTGCTGGTTCTGCAAGTCCATGGCTCCTGCAGCCGTTCAGACGAAGCACTCCGTTGCTTCGAAGACGACTTCGGCGCCGCTGTTCTCAAAGCACGCCTGCATGGCGGGGCCGGGAACGCCGTCACGCTCACCGAGCAGGATCAGCTTTTTGCCTGCGAGTTTGCCCATAAGTCGCACCTCCTTTTTTCTGATCTGCGTTGATTATAACCAATATTTTCAATCACACAAGAGGTTAATAACATTTTCAGATAAAGCGCTGGATTTCACATTTTCGTTTTGGTTATTTTGCCTAGACACTTGTGAAAAAAACTGACAGACTCCGCCTTTTTCGTCTCTTTTCGCCCCGTTGCCTTCACGCCGCTGCGATTTTGACGGTTCCATGCTATAATGATTTTTATGGTGTTCCATCAGTCTATTTTCAAAAAACAAGGAGCCTTCCTACTTATGAACGAAATCAGATTAGCCGACTTCCGCGCCGAGAGCCTTCAATTCGACATGAACCATCAGTTCCAGCCCAAAAAGGACGAAAACCTCGCCCTGGCCATTAAGCTGGATCAGCGCGTCCGCATGAGCGGCACGCCCAAGGAACCGACGTTCCTCAATCTGCGGGTCACCGTCTTTGAGGACGCCCAGCAGCACAACTATCCCTTCGAAATCATCGCCGACGTGACAGGCGTGTTCTACATCGACGCCGAAGGCGAAGACCGCAACACCCTCCTGAAAGACCACGGCATGACCATATTGCTGCCCTACGTGCGCGCCATGATCAGTCAGCTGGTCTCTCTGGCCAATCTGCCCATGCCCGTCATCCTGCCTCCCATGGATCCTTCGCAGATGCAGCCCGTTGAACAGCCCGCCGCGGAGAAGCAAAAATAACGACGACTTTCATACAAAAAGGCCTTCCCCGGCGGGGAGGCCTTTTCGCATCCCTGCTTCAGCGTCGACCTCGCACAAAATGCGGCTTTTTCTGGTATAATAGAGGGGTTCGATCTATGGTTTTCATTGGCCGTTGACGGTCGGAAGGTGAGGGGCCATGTTCATTCCCATTGAGGGTGAAGATTGTATTTTTCTGCAAAACGCCGTCGCCTTTGTTCACGACGGAAGGCGCACGACGGTCTATTATACCGACGGCCGCACGACCGTCACGGGATTTCGGCCTGTCACGCTGGCGCGGCGCTACAGAAAACTTATGGAGGCGGCCCTTCATCCGGCGGTTTCCGCAGCGCAGGAGGTTAACGATTTATGAGCAGTCATTACACAGCTGAAGACATACAAATTCTTGAAGGTCTCGATCCCGTCCGCAAACGTCCCGGCATGTACATCGGCGACACCACGGCGCGCGGCCTTCATCACTGCGTCTACGAGGTGGTCGACAA
>CABTYW010000066.1 GCA_902489135.1 uncultured Synergistaceae bacterium
GAAGCGGCGGCGGGAGCTGAAGAGCGAGATGAAGGCGCTGCAAAACGCCGACGACCCCGGCGGCCTGCGGACGCGGGGCCCTGCCGTCTATAAAGAACAGCAACTTATCGGCGAGGTTTTGGCGGAGATCGAGGAGCCTCAGACCGACAAAAAGGTCCGTTCCGACTCCGACGACAGCAATTTTATCGGTAAAAAGATCGATTTTTCTTTTGACTTTGAGCCGAAGGAGTCGTCGCTGAGGGTTGAGCGCATCCCTACGCTGGAAGCGGCGGAACGGGCGGCGGGTCTCGGGGACGACAACGAAACGATCGGTTTGAAGGAAGCTGACCGACGGGCCTGGAGGCGCGCTCAGCGCGAGAGCCGAAAGGCGTTCTTCGCGGGCAAAAAGCTGGGCGTCGAGCGCCAGAAGGAGCGTGTCCGCGCGCTGAAAGACCGTCAGAAGGAGCGCGCCCTTCTGAAAAAAGAGGTGGACCGGCTGGTGCGTGGCATTGCGGCGGCGGGGGAACAGAAGTCCGTTATCTGGGCGGCCCGGCAGGAGATCAAAGAGGTATTGAAGGGCTACACGCTGAAAGCCCCGTCGCGGCAGCGGCTGGCACGGGCGCAGGAGTTGTTCAACTACCTGACGGACCACCCCGAAGCGCGGCTTGAGGATTACTCGCCCGGCGACCGAAGGTATATGGATATGCTGGGCACGACGCTGCTTCCCGACATGACCATCGACGAACTGCGGGGTCTGGCGACGCAGGTGGAGGATATCCGTGCCCGCGGGTGTGAGGCGTACCGACGGTGGGAAGCGGCCAAACAGCTGCGGCGCGATGAAAAATTCAACGGCTGTTTCAAGGCGCTGGGGAAAATCCCGAACTTCGACGGGAAGACGATCCGGGGGGTCAAGGACCTTCGCAAGGAGTATAAGGGCCTCAAGGGCAGGCTGGAAAAGGTCAGGGACTGGACGTATGCCGACACGCTGGGCGCCCATCGGCTGATGGACTGGATCGGCAACGGGCAGGGGAGGTTCGACTCGGCATGG
The DNA here is from genome assembly GCA_902489135.1 of uncultured Synergistaceae bacterium. Taxonomy (GTDB): domain Bacteria; phylum Synergistota; class Synergistia; order Synergistales; family Dethiosulfovibrionaceae; genus Pyramidobacter. The sequence continues at coordinate 1,028 of CABTYW010000066.1, forward strand.
ACGAAGCTCTTCATCGAGGACGTGAACTCGGCTCACGACGAGTATCTGCGTTGCAAGGGCGACCGTCACGAGGGCATCGAAGCGGTGATGCGTGACGAGGGTATCGGCTTTCACGATCTGTCGAAGTCGCGCCGGATCGACGGACAGGTGTACAGCATCGACGAGATGATGTCGGTCTACGCTCTGATGAAAAACGAAAAGGGAAAGAAGGCGCTGTTGTACGGTAACTTCAAGGGGCTTCCCGATCCGCAGGGACACGCGGCGCACATTATCCGCGCTCTGACACCGGGGCAGCGTACACTGGCCGACGCGGTGCTGGCGGACTACGACCGGAGTTTCGATCGGCTGAACGCGCGGTTCATCGAGGTCTTCAACGAGGGCATGGAAAAGGAAGAGAACTACTCGCCGATGAAGCGGCTGGAGTACACTTCCAACGAGGGGCTCGTTGACGCGGAATCGGAGGAAACGCTGAGGGGGCGGAGTGTGGCGGCGGGAGCGCGGGCCTCTTTGGACAAGGGCTTTCTGGTCAGAAGGATGGAGATCAGTGAGGAACACCAGCAGCCCGTCGATTTGGGGCTGCTGTCCATCTGGAACGACCAGGTGGCCACGCAGGAACACACGGCGGCTTTCGCGGCGCTCGCGGGGGATTTGAACTCGGTGCTGAGCCGGCGCGACGAGGCGACGAACACCAGCATGGCCATGGCGGTGCGTCTGACCAAGGGCACGGAGGCGTGGAACGCCGCGGTGGGATATACGAACCTCGTGATCATGAATGAAACGCGGGCGGCGCACGACGCGCTGAACAAGGCGGCTTCGACGCTGGGGCGGAACATGTCCATGGTGTATCTGGCGGGCAGCATTTCGGCGGCTCTGAAACAGGTGGCGTCCATTCCGCGCTTTTTGATGACGGCGGGGCCGATGAGGCTGCTGGCGGCCTGTCGGCAGTATATGGAAAATCCGAGGGGGTTCATGAGAGAGGTCTATCGGCTTGACCCTCAAATCAGGGAACGCGTGCCCAACGCTTTCTATCGGCTGACGAAGATCGACCCCACGAAGGCGGGCGAACTGGGCTACTCTTACGATACGGCGATGAGGGCACTGATGACGCCGTTTTCTTATATGGACCGGGTGGCGGCGGCTATCGGATGGAGGGCCACTTACGATGCTGAAATCTCCCGGGGGCGCAGTCCGAAGGAAGCCTATCTGGCGGCGCAGCGAGCGGTGGCGCTGACGCAGCAGGTGCCCAACATGAAAGATATGCCGGCGTTCTGGCGGCAGTCGGGGCTAGCGAAGCTGATGATGATTTTCTCGTCCAACAACGTGCCGATCTGGGGCATGACGGTTTATGACATGGCGCAGTCCATCAAGCGCGGTGACGTGCCGAAGTCGTTGTCCACGATGCTGGCGCTGGCGGTGTCGGCGACGGCCATGGCTCTGGTCACGAGGGGAACGCCCAGCGGAGATGATGACGACAGTTGGCTGGAATGGCTGAGGGAGGGCCTGGTCGAACAGTCGATTACGGCGTTTCCAGTGGTGGGGAAGGAGATGATGGCGGCCTACGACGAACTGATTAACCGTGAGTACCGCGGCAGCACGTACAGTGCGCTGGTGACGCCTGTGGTGAAGACGTACCAGGGGGTTGCGCGCATGATGTCCGACGACGGCGGCAGGATAACGGGCTCAGGACTGTCGAAGTTCGAAACGGGGGCCTGGCAGGCGGCGGAAGGTCTGTCGCTGCTGCTGGGCGGCACTCCGGTGACCATGGCGCGGAGGATACGGACGGCGCTCAAGTCCGACGACGGCTGGAAAGCCCTGCGGGTTATGCTGGCCATGCGGAGGAAAGAGAGAACGAAGAGGGCGTCCTCGTGGTGAGGCGCTCTCTTTTTATGGGGGTGAGACGATGACGGTAGCAACACAAGTCAACAAGGTCACTTACACGGCCAACGGCATGGTGACGAAATGGCCATTCAACTTTCCGGTGCTGAGTCCCTCGCATATGCAGGTCGTTGTGACGGACGCTTCTGGAGAGGAGGAGACGCTGAAAAGCAATTACCGTGTGGATCTTCAGGCAGGGGCGGTGATTTACCCTGTGTCGGGCGCGCCGTTGGCTGCAGGCAACAAGGTCACGCTGCTGCGGATATTGCCGCCGGTGCAGAATATCGACCTCGAAAACCAAGGGCCGTTCGAGGCCGAAACGCTGGAACGCGGTTACGACTATCTGACCATGCTGGTGCAGCAGCTGGACGAGCGCACGCACCGCGCCATCCTGGGGCCTGTGGCCGGGGACGACCCGCCCGACGACATGGTGAGCAAGCTGCTGGCGGCCAGCGCGCGGGCGCAGGCGGCCGAGAAGAACGCCGCCAATCTGTTGAAGGCTATTCAGAAACTCTACGACGACTATCAAAAGGAGATCGCTTTCAACGGCGCGGAAATCGGCACACCGAAGATCTTCAAGGAGGGCGAGCAGTCCGACGGCTATCTGCTTATGGACGGTTCTCCCTACGACACGAAGGACTACTCGGATCTTGCCGAGGTCCTGGGGGTGGCCAATCTCCCGGATTGGCGCAACGACCCGTCGATCCCACGAGGGTGGAAATGGTACATCAAGGGGAAGCACGCGGCCAACGTGGTGGGGCAGATCAAGCGCCTGCGCATCGTGGTGCACACGCTGCCGTCCAACAAGGCGGCCTACTGCACTTTCGACGCGAAACAGACGCTGATGGATCTTTACATTCCCCAAGGGCTTCAGGGCGAGCAAGGCCCCATGGGCCCCGTGGGTCCGACAGGGCCCCACGGGCCACAGGGAGAACAGGGTCCCAGAGGCATCCAAGGTCCCCAGGGCGAACAGGGGCTTCGAGGCCCCGAAGGCGCCCAAGGCGTCAAGGGTGACACCGGCGAGCAAGGGCCGAGAGGCTTTCAGGGCGAGCGAGGCCCTCAAGGCATAGCCGGTCCGCAAGGGCCTACGGGGCTGCAAGGGCCCCGAGGGCCGCAGGGCGAAGTCGGTCCCCGAGGGCCGCAGGGCGAAAAGGGCGAAAAGGGGGACCGCGGCATTCCCGGCCCGGAAGGGCTGAAAGGCCCCACTGGCGACAAAGGCCCCACCGGAGACGCTCCTGTGGGGCTATGCTTCGGGAATTTTCAGTACAACAACGACGGACACCTGCTGTTTTCCGTCTACGGGCTCGAAGAAGGCAGCAACACCGTCGCCAGCTTCGACCACCGCGGGCATGTGATCATGGCGATCACGTCCGACATCTAGGAGGTAACGCATGTCTATTGTCAAAACCATCGATCTCGGCCCCGCGCGGGCCGTCTACAAGGGGCCGTGGGACGCAGCGGCTATCTACGAGTACAACAACATGGTACGCCACGGCGGGAGTCTGTGGGTGTACATTTCCGACGAAGCGATCCTCGGAGATGAACCGATCCCGTCCGAGGGCGACAAAAATTTATCTGTATCAGGCCGCTGGACGGTTATCGGCGGCAAGGGCGAAAAAGGCGACAAGGGCGAGCCGGGGATTCAAGGCGTCGCGGGCATCAACGGCCTCGACGGCGCACAGGGACCGCGCGGCGAAATGGGCCTGACCGGGCCGCAAGGCCCAAAGGGTCCCCAAGGACCCGCAGGTATTCAGGGGCCGAGGGGCACCGCTCCCGATCACGAGTGGAACGGATCCAAACTGCGCTGGAAGAACCCTGACGGCACGTGGGCCGCATGGGCTGACCTCAGAGGCCCTCAAGGCGTTACCGGTCCCGAGGGCCCCGTTGGCGTTCAGGGTCCTGCAGGTCCCAAAGGCGCTACCGGCCCCACCGGCCCTCAAGGTCCCAAGGGAGCCACCGGCGCAATCGGCCCCACCGGCCCGCAGGGCGCGACCGGCAACACCGGCGCGACCGGAGCCGCCGCCACCATCAGGATCGGTTCCGTGTCCACCGGAGCTGCGGGCAGCAACGCGGCGGTCAGCAACTCCGGCAACGCCCAAAACGCCGTGTTGAATTTCACGATTCCGCGCGGCTCGACCGGGGCGAAAGGCGCACAAGGCCCGCGGGGCGCTACGGGCGCTCAAGGCCCTGTCGGCGTTTTCCGCATCGGCTCGGTGACGACGCTTGCCGCAGGCGCGAACGCCACCGTAGCGCTTTCCGGAAACGGCACAAACGGTTCTCCGTACTACTTCGCGTTCGGCATACCCCGTGGTGCGACGGGAGCCTCGGGCGGCAGCAGCTGCGGCAGCTACGCCGAACACTGCAGTTGCGATGACCACTGAAATCCGGATCACGCTGGACAGTCGCGCGGACTGGGCGGGCGAGACCGAGCGTTGTCTGCAAGCCGGGCAGGGCGTCACGCTGGTTCCCGACGAGGCGGAATCCGCGGCCTGGGGCGCGCGCGAGATTCTCAACCTCGAACTGGGGCTGCTGCGACTGGACACTTCATATCCCCAGTGGCGCGGACGCGTGCGTTTCATCGGACTGAAAAGCAATAGTGTGTACGTCGCACGGTTATATCGTTTGATTACAGGAGGCGTTACCTATGGCGCTTAGTTTTATCGAACTCTTGAACCGCAACAATTACCCCAAGACCATCGCGAAATTCGAGAACATCGAGGCATACCAGAACGGCGAGTACACGGCCGTTCTCGGCGAAGCTACGATAGAGCCCGACGTTCTGACCCACGATAACCAATTCGTTTACGACAAAAACAATACTGTCGTCGGCCATTACCACAACGGTGTCTTCGTCAGCTTGTTCTACTGGGGGCTGGGAATCAACGACGAGTATCTCGACACCTCTATCGGGGGCAAGGTTGTTTACGCGCCGCTTCTTGGTTCAGGCCGGTATCTCTACACTGGCGCAAGGAAGTACATCGTCACCGACACTCCCCTTCCCGCGGAACAACCCGTGAATTACGGGCTGCTTTACAAGCGGGTGATTTTCGGCGCGGAGAAGACGATCGCCGACCTCTACAAAAACGCCTTCAAGTACCGTTACATGCGGGGCGGTGACAGCTACATGGCGCTCAACGAAACGGGCGTAAACGAGAACATGCTCGAAGTCGTGAAGGAAACAGTGACGCTGCGCGAAATCGGCTCGATTTATTCACGCCTCGACAATCTGAACCTTTTGCTCTGCTACGTGCTTCAGCGCATCCAGTCGCTCCTCCCCGAGAGCGAAAGGACGCAGCTGGCAGATGTTCTTGCCTCTTCCGTGCCCCTCGACGATGTAGCCCTTGCCGGGCACGAGCTGAAAGAGGTCAGGGACATCGCGCTGGCGGCGAGGCTGGGCGTTGACGCGCTGCGGGCGTACACGGTCTACGACAGCGCGCATCTCATCGTATAAATGCGCACGTATATCGTCCTTACGAACTCGGACTGCAACCTGAGATGTTCATATTGCTGCGAGTGTCGTAAACGCGCGGCAGTGTTTAATGTGGAAGATAATATCGACTATCTTTTACGGCGTCTGGGAGAGGACGCTCCGCAGGCGGGCGAAAAGGTGCTGCTGTACTGCATCGGCGGGGAGTCGCTGCTCCATCCGCAAAAACTCGACACCTTCTTTTCGCGCGTGAAAGAGCGCATCGACCCGCGATTTGCCATCGACACGAGATTCATGATTCAGACCAACGGTACATTGGTAACGCGCTCCGAGCAGTCCGCGTTTTTGGAAAAGTGGCGGAACGTGGTCCGCCTGGGCTTTTCCATTGACGGCATGAAATACAAGCACAACCGCGACCGCTGCGGGAGTTTCGACGCTTGCATCGACGGGCTCGAATACGCGAAGACACTCCTTTCGCCCGAACAGATCACGATCAAGGGCACGTTCACCGTCGAAGACATACCCCGCTTCGCCGAAAACGTGAAGTACCTTTTGAGCCTCGGCGTATCCAGCGTGAAATCGAACTTCGACACCGGAACGGTCATCCCCGAGCGCCTTGCGTCGCTTCTGGCATGGCAGATGTGCTCCGTCGTGGACTGGCTTGCGGAAACGAAATGCCCCACATGGTGGTCGGAATTAAACGACCCCAGCGCGTTCGCCGATCTCGGCTGCGGTGTGGGGGACGGCAGCCGGTGTCTTGGGCTGGACGGGCATGAGTACCCCTGCTTTGTCTTCGCATCGAACAACGACCGCCGCGCTGCCGTCTGCCAGGAAGCGAACGAGTGCACGGCGTGCGTTTTGAAGTGCTGCTGCGTGCCCTGCGTTGCCGCTATGTTGGCCGGAGGGCACGCCAAGCGTCCGTGGTGCGCCTATACGTGGGCGCGAACGATAGCGAGAATGTACGCTATGCTTAGAAAGGTGGAAAAACCATGGCATTCGTAACCTATAAAGACAGCTACGATAACGACATCAAAGCCTACGACCGAGTAAAAGTCGCCGGGCACGAAGTTGAAAATAACCCTAGGGAATGGCTGTTCGACATTTTCCTCGGTATGGACGAGCTGACCGGGGTAGGCGCGCCCTACCGCTGCGCTTCGGGGTATTACCCCGTCTGCGTGCGTATCGACGAGCAGGGCGAACTGGACACACCGGCGCTTAGACTGGAGAAGCTGAAAGCGCAGCGCATCCAGCTGATTGAAGACCACGCGACGTGGCAGCTGGCGGATTGCGATGAGATGCTTCCGAATCATGCTTACGGGCCATCCGGTAACCCCAGAGAGAACATCAGCGCCGTCGCGTCGCTGCGCACGCATTTGAACGACGGCCCCCAGACGCCCGAGGAACAGTACATGCTCGACAATCTGGTCTATAACTACAACAACTTTAACGGCACAACTCACCCCCAGAGCTGCGGGATGAACCTCTTTATTTTCATGCTAAATCTAATTGACTTCGAGCGTGCCCAGATCGCCGCCGACAAAGCGCTGCACCTTGCTGCCGTGCAGGCTGCGACGACGGAAGCGGAGGTGAACGCTGTACCTTATATCTGGACGCTTCACGACGCCCCCGTCTTCGACCCTGATACGACGTATACCTATACGCCGCATGAGCCGTAAAAGAGAACTAAAATGCAACAAGGACGCTCTCACGCGAGAGCGTCCTTAGGATATGAATTGAGGTGAGTTTGATGGAAGGAAAAATGCTGTCGCCGCATTTTTCACGCGACGAGTGCGCCTGCCGTGACGGGTGCGGCTTCGACACGCCCGACGGGGCGTTGCCGGAGCTGGCGGAAGCGGTGCGGGATATTTTGAAGGAACCGATGATTGTTCATTCTGTGTGCCGCTGTAAGGCACACAATGCGGCGGTGGGCGGTTCGCCGACCAGCAAACACCTGAAGGGGCAGGCCATGGACTTTCATTGTAAATGCTTGTCGCCGTTGGCGGTCTACAACGCTGTTGTCAAGGCGTGGCACGACGGGCGTCTGCCCGAACTGGGCGGTGTGGGGCTGTACGATTGGGGGGTGCACATCGACGTGCATCATGCGCAGGACGGGCACCTGAGGAAGTGGGATCTGAGGAAAAGGAGATAGTCAATGCCGGGTGAGGAGCAGCATGAGCAGACGTTAATCGACATCGTTATGACGGGAGGTGTAGGTGCTGTGCTGGCCATGATTTTTCAGAGTGTACGCGCCAGCCGTGAACATCTTGGAGAACCGTTTAACGGTTGGCGGTTTTGCACGGGACTGATCAGCGCGGGAGCCATCGGCGCGATTGTCGCGTGGGGGCTGAATGAACTGGGGGTAAGCCGTCAACTGAGCGCAATCATCATCGCTATGTGTGGCTACGTCGGCGGCCCTCTGTTGGATATCGCATATATAGAAATTCAGGAAACGATTAAAGCGGCCTTCGACGGACTGCAGCGTTGGCTTGAGGAAGGACGATGGGACCGACATGGACGTGAGTGACTGCTTGGCAGCTCTGCTTGATAGAATATGCCGCCATTGGATAGTCTGGCTGATAGTTTTTGTAGGGCTATTATCGTTTATTTATTGGCGGCAGTACCGAGAATGGCACGAAACAGATGCACTGATTGCACATCTGCGTGAGAGCACTACAAAGGCTGAGCGCAGGGCTGATGCCGTCATTGATGCTACTAAGCGACGGGAGGTGACGGCTCGTGGAACGGCACGCAAAAATGTTGACAAGTTGCGCTATGATGAGCTTGTGGCTGCTCTCGAGCGGCTGCTCGCAGAGTACCGCACAGGACATTAAGCGTACTGCCGGCGGCTATCTGCTCTCAGAGTCTGCCATGCGCGACACGGTCGCAGGCTGGAGTGCCGACCGCGAGAGCGTCCGCGTGCTACGTCAGGGACTGGATGAGTTGCGGGCTGAGATTGCGGCGCAAGCGGAGGATACGCGACGGCTTGTGGATGATCTGCGGCGCGAGTTGGCAGCGGAGCGGGCGGCATATAATCGCAGAATACGAAAAGAGAAAACACAGGGTCTTATTCTTGGGCTGATAATCGGAGCTGTCGGAGCATCCATTATAAAATGATAAAGGGGGTATTGCCAATTAAGGCAATACCCCCTTTGTTTGTTATATTCTGTTGGCCATTTGTTGGCCAGAAGAAAAAAATCCCGCCCTGCAAAAACAGGGCGGGACAGTGTTTTCATGGTGGGTGATACAGGGTTCGAACCTGTGACCTCTTCCGTGTGAGGGAAGCGC
>CABTYW010000067.1 GCA_902489135.1 uncultured Synergistaceae bacterium
CGGCGATGCCCGTCACGGCGACGGCGAGATCCACGCCCAGCCTGCGGGCGGCGCCGCAGGCCATTGCGCCGGCACATGCGGCACTGACGGCGCCTTCGCGGTCCAGCACTTCGGCGGAAACCTGCAGCAGGGCGGTCTTCACGGAATTATGGTAGCTCACGATGCCGCCGTAAAAATAGCCGCTGCTGCCCGGCACGGCGGTAATCGCGCCGGCGATGAGCCCTCCGGTGCAGGACTCGGCGGTTCCGACGGTCACGCCCGCCGCGAGGGCGAGCTCCTTGAGCTCACACGCCAGACGTCGGTTCTCCCGGGAGATCGCTTCAAACGACGCCATGAACAGCACCTCTTTTCCGAGACTTAAAAGGGATACCAGCCTTCAATGAAGACCTTGCGCAGCCCCCACAGCACGGCCCAGGCGAAAGCCCCGCCCGCGGCGTCATCCAGCATGATGCCCAAGCCCCCCGGGGCTTTTTCGCAGGCACAGACCGGCCACGGCTTCAGAATGTCGAAAAATCTGAACAGAATAAAGGCGGGAACCACAAAATTGACGGTCTCCGGCGCCAGTCCCATGCCCGAAACGTGCCCCAGCGTGGCGATCAGCTGCCCCACCGCTTCGTCGACAATGACCTCGCCGGGATCGCGGCGTCCCGAATTTTTTTCGTAGGTGCCGGCGGCCCAAAGGCCGACGAAAAAAAGCAGGACGATGACGGCAACGCGCGGCCAAAAGGGGATGAAAAGAGCCGCCAGAGCGGCGACGGCGCTGCCCGCCGTGCCCGGAGCTTTTTTCACGGCCCGCCCGAGGCCGAAGAGCGTGGCGATCTGACCTGAAAGGGTCATCACAGGGTTTTCATTCATGAAATCATCTCTCCCGACAGGTCGTATTCCGATGAACCGGTGATTTTCACGGCGATTTTATCGCCGGGGCGGGCGCTTTCGGCGCCGGTCACCGTCACTTCGCCGTCGATTTCCGGCGCGTCCCTGAAGGAACGTCCGATACGGACGCCCTCTTCATCGTCAATTTCTTCAATAAGCACGTCCAGAGTCTTGCCGACGAAGCCGGCCTGTCGGGCCGCGGAGACGTGCTGCTGAAGCTCCATGAGCTCGTTATAACGCGCCGTCTTTTCTTCCTCGGAGATTTGATCGGGGAAAGCCGCCGCGGGGGTGCCGTCCTCGGGCGAATAGGCGAAAGCGCCGAGGCGGTCGAAACCGATATCCTCCACAAAATCAAGGAGTTTGTCGAACTGAGCGCGCGTTTCTCCGGGAAACCCCACCATCAGCGTGGTGCGGAAGGCAAAATCGGGATTTATCCGGCGCCCCGCCTTGAAAAGTGCGCGGATATGCTTTTCCACCGGCGGCCGGTTCATGCGGCGCAAAATCTCGTCGTCGATGTGCTGGATGGGAATGTCCAGCCACGGCAGGATCACCGGACTGGATGCCACGCGCTCCAAAAATCTCTCGTCCACCAGCGAGGGATGAAGATAAAACAGTCGTAGCCACAGGCCGGCGGGCAGATCTTTTTCAAGTTGGTCGAGCAGCAGGCTCAGCGAGGGTTTTCCGAAGAGGTCGGTCCCGTAAATGCTCAATTCCTGCCCCACAAGGCAGAGCTCCTTGGCCCCGTCCTCCACAAGGCGGTGCGCTTCGTCGACGATACGCCTCACGGGAAGGCTGCGCAGTCCGCCCCGAATGGAAGGAATGGCGCAGTAGGAGCAGCGGCTGTTGCAGCCCTCGCTGATTTTAAGATAACGGCTCCAGGGCTTTCCCGTGAGATTGGCGCGCAGGCATCCCGTGGCTTCCACATCGGGAACGCGGCGCCCGATTTGAGACAGCAGCGCATTCCAGTCCTCGGATTTCGCCCAGAAGTCCACCGACGGAAATTCCTTTTTCAGATCGTCGCCATAGCGGTTCAGCATACAGCCCACAACGGCAATCTGACCGATGACGCCGGCTTTCTTCAAGCGCTCCAGCTCCAGAAGCACCTCAATTCCCTCTTCCACGGCTGCCTGAAGGAAGCCGCAGGTATTGACCACCACGGCGTCGGCCCCCTCGGGAGCGTCCACAAGGAGAAGTCCCGAAGCCTTGAGAATTCCGCCGAGATGTTCGCTGTCCACAAAGTTCTTCGGACAGCCTAGGCTGATTATATGAACGGTTTTCACAGTTGGGCCTATTTCTTCCGGGAAGTGCCGTCGGCGCTGTACTCCACGCTGACAACGCCTTTGCCGGGTACGACGAATTCCGCGCCGTTATGGGAAACGGTGACGTTTTGCGCCGCGCCGTAGCGGACGCTCAGCGTGCCGTCCAACGGAAAGGTCTCTTCCCATCCTTTTTTGACTGTTCCCGCGAAGAGCGTCTTCTTGCCATTGTTCACCTGAAGCCAGCAGGTCCCGCCGGCGCGGACGACCAAAGTCGGTTTCGGCGCAGGGGTAGGTTCGGGTTCGGGAGCGGGTTCGACGGGCGGTGCCGGCTCTTCGTCGGACGAAATCGACGCGTCGGCCGACAGGGCAGGCGCACCGTCGGCGCTTTCCGCCTCTTCAATTCGGGCGGCTCGAGTGCGGCGAATTTCCTCCTCTTCGGCGGCGCGCTGTTCGTCATAGCGCGATCGATCGGCCCGACGGTCTTCCATCATGTCCGCGGACTGCTGTCGCTGAACTTTGGAGATCTCGCCGCCGATGCGTCCCCAATTATAGCCGATGAGAGCCACCGCAGCGGCCGCGACGACAAAAAGCAGAACGATGAGATTGCGGCGGGCGCGGCTGTGACGAAACCCCTGCGGCTGAAGGGCCATGGCGCGCCCCGGCGCTTTAACACGGGGCGCCGAAGCGCTGAAGCGTTTTCCCTCGCCGCCCTCGACGGCGAAGGTGTCCAGAGTGAGCTGCGCGCGGTACTCTTCCCACAGCTCGGGAGCTTCCAGGTATTCAAGGTAGTTGCGGACAAAACCGCGGGCATAGGTCAGCGCCTTGAAACGGCTGAAATCTCCGCTTTCCACGTCTTCAAGGAGGTTCCTGCGGATGCAGGTGACCTCCGAAACTTCATCAAGAGAAACCTTCTTTTTCTCTCTCAGTTCCTTTACGGCGGCGCCCAGCGCGGCAAGGGATTTCTGAGCCTCAGAGGCCCCAATGCCCTTCGGTTCGTTCTCTTTATCCATCACGGTTCCTCCTTGTGCGGGCGAAAAGCCTTTCACCGGTTCTCCGCCAAAAGACGCATTTTTTTCACCGCGGCCGCGGGGTCGGGTGCGCCGAAAACGGCGCTGCCCATCACCGCCGCGTCAACGCCGCTTTGCCTCACCGAAGCGACGTTTTTTTCACCGATGCCGCCGTCCATCTCGATGAGGAAGGAATGGCCGCCGGCCTCGCGCAGACGGCACAGCTGAACGCTTTTTTTGAGCGTTTCGGCGATAAAGGTCTGACCGCCGAAGCCGGGATTGACCGACATGATCAGCACCAGATCGGCTAGGGACAACACGGGCTCAATAAGACATACCGGCGTCGCGGGGTTGAGCGCCACACCGGCACGCACGCCGGCATCCTTTATTTTCGACAGCGCGCGGTGAAGATGGCGGCAGGCCTCCTGATGAAGGGTCAGGACGTCGGGACGCGCCTCGAGGAACATGTCGATATAATCCTCGCCGGGCTCCGCCATCACGTGAACGTCAAGCACAGCGCGGGGACAGCGTTTTCGAAGCGCCTTGACCACCGAAGGCCCGTAGGAAAGGTTGGGCACGAAATGTCCGTCCATAATGTCCAGATGGAGCCAGTCGAAATTCCCCTTCAGCGAATCCACTGAATTCCACAGAGCCAGCGGGTCGGCCGAAAGAACCGACGGCGCGATGAGAAGCGGTTTTACTTGTAACGGTCCGACCATACGAAGGTGCCTCCCAGATAAATAGTCACCACCGCCTCGCCCATGTAGGGTTCGTCGATCTTTATGAACTCGCCGGCGGCCACTTTGCGGTCAAGGAGAATGCGCTCGCCGCCGTGATCCACCAGTTCGATGCGCAACGTCTGATTTTTCACGGGCGGCGCTTGATAGCGGATGGCGGCCACCTTCTTTTTCACCGCGGCGGGCGGCGTCACTTGGGGCGGATTCTTTGCCGAAGTGACGGGAGGCATATCGGCGGGCGGCGTCGAAAGGGTCTTTCCTTCGTCGGGATTGATGACTCTCACGCGCTCGCCGCCGCGGCTCTTTTCGCCTTCCTGAGAATTGGGCGGAGTCAGCGTCTCCGGCTGCGGCGCGTAGCGGCGATCCCATGACGCCACGGAAAGCGTCACTGCAGTTCCGGCGGAAACGCGGCTTCCCGCGGCGGGCGTCATGCGAATGACCATGCCTTTCGGCGAACTCAGGGCATACTCGTACTCCACGGAAGGGCGAAGCGAGCTGTCGCGGGCAATCTGCACGGCGTCGCCTTCGGTGCGCTCAAGCAGGTCGGGAACGATCACTCCGCCGTTTGCCGCAGCGGGACCGAGGCTCACCAGCAGTCCCACTTCGCGTCCCGGCGGGATGGAAACGGGCGACGCGGGGTTCTGGGCGATAACCACGCCCGCAGGCCGGTCGTGGTAGATCTTCTGAATTTCCCCCACCACGAAGCCCATCCCCTGAAGGTTCTGAACCGCCTGAGTCTGGGTCATGCCGCGCATATCGGGCAGCGAAACTTTTTCACCGCCGCGGCTCACCTTCAAAATCACGATTTTGTCGGCGCGAAGGCGCACGCCCGTCTCAGGCCACTGGCCGATGACGGTGCCGCGGGGCAGCGACGATTCTTCCTCGTCAATGCGCGTCTTGATGCCCATACGTTCCAGAGTTTTCACGGCTTCCACCACGGCGGTTCCCTTGAGCAGCGGGATGGAACGCGTGGGATTGGAGAAAAAGACTTTATAGCTCACGTAAAGCGCGCTTCCCATAATGCACAAAAGCACCAGCGCCAGCGTTATGCGAAAGGTTCTGTTCATGTGTTCGCCTCCACGGTTTAAGAGTTATTTGGTGAATGCCGCAGCGTAAAACCCGTCAGTCCATGGATTTTCGGGAAGGATCACCGAACCCAATTTGCGGGTCACGCCGCCCGGCAGAGGAACTTCCACCGGTCTGACGCCGGGCGAGAGGGCAAGAGCGCGGGCGGCCGCTTCTTCGTTTTCCTCGGCCAGAAGGCTGCAGGTGGAATAAATCACCTTTCCGCCCCTTCTGACGAGAGCGAAAGCCCGCGCCAGCAGTTGGGACTGCAATCGCGACAGTTCAGCCAGAGACTCCTCGCTGAGGCGCCACGCGCCTTCGGGGTGGCGGCGCCATGTGCCGCTTCCCGAACAGGGAGCGTCCACCAAAATCGCGTCGGGAAGGCGCTCAGCAATCAGCTCCAAGGAGCTGCCCGATTTCAGTGTCACGCGTCCCGTCAGGCCGAGGCGCCGCATTTCCCGCTCGGCGGCGGCAATTCTTCCCTGCGACAGATCCCATCCCTCCAACAACGCATCGGGACGCAGCGCGGCAATCTGTCCCGTTTTGACGCCGCGACCGGCGCACATATCCAGCAGACAGGTTCCCTCGAAATCCGCCGCAATCCTCCCGACCATCATAGACGATTCGCTTTGAGGAGTAAACCATCCTTCATTATACCCCGGAAGGGACGACGGAAGGGCCGTGCCGTCGATTCGAAGAGCCCCGGGCAACGGCGACGGAAAGCTGCCGACGCCCTGAGCCCACAATCGCCCGGCAAAATCGTCGGGCGCCCGGGGCGCCAGTCTCAGAGACAAAAAAGCCTTTTCCCCGTTCATGGCGATCATTCTACGCCCTTCGTCAACGCCGTACTGCTCCGCCCAACGGCGGCCGATCCACAGCGGAACGCCGCGCAGCAGGCACTGAGCAGCCAGGCCGCCGTCGGCTTCAAGGCGGGCAAGTTCGTCGGGGGCCCGCTCCAGAACTTTCCTCAGCACCGCGTTGACCACGGCGGCGCCGCGCCGATCGCGGGATTTCGTCCAATCGATGAGCGATGAAATGAGCACGGCGGGAGCAAAATTTTTCAGTTCCGTCAGTCCCGCCGCCCCCATAAGGACGGCCCACTGCGCCGCGCGGGAAAACTTCGAGGGCTTGGGCATCATGTACAGAGCCTGTAAATGCCGCCACAGCGAAAGCCGCCGCGCCAAGGCGAAGCACAGCGACGCCGCCAGCGTTCTGTCCTCCGGGCTGATTCGCGGAGCCAAAGCCCTCAGAGTCTCGCTGACCGTGCCGCCTCGAAGCGTCCGTTCCCAGATGTACAACGCCGCCTCGACGCCGCGCATTTTTTCAGCCGGGGGAGTTTTTTTCATGGCAATCACTCCTGAAGAATTTCCGCTTCAATAACCGACGACAGGATGGAGGTGGTGACCTTAACGCCCACGGGCACTCTCAAAACGCCCGAAAGAGACGCGGCGTCACCGGGCTCCGGCGAAACGCCCTCCACGGCCAGGCCTTCAACGGAAGCGCCGCTCAGGAAAAGCCGCTGAACGGCGGGAGAAAGGGGCGAAGCCGAAAAATACCCCGCAATGGGCGCCAGCAGAGCGCCGGGGCCGCTCACAGTTCCAAGAAACGCCGCCAAAAGAAGCGTCACCGAAATTCCGCTCAGAACGCGAAAGGTCCGACAGGCACCGTAGATCGCCAGCTCCTTCTCGCCGCCTTTCAGACGGGCCAGAGCCTGAAGAGCCGCCTCATAGACCTCACCGGCATCGTTCGGCCCCAGCAGCACAAAGCCGTCTTCGGCGCCCCGGCCTTGAGGCATCGGGCCGCGAAGCGACAGGATGTTGGCCGTGGCGTGAAACAGAGCGAAATCGGCGCGGCGCTTTTTGCTCACAAAAAGATTCCACAGGTCGTCCGCCACGTGTCTGACGAAGCCCCTTGGGCCGAAGGAAACGCCCGGATGAAGCAGCAGCGCCGCCGCAAGAAAGAGGACCAACATCAGCACCAGCAGCGGAGCGATGAACCACGGCATCAGCACAAGGGCCAGGATGACCCAGAAGGGATTGAAACGCATCGGAACCTCCCATGATAAACTGAAAAAACGGGTGGCCGCCTCTGTGCGGGGACCACCCGATTTTTACGTCTCCGGAAATTAATCGCGGCTGCGCTGATTGCGCAGAAGGATCAGACGCACCAGCTGGAGCGCCGCCATCAGCGTCGCCGAGACGTACGTCATGGCCGCGGCCGACAGCACCTTGCGCGCGCCGGCCACCTCTTGGGAGTTCATCATTCCGTTGCCGGCAAGGACCTTGAGCGCTCTGTTGGAAGCGTCGAACTCAACGGGCAGCGTCACCAGATGGAACACCAACACGCCGAGGAAAAGCAGAATTCCCAAGTTCATCATGGTCGAGGAAGCCGAAAGAAGTCCGATGAAAAACAACGGCATAGCCGCGCCGGACGTGATACTGACCAGGGGCACAATGGCGTTGCGGAACTGCAGAGGCGCATAGCCCGAGGCATGCTGCACCGCGTGCCCCACCTCGTGAGCGGCCACGCCGATGGCCGCAATGGATGTGCTGTCATAAACCGACTGAGAGAGGGACAAACTGCGGTCCCGCGGGTCGTAGTGGTCGGTCAGCGAACCGGCGATCTCGCGGATCGGGACGGCGTTCAAGCCGTAGCTGTCAAGGATGCGTCGAGCCGCTTCACGGGCC
Source organism: uncultured Synergistaceae bacterium (assembly GCA_902489135.1). Classification (GTDB taxonomy): domain Bacteria; phylum Synergistota; class Synergistia; order Synergistales; family Dethiosulfovibrionaceae; genus Pyramidobacter. Next base: position 7,629 of record CABTYW010000067.1, read on the forward strand.
GTCATGCCGCTGCGGGAGTTGATCCTCGAATAGAGCGCAAAGGTGTTCTTGACGCGCATCTGCGCCCAAAAACTCAAAAGTATTGCGGGAAGAAGAACGATCATGGTCCAGTCAAGACCCATCATGGGCATCATATTCCTTCACCTCCGAAACAGGTTCGGGCGCCCTGCGCGCCCATTTGTTCCATTGAACCACGAAAAACGAATATGGTCAACATTGGTAAAATCTACAGTTTTTCCTTGTAAAATCGGGCGATTTCCTCGACCACCCGCTGCTGCTCCTCTTCAGTGATGCCCGGGAAAATGGGCAGAGCCAAACATTCCCCCGCCAGCTTTTCGCTTTCGGGAAAGTCGCCCCGGCCATAGCCCAGAAAGGCGAAGCACCTCTGCAAATGCAGGGGCAGCGGATAGTAAATTCTCGACGCAATGCCCTGCCCGGCCAAAAAGGCCATGAGGTCATCGCGCCTTTCGGCGCGGATCACGTACTGATGGTAGGTATGATAATTGCCCGGCGTCACGAAGGGCGTGACCGCAAACTCCTCAAGCCCCAGCTCGGCGAAAAACATTTTGTAGCGGTCCGCCGCACGCCGGCGCTCCTCAAGACACTCCTGCAAGTGGCGCAGGTGGACGCGCAGCACCGCCGCCTGAAGGGCATCGAGACGGCTGTTGAGCCCCACTTCATCGTGATAATAGTCCGCTCCCGCGCCGTGGACGCGCAGGCGGGACAGGCGTTGGGCCAAAGCGTCGTCATCGGCGGTGATCATGCCGCCGTCGCCGTAAGCGCCGAGATTTTTCGTGGGAAAAAACGAAAACGCTCCAAGCCCGCCCCAGCCGCCGCAGCGAACGATCTTCCCGTCGGCGCTGCGCCACGCACCGAAGGCCTGAGCGCAGTCCTCGACAATTTTCACGCCCTTCTCTTTCATAAGCGGCGCTATTTTCTCCATTTCCGCCATCTGTCCGAAAAGGTGCACCGGCAGAAAGACTTTGGTGCGCGCCGTAAGAGCTTCCATCGCCCTTTGAGCGTCGATGTTGAAGCTTTTGGGATCGATGTCGGCGAACACCGGTTTTGCGCCGAGGCGGGTAATGGCGCTGACGGTGGCGAAGAAGGTAAAAGGCGTGGTTATCACTTCGTCGCCGGGTTTCACGTCCAGGGCCATCAGGGCCAGAAGCAGCGCGTCGGAACCCGAGGCGCACCCCACGGCGTGTTTCACGTCGAGATAGCGGGCCGCCTCGGCCTCGAAGGCCTTCACCTCGGGGCCCAGGATAAAATACTGGCTTTCGACGACGCCGCGAATGGCTTCGTCGATTTCGTCTTTGATCTGCGCATAATGCCTTTTCAGGTCAAGAGTGGGCAGCGTTCTCTTTTCCATATGGAAAACTCTCCTCGAAAATCGGCGACGGAAACGCACTTGGTCCCACCGGCCGATTGAATTTGCAGTTCTTGCGAGTATATTCTTATTATCCCGTCATGGACCGCTTTTTTGCGGCGCAGATTTATTTTATCACGGCGGCGGAGAAACTGGTAAAATAGCGGAGAAGATCTTCGATGAAAAGAGGCGAAAAAATGAGACTTCTGGTCACCGCGCTTTCCGTAGCTTCGGTTTTCATCTACGGGTACGCTCTCGCCGGCGCCGGCATGTACTTCATAAAAGGGACCCACGGGAGCTATATCCTCTGGGGACTTCTGGGCGGCACGTTTTTCGCCGCCGCGGCGCTCATTCTGTACAGAAAATTTCCCGATTCTTTTTTTGCGCCCGACCTCGCCGCACCGAAAAGCTCCCAGACAAAACCCGCCGCCGAAAATAAACTGACGCCCGAAACGCCGAAACGCTGACGGCCCCTCTCGAGCGGGAAAACG
>CABTYW010000068.1 GCA_902489135.1 uncultured Synergistaceae bacterium
AGACGTGTGCTCTTCCGATCTATTTTTCAGTAAAAATCCCTCTCCGTCATAAAAACCGTCTCCGTCGCTTTTGCGCGCCGAGACTCCATGAGGTGACGACGTGATTGCGCGCCAGAAAATCGGGTTCAATCAGGCCGAAACTGAGATAGTCGTCAACGGCGTGCAGCAGTCCCAGGACGACGTCCGAACCGTTCACGCCCACCGTTGCGGCCATGCCGCCGTTTCTTACGGAAAACACCGCTGACGGAATCATGTCGATGCCGCCCACCGGAATTTTCCTGCCGGCGGCTTCAAGCACATCCAAAGCTCCCAGCGCCATGAGGTCGTTGGCGCAGAACAGGGCGTCGGGCTGCCAGTCCATGAAGGCCTCAAGGCTCTCCTCGCCGCCTCGGCGGGTGAAGTCGCTCCAGAGAATTCGCGTTTCGATTTTGGTGAGAGCCCTGAGAGCCGAAAGCGCGCCCGCCACTCGGGCACGGCTCTGCAGAGCCTCCTTCGGGCCGCCGATACAGCCCAGCCGCTTGATGGTCTTTTTCTGTTCCAGAAGAGCCTGAACGCACAGTTTGCCCTGTTCCTGATAGTCGCAAATTCTCAGGGGAAGGTAATGGCCGATGGAGACGGTGACGGCAGGATCAATTTTCGGTCCGGCGTCCACGAGGACTGTACGGCTTCGCACGCCCGCGGCGGCGCGCCCCAAAGTGTCTTTATCCAAAGCGTTGACGATGAGCGCGTCAAGATTGTCCCGCAGGAGGCGCCTGCACAGGTCGGCCTGTTCTTCGGCGTCACATCTGTCGCTGAGGCGAACGATCTGCGCGTTGAAGGGAAAATCCGGCAAATACTTCCGGTACCACAATTCCTGTTCCTGCCAGTAGGGATTGATGAGATCACCGAACAAAATTGCCACTTCATATGCCATTGCTCCACGGCCTTTCACTGCGCGCCGGAGTGCGTAACTTTTGTTTAAATTTATAATAAATATAACATATTATTATAAAAAAATCCTCGTTTTCTCCGTTGAAGAAGAGAAGGTTGCGAAAAACAACTTTACTGCACTTTGACGGAAATGGAGCTCCGATGGCGGCTTTCATGGGACGGCGCCGCCGGAGACGACGCGGGTATGTGCAAGTTCTCTCATGGGCATACAAAATTGACATTCAAAGCGGATAAAAATGAAAAATGATTTGCTTTCCGCGCCGCGCATTTTTTGCGCGGGGCTTAGGTGCGGCGGCAGAGATTTTTTTGAAGCGCCGAGATGAAGGTTTTTTTCAAGTTTTACGCTGAGAATTGTCAGCGTTGGGAGCCGCAAAATGGTATACTCTTTACAACGGTCCTGAAGGGGGGCCCATCCATCGGCAAAGGAGGCCAATCGATGAGCTTCATCACCACTTTTACGGGGCTTCACATGGATCCGTTCAATCCCGACGCTTCGCTGATCCGCCTTGAAGACGTGGCCCACTCCCTTTCGAGGCTCTGCCGGGCCAACGGTCACCTTCGTGGTTTTTATTCGGTGGCGCAACATTGTTTGGCCTGCGAAGGCGAGGCCGCCGCTCGCGGCGAAGCGCCGAGGGTGAGACTGGCCTGCCTGCTTCATGACGCCGCGGAGGCTTACATGAGCGACCTGCCCCGCCCTCTCAAGGCCATGCTGCCGCAGTACAGCGTCGCGGAAGAGAGACTGTTGCGCGTTATCTGGCAGCGCCTGGCGGGGGAGCCTCTGTCTCATGCGGAGCGGCGCGTCGTGGGCGACGTCGATGACGACATGATGAGCTGGGAATTTCACTGCATGATGGCCGAAGAGGTCAATGAGCGATGGCGGAACTTGAAATCGCCCCCGACCTGCCGCTTTGAGCCCTTCGACGACGTGGAATTGCGCTATAAAGCGACGGCAGCCGCTTTGCGCGAGCGATGCCGATCGGACTCATCGCGGGGCTGACGCGGGAACTTGGCGCCGGTTCTGGGTGAAGCGGAAAGGGAATGAGAGCCCTGGGAATTCACAGATTTACGCCCCGCGGCGTGTGTGCCCGGGAGATTCGTTTTGAAATCGACGGCGGAAAAGTTCACGGTGTCAGCTTTGTCGGCGGCTGCGACGGCAATCTCAAGGCCATCGGCAAGCTGGTGGAAGGCGCTGACGCCAGAAAAGTTTCGGAACTCCTCACGGGCAATCAATGCGGAACCAGGGGAACTTCCTGTAGCGATCAGCTTGCCCGCGCCATCGCTCTGGCGCTTGACCGGGAGAACAACGGATAAAAACGGGCGGAAGAGACCTTTCCGCAAATCGGAAGGGCTCTTCCGCCTTTTTGGTGACAAGCGTTTTTTCCTCTTCGGAACCATTTAAAAAGCGCCCTCTTCGCCCTTTGTGCGCCCCAACGGCGCGCATTTGGGGCAAAAGGGCATCGGGGAATGCGGTACGTTTTTTGCTTTTACGCCTTCAGGCTTAACGGTCGGACTTCAATCCTGCGCCGCACAGGGTGATCAGTGCCTCGGAGGCGGGACCGAAAGTTTTGCAGTAGGCGCCATAAGCCGCATAATTTGCCGCCGTGGTGTGTTCCACGTAGAGCCCGGCGCGCGCCAGCTCCTGCCTGGCGGGCAGAATGTCTTCCTCGGGCGCGTGGATGAAGCGCACGCCGTATTTCCGTGCCGCCGCCAGGATTTCCGCTCCGCGGGCGGGGCGGCCAATGGCGATGCCTTCCGCCGCCGTGGGCTGCGGGACGACCTCCGCGGGCTCGTGAAGCCCAGCTTGGGCGGCGCGCAGCAGAGGATCGCACCTTTCGCTCTGCACGGCGAGAATTTGCGGCATTTCCGAGATGGCCCGGGCGCGCAGCAGATCCTGAAGAGCGGCGACGGCGCCGAGGAACAGCGTGCCGTTGCCCACGGGAATTACCAGAACCGGCGGAATTCGGCGCAGCTGCTCGAAAATCTCGTAGATGAAGGTCTTCGTTCCCTCGTAAAAGAAGGGGCTGTACACGTGGCTGGCGTAATAGACGCCTTCATCCCGTGCCGTGGCGCGGCAGACTTCGGCGCAGCGGTCGCGCCCTCCCGGGACGACGATGCACGCTGCGCCGTGGGCGCGGATCATGGCGATTTTTTTCGGCGACGTTCCCTCGGGAACGAAGATGCGGCATTTGATGCCGGCCCTGGCGCAGTAGGCGGCTACGGCGTTTCCGGCGTTTCCGCTGCTGTCCTGAACCACCGATTTGACGCCAATGGCCTTGCAGTGGGCGACAAGCGCCGCGGCGCCGCGGTCTTTGTATGAAAGGGTGGGCATGAGGTAATCCATTTTCAGAAGCACACGGCGGTTGAGCCGTATCACGGGCGTCATTCCCTCGCCGAGGCTGACGTCGCGCCAGCTTTCATCCTCAAGTGCCATGAAGGCGCGGTAGCGGAACATGGACCATTGGCTTGTGTCGATTTCGGACAGATCAAAGGCGGGCGGACAAAAATCGAGATTCCACAGGCCGCCGCAGTCGCAGCGGGATTTCAGCGTGGACGTCTCTTCAACGTGACCGCAGCGTTGGCAGAACAGATGCATTCACATCACCTCAGGGAGAAAAATGGTGCCGAACTTTTCGTAATTTTACCACGGGGCGCGCGCCCGTCGGCATTCCTTGACGGCTGAAAGCCGAAATGAGCGGATTCCTCGCGTCTTCGATTTTGCAGGGCGCGGGGCGGTGTACAGCAAAGTGAAAATGAGATACAATTTTTTTAAAGATTTCAAGAGTTCATAAAACAGGAGGTCGATTTCTCAATGAATCGCGACGAGCTTTTCAGATGGTGCGAAACTCACGCGGAGGAACAGCTGGCTCTGCTGAAAAAACTGGCGGCCATCCCGGCGCCTTCCAATCACGAGGAAAAACGCGCTCAGTTCATCAAAGAATGGCTTGAAAAGAACGGCGCCTCGGGCGTCACCGTCGACGAGGCGCTCAATGTCCTTCTGCCCTTCGGCGACGGCTCAAAAATCGCCTGTGTCTACGCTGCACACACCGACGTGGTGTTTCCCGATACCGAACCGCTGCCGGTGAAAGAAGAGGGCGGACGTCTCTTCGCTCCCGGCGTGGGTGACGACACTGCCAACGTGGTGGCGCTGATGCTCATTGCGAAATACCTTCTGTCGAAGGGACTCAAGCCCGTTGAGCCCGTGCTCTTCGTGTTCAACAGCGGCGAAGAAGGACTGGGCAATCTGAAGGGCGTGCGCCGCCTCTTCGACGACCGTCCGGGACAGATCAGGGAGTTCGTATCCTTCGACGGAACTTTGGACGGCATCGTGAACCGCGCCGTGGGCTCGGAGCGTTGGCGCATCAAGGCCGAAACCTGCGGCGGCCATTCCTACGGCGCCTTCGGCAATCCCAACGCCATTGCGTGGATGGGCAAGCTCATCACCATGCTGGACGCCCAACCCCTGCCCAAGGCCGAAGGACGCAAAACCACCTACAACTTCGGCGTCATTTCCGGCGGAACTTCAGTGAACACCATCGCTCAATCCGCGGAAATGCTGTATGAATATCGCTCCGACGAGCTGTCGCATCTGGCGCTGATGCACGATCAGATGAAAAAAGCCCTGGAGGAGTGCGACGGAGAAAAGGCGCATTTCAGCCTGGAGCTGGTGGGCCGGCGCCCCTGTGCCGCCGACGTGGATCCCGCGGCGCATGAACGCCTGCTGAAGCGCTGCGAGGACGCCGTCACGGCGGCCTGCGGCAAAAAACCGGAACGCTATTCTTCTTCCACCGATGCAAACATTCCGCTGTCTCGTGGCATTCCTGCCACTACTTTGGGACTCTACATCGGCGAGAAAGCCCACACTCGCGAGGAAAATCTGGAGATCAGCAGTCTTCCCGTGGGTCTGAAAACCGGACTTCTGCTTATTGTCTCATCTCACTTCGCCAAGTGATCCCCGGCGCGGCTTCGGGCTTTTTGAGCCCATAAGCCTTGACTAACGCGCAACGCCTGTGCCAGAATGCCCTTTGAAAGCCGCCAAAGGGCTTTGGCGCGGGGGAGCGGAAAATGACCAAGCGGAGGCACCTTCGTGAAAGGGGCTTCCAAGGTAAAAATTTTTTGCCGCCGCCCTTCGGCCGCTGAGATTTTTTCAGGTATGGCAGAGGCCATGCCTGATTTTTGTGCGGTGTGGCCGCGGGGGGAGATCGGCAATGTGCTGGAACGCCTTGTTTTTTTTCAACAGCGCGGCGCTGGGCGTCGGCCTCGCCATGGACGCTTTTTCAGTTTCGCTGGTCAACGGACTGACCGAGCCGGCCATGAGCCCGGGGAAAATGGCGGCCGTGTCGGGCGTGTTCGCTTTTTTTCAGGCGCTCATGCCCATGATGGGCTGGTTGTGCGTGCGCGTGGCGGCGCGGCGTTTCGTTGCTTTCACAAGTTGGATCCCGTGGATCGCCGTGGTTCTTCTGCTTTGCATCGGCGGTTCCATGCTCCGGCAGGGAATTTGCCGCGAAAGCGCCAAAAACGCCAAAAACGCCAAAAACGCCAGAGCGGCCGTCACCGCCGCGGCGCTGTTGGTTCAAGGCGTTGCCACCTCCATCGACGCCCTTTCCGTGGGGTTCGCCATTGCCCACTACGGCTCGGTGCAGGCCCTTGTGTGCGCCGTCATCATCGCCGCCGTAACGTGGCTGATCTGCGCCGCGGGACTTCTCATGGGACGCCGATTGGGCACGGTCCTAGCCGACAGAGCTTTTATCATCGGAGGCGTTATTCTCATCGCCGTGGGCGGTGAAATCTTCCTGTCGGGGCTGTAACGCCTGGAGCGGAAGACGTCGGTGAACTTTTTATGTCGGGGCTGCACCGAAAATTACTTTCAAAATCCTTCGGTTTTTGCTTGGCGGTGTCGCTTCTTGTGACTTTCAGGTCTGTTTCGAACAACGGGGAGAGCAGAGAGTTCCATTCTCTTCGCTCCGTTCTGCACTCGCTCTGTGATCGGCGAAGAGGCAACGGCAGGGGCTCCATCTTTAAAGGGCCGTCTGCCCGTGCCCCGGTGCGTTTCCGTTGGTGGACGGCCGCGCCCCGCGCAGTTCCTGCGGCTCTCTCATGAAGGCTTTATTGACGCCCTTTTTTCGTGAGTTCGTCTGCGGCACGGTTCTCGACGTGCGGAAGGAATTTCTTCCGGCGTAAATTGTTTTGTCTCAAATTCACGTTCTGTTTTTGCCACGATCGCGCTCATTCGCCCGTGAGCTTCCCGTTCCTTCAGTCGGCACGCCGGCGATGAGTTTTTTCAGTCTCCATGGGCCACTTTCTCCACAAAAGGGGGCCGTGACCATGACTGTTTCAGAGCATTTACGGCCAAGCACCCGCCATGAATTCATGGGATTGGCGAAGATGCTTTGAAGGTCTCGATGAGTTTTCCGATTTTTCGGCGCCGCCGAAAGTGCGCCTCTGAAAGTCGGGGAGGCGTAACCGGCCGTTTCACCGAAAAAGAGGAAAGCTCGCCTCCCCTCGTGCGGCCGCATCCACAGCCGCTCCGCCGATGAAGTCCGCGGGGAGCCCTTTTCTCCGGGCCGCCTGCCGCAATTTTTGCACCGGAAACGCTGCCGCCGAAATGGCGAGACGCGCACCGCCGTGCGGGCGGTTTTTCCTGCGCCGCGTCGGCGCTCCCCACGGCCAAGGGCGTTTCGGCGGCTGAAAAAACATGGGGGAGTTTTGAAGTTCGCGGCGCGGCGTTCTCTCCCGCGGCGGTCACCGCAAGAGGTCCGGTGAATACGCGCTCTCGGAAAAGAACTCATGGGGCGTCGCCGGTCTTTTGAGCCCTACTTCGGCGATGGACTTCGCCTTCGGCTCCCGTTTTCAAAAAAACGGAGGCGACGTGAGTGAGGGATCAGCACTTCCGCCGGAGGCGTCGTCCACGGCTGAAGTGCTTTTGATCGTGAGGCTCGCTGCGGCCGGAAAATTTTTTTCGTCCTTCGTTGCGCGTTTCGGAAGTTCATGTCGCAAGTCGCCCTGAAGCGTCAGCTTTCAAGGTCCCTTCGCCATCGCCGTTCAATTCGGCCACGACGCAGGTCAGCAGCAGCGGCAGAGCGGCGGCCATCGGCAGAAGATAGCGCATGCAGCCGTTAATGGAGCCGAAAAGGCTTGAAGCCAGCGTCAGCAGCATCGGGACGGCAACGGGAAGGACGCCGTATTTCCTGCGGAACAGCGCCGTACCGGCGAGAAACATCGTCGTCCAGACATAAAAGGCGCAGTTGTAAACCAACCCGGTCACGGGCAGGCTTTTTATGGCTTCAGTCCACAGAAGAAGAGCGTTCCGGGCGGCGCCCCAGCCCGATCGGCGCAGAAAGAGTTTGATGCCGTGCAGCCGTTCATGGGGAACGAAATCGGCCATGTCGCTTTGATCTTCCGCTGCCCGAAAGTTCGGATAAAAATAGCCGTACCAGCCGCTAAAAGCCGCCTGGAGAAAATCGGCGGGACAGCGTTTCATGAGACGGCACCAGATCTTCAGGAATTTTTTCCACTCCGCCAGTGAACGGCCGTCGTCGCCCCATGCCCACTTCACCGGCGCCGCCAGTTCGGGGTCGTAGATGCGGCTCAGATCACGGCCGTGAAACAGTTGGTCCAGCGCATGGCGGTCCGCGGCGGAAATGGTGCGTTTTTCACGAATGACGCGCGCCGTCTGCTGAAGGGGCAGACTGAGAGCCTCGCGCAGCGCCGTGTATCGCCGAGGCCCCTCCAGACAGAGAAAGGGAACGACGGAGACGCCTGCGGCCAGCAGCGCAATGGCCGACAACCGAAGGGCCTTGGCGGGACGGCGGAAAAACGCGAAGAGCGTCAGAGCCGCCACGATCACGGCGGGGCCGTTGAGGCGCAGCGACGCGGCAAGCGTCGCTGCGAGCCACAGCTGAAGGTAAATGCGGCTTTTGGGAATGTACAGTCCCGACTCCAGTCTCACAAGACAGATCATGAACCACAAAAGGCTGGCGGAATAGAGAGAATCCTTGACACAGGAAGCGCTCCACGTGGGAAACAGCGGGTTCAGCAGCAGCCACAGCAGAGTGAAACGCCGCAAAGCCCGGCTCTGCGTGAGGCCACTTACCGTCTCGACACACTGGGCGAAGACGAAGCTTTGGAAGGCCGTTTGAAGGAAGTTGTAGAGAAAAACTCCCGCGTTCTGGTCTCCCAGAAGCTGCCCCAGAGAGAGGAAACATCCCATCAGCGCCGTAGCCGCGGGCGGATGGCGCGCGTTCATGGGAATGACGCCCAGCCATTGCGAAAACTGATAGAGCGTGTCGGCCGTGCCCGAACCCGGATAAAAAGCCAGGAGCCAAAAAAGATGGAAGGCGAAAAAAGCGGCGCAGCTGCGCCGAAAGGGCGTTCCCAACAGCTCCCGCCAAAAGCTGAAAAAGCGTGCACGGCGCCCCTTCAGCGGAGGGCGGTCAGGCGCAGGAAGCGGAACGGCCGCGGTGTCGACGTTTTGCCCTGCTTCTCCGGCGCCGAGTGCCGCGGCGGCGCGTTCCGGAGTATCCTCGGCGGCTGTCGCGGCCTTGTCGAAAGACTGTTCCGGCAAGTCGGGAGGCGCCGAAGGCCGATCCTTCTTTTGAACTTGGCGCTCCCGGCTGTGTTTTGAGGGCTGCGGAGCCTGAGCGATCAGCGCGTCGAAGAACGCCAGCGCCGGCACCGTTGCCGCCGCGGCGGCGGCGAAAAAAACTGCGTTCAGGACAACCAGGCCT
>CABTYW010000069.1 GCA_902489135.1 uncultured Synergistaceae bacterium
ACGAAGGCGTGGCGCAGCTGGAAGAGGAACTGAAGGGTGTATAACGGCATTCTCGTGCTGAATAAGATTTACGGCGCTCCCAGCCGCGCCTGCGTCACCGGCGTGTCCCGTGCGCTGGGCGGGCGCCGCCAGAAGGTGGGGCACGCCGGCACGCTGGACACCACGGCCTCCGGCGCGCTGATTCTCATGCTGGGTTTCGCCACGAGGCTTTCGGAGGCGGTGATGAATTTGCCGAAAAGCTACCTGGCCGAGGTGACCTTCGGCTGGGAAACTTCCACCGACGACGCCTCCGGCGAGCCGCTGACCGAGCCGATTGAGCGCTCCTTCGACGAAGAGGCGCTGATGGGCGCGCTGCCGGGGTTTCTCGGCGTGCGCCTTCAACGGCCGCCGCGCGTGTCGGCCGTCATGGTGGACGGACGACGCGCCCACAAGATCGCCCGCGCCGGCGGCGAACCGCAGATTCAGCCTCGCCCCGTGGACATTACGGCCATCCGCTACCTCGGACGAACCGAAAAGGGCACGGCGGAGCTGCTCATTGACTGCCATCGGGGGACCTACGTACGCAGCCTGGCCCGCGACATCGGACGAGCCTTGGGGACTGGCGCCCATCTTTCATCGCTGCGGCGCCTCAGCGTGGGCAATTTCCGCGCCGCCGGCGGTCTCACCTATAATCCCCAGGATCCCCCGCCGGCGGAACAGCTGGTGTCCCATATTCAGCCCGTTTCGGCTTTGACGCCGCAGTATTACAGCTATGACGCGTCGCCTTTCTGCGAAAAACGCCTGGCCGACGGGCTTTGCGTCTATCTGGACTTTATGATGCGACGCAGCGCCGGCATGGTGCCCGTAGAAAAAGGCATTATGGCGCTGGGAGAAAAGTATCTGTGCCTCGGCGGGCTCGGCGCGCAGAAGGGGCGCGCCGTGTTGTGCCCCCGGGTCAACATCCCCACGGGAGTCCGGCTGTGATTATCTGCCTCGGAGCTTTTGACGGCTACCATCGCGGTCATCTGTCGCTCTTCGATCGGGCGCGGAGTCTCGCCGAAGAGCTTCACACCCCGTGGTGCATTGTCACCTTTTCGCCCCATCCCCGATTTGTGCTGGGCGGCTTGAAGGCCAGACTTTTCTCAGAAGAGGAGAAGGCGCTGCTGCGCCGCTGTCTCCGGCTGCCTGAGCCCCTGGAGATCCCCTTTACCCGGGAATTTTCGCAGACCGACCCGGCGCAGTTTCTCCATGAGTTGCGTTCAAAATACGCCATTGAGGGCATCGTGGTGGGAGAGACCTTTCGGTTCGGCCGAAAACGCAGCGGCGACCGCATCTTTCTGACGCAGTACTGCCGGGAGCACGGCATTGCCCTGGAATTGCTGCCGCAAATGTTTATGCCCGACGGCACGGTAATCAGCAGCACCAACGCCAGAAGCATGGTGCAGGCCGGCATGGTGGAACGGGTCTCGTCGCTGCTGGGCTATCCCTACTTCATTGCGGCAAAAGTCCGGCACGGCGAAGGCCGAGGTCACGCCCTGGGCTATCCCACGGCGAACATTCCGCCCGACGGGAAAAAGCTCATTCCCGCCGAGGGCGTCTACGCCGGCGCCATGTACTGCGGCGCATGGTATCCTGCCGCCCTGTCGGTGGGGCGCAATCCCACCTTTCTCGTCCGCGGAAATCTGCGCGTTGAAGCCCATGCAATCGGCTTCGACGGCGACCTGTACGGCCGCCCCATTCTTGTGGCCTTTCTGAAAAAACTTCGTCCCATGACCCGTTTCAGCGGCAAAGAAGAGCTGAAACGTCAGCTTGCCCTCGACTGCCGTCAGACGGTGCGCGTTTTTGAAGGGCGTCCCGACGTGCCGCGCTTTTTCGCGCGCGAGCCGCAGTTGCTGTGACGGCAATGCCTTCCATCGGCGCATGACAGAAAAACTCACCGATAAAAAGAGGGTATTCCCATGGTTCAATCCCATTTTCCGGCCGAACTGACGGCCGTACAGCGCCTGTGCCGCATGGCCGTCCTTGCGGCGGTCGTTTTTGTCATGACCATGGTTCCTAAAATCCCCATTCCCCTGGGGTACGCCAATCTCGGCGAAGCGGCCATTCTGCTCATTGCCCTGGGTTTTCCGCGCAGAGACGCCGCGCTTGCCGCAGGCCTGGGGTCGGCCCTGACCGATCTTTTGGGCGGCTATGCGGTCTGGGCAGTTCCCACCTTCATTATCAAAGGGTTTATGGCCTTCGTCGTCACCTTGACGTCGGGCGGCCGGACTTTTTCCGACGGCGGCCTCTCCACAGGCCGTATTCTGCTCAGTTTTTTGTTGGCTTCGATGTGGGCCGTGGCGGGCTACACTCTGGCGGGGGCCGTGCTTTACGGAAGCCTCGCCGTCGGACTGACGTCCACGCCGGGGCTGGCCGTTGAATGTGCCGTCAACGTGTGTGTCGCCGCGGCGGCGGGAACCGTGCTTCGCCGCAGGAAAGCCGCGAAGTGATTTCACGGCACAGGTGATGGTGAGAAATATCTTATCCTTAAGCCGTTTTGCCACCGGGAACGTAGCGGAACGGGCGCTCATTTTTCCGAGAGTCCGGCCCGCTTTCTTCAGGCAGAATGCCTTTAAACGGCGTTCAACACCTTTATCATTGCTGCCGCTGCCGAAAATGGGCGGAGTGGCAAAAGATGGACAGCTACGTTGAAAGACTTCTTCGGGAGTATCAGGAAGACTTTTGTCTCGAAGATTTCTCTAGAGAAAAACTGATCTGTCAGTTACTCAAATATGATATGGGTGGCTCTATAGCGAAGATAGTCCCGACTATCTCCGAATGAACGATGGTGTTGACATGCCGACATTGGTTTCAGGACCCTTGTTTAATCGTGATGAACTATCAGAAAAGCCACACAGCTACTTAGATTTCACAGTGAAGGATTGGGAAGAATATCGAAAGCGCGGTGTATTCTTTGAGCGATTTCTTATGCCCCAAGGAGAAAACTTTACGTGCCCCGAATACAGGGGCGAAGCCGAAAAGATCATTGGCAGAATGATACCTAAAAGTCATTGGTGGTTCTGGCCTACGCCCGAAGAACAGAAACGAAAAGAATAACCGAGCGGAATGAAAACCGCCGTTTCCTCTTTTTCGCCCGCTCTTCGAAAATGTAAGGGAATTGACATCGGATCACACATCACAAACACAGTCATCATAACGTCACATAAGATCCTTGCCGTTTTGCGGAATAACAGCGTCCTGGATGATATTTTCGCCGTCGAAAGCCCCCGCCGCCGAACCGTCATTTTTCTGACCAACACCCTGACTTTGCCCTTCACACAGCCCCGAAAACGCTGTTCTGCTAACACGTTCAAATCAGATACATCAAAGATTTACAGCGTCATTGAAAATCCACAAATCCCCTTCAAACATCCTCAAATGGTCAGATCGACGAGTGGACATAATCCGTGAGAAAGCGGAAAAAACGGAAGAATCCCTGACATTGATTATCACGAAATGAGCAAGGGCACCTGTGACCAGCACGCTAAGATCTCAGATGCCTTTTTCCATGCTCAAAAATACTCACTTTCCGTGAAAATAGCCAATTCGGAGAAAAGGCGCGGCACTTCATTTCCATAAAAATGACGCTGCTTGAAACACGCTCAAACCGTACCGCGGTGCCATGTGAGCTGCCGGTTCAACGAAGACCTTCAAGGCTGCGACGCTCATGGGCGTCATTGAGAGCGGTCGCGTCGGATTGCGCAGAACTTCCTCCGGGTGCTATGAGTGGAGGTTCGAAATCGCCTCCCTTTCCTCTTCGGTTCGGCGCGGCGGAGCGTGCTAAAGAAATGTGCCGTTTTTTCGTCGGTCACGGCAACGGATGCGACGGCGGCGCTGAAAGAGGGGGACGTCGCCCCGCTGCAGAAAATGCTTCGTTTAAGCTTGCAAAGTCGCTGAACCAACGGCGAAATGGGGCGGATTGCCAAAAGGCCGCCGTCGGGGGTATGATACTGCCGTATGCGGAGGAGGGAACGCAATGATTTTGAAGGACAACGCTGCCTTTTCTATTCGCCGGCTCACGGTAAGCGGCGTTATGGCGGCCGTGGCGTCGGTGTTGCTGTTGTTGGAAATTCCCATGCCCATGTTGGCGCCCTTTCTCAAACTTGATTTTTCCGAAGTTCCCGTGATGCTCAGCGGTCTGCTGCTGGGGCGCGGAGCCGGTGTGATGGTGGCTCTGATGAAGCAAATTCTTCATCTCATGTTCCACGGTTCCGCCACCATGGGTGTCGGCGAGGTCGCCAACATGACGGGCAGCCTTGTTTATCTGCTGACCGCTCTGGCGGTCTTTCAGGCAGGGAGGACGAAAAAATCCGCCTTCGGCGGGTTGACGGCGGGGACGTTAAGTGTCTCCCTCGCCATGGTGGCGTTGAACTGTTACGTCATCCTTCCCATCTACGCGCATCTCATGGGGTTTTCGCTGAATGCCATGATCAAAGCGGTTCACGCCGTCAATCCCTCGGTCAGCGATGTCCCTACCTTTCTGCTTTTTTCCCTTTTTCCCTTCAACCTCGTTAAATATGGCCTGACTTCCCTTTTCGTCTTTCTTCTGTATGTTCGCCTGAGAAAGCATTTTGAGGGCTGAGAGCCTTGGGGAAGACCAAAAAGCGCTTGTCGCCGACAGCCTTTGAAGGGCGGTACAGCGTGCCGCGACGGGCGACGAAGGAATTCTGAAAACGCGCCGCCACGGCGCATGAGGAGGAAAGGTCATGTCCGATACTCGTCGGCGCTGCGCCTGGTGCGAGAGCGATGAGCTGCTGCGGGAGTACCACGACACCGAGTGGGGAGTGCCTCAGCACGACGACGGCATTCTCTTTCAACATCTGCTGATGGAAAGCATGAGTTGCGGCCTCAGCTGGCTGCTCATGCTCCGCAAACGCGCCGTCTTCGCGCGGTGCTTCTGCCGTTTCGATTACCGACAAATCGCCCGCTTCGGCGAGGCTGACGTACAGCGCATTATGGGCGACGGGGAAATGATCCGTTCGGAACCCAAGATCCGCGCGCTCATCAACAATGCGGAGCGGTTTTTGGAGATTGTCGGACGCTACGGGTCCTTTGATCGCTACCTGTGGTCGTTCACGGGCGGAAAAACTCTGGTGTACGACGCCTTTCCCGAAAAGCGCCTGACGCGCAGCGCTCTGTCCGACGCCCTCTGCAACGATCTGAAAAAGCGGGGATTTCAGTTTGTCGGTTCCGTCAGCCTCTATTCCTTCCTCGAAGCCTGCGGCCTCATCAACGACCATCATCCGCAATGCTTCAGACGACGGGAAACGCTGAAAATGAACGCCGCCCTGCACATCAGGGACGAAAAGGCGCCGCTTTCCTCCTTTTTTCCGGCGGAGTGAAAAGAGTGCGGCGCCGCTTTCGAGTTTTCTCCGAAGGCTGCGGTTCAGCGCACGTGAGCGCGCATCGGAGCGGGACGTTTTTCAAAGAAGTTTCGGCGAAGTTGGCAGGGTGCGCCAAGGCGAAAATTGCCTTGCGGCCCCTGCGCCGTTGTGTTATGATTTACTCGTTTTGGCGTTTTTTGCCTTCCGGCGATTTTTTTTGCCTCCAACGCGAAGGCGCCAAAGCCCAGTTCACGAGATTGGACCCCGTAGCCCAGATGGATAGAGCGACTGCCTCCTAAGCAGTAGGTCGCGCGTTCGAATCGCGCCGGGGCCGCCATGGCGATGACGACAAAGTCGTGTTGATAAAATTTTACAAAAAGTCCCCTGCTTCGACGGCCGTTGGCGCGGCGTCAATGCAGGGGACTTTTTCGTCCTCTGGGGGCCGAATGAGGGCGCCGGGGGGCTCTCGGCACGGCGGAAACTGTTTTTAATTCGGCTTTGGGGCCTTCTCTTTGTGCCGTTCCATGAGGGCGTCCATCATGACGAAGGCCGGACGGCGTCGGATCCTCAGGCCCAAAACGACCTGCTGCGCCTGTTTGATGCAGGGCTTCATGTCGTCCACGGTGCGGGCGGCGTAAAAGAGCTTGGAGAGGGCTCCCGTGAGAGCGCGTTCCCCCTCGAATTCGAGGAGCCGGATTTTATCATTGGACTCGTTGGCGCTTCCGTTGATCGGGAAGCGTCCTCATTTCCTCCGAGTCATTCCCGCTTCTTGTTCAGCACGGGAATTCCGATGTGCATATACTCGGCAGACATAGGGAAAGCGGCAGCGATGTTGCTCATGGTGATGCCGTGATCGGCGTCGCCGAAGTGTGAATCGATTTCCGTCAGTTTCTTTTCTGCGTTTGCGACGGCTTCGGCTGCGCCGACGAGCCTCGTTAAAAGTTCAGCTCTTTGCATTTTCACGGGAAACTCCTTTGCGATGCTTCAAATTGCCATTTTAAATACTTAAAAATATCATATTATGCATGAATTTTGCAACAACAATAAATAAAAAATCGCCGTGGGCGAAGGCGAACCGCGAAAGGGTTCGCAAAATAATCAGCGAGCCGTCGTGACGAAAATTTTTCATCGGACTGGTATAATCCGAAAGGTATGACAAAAGACGGAGGTGGTCGTCACGGTTTGGGTTGCTGTAATTTCAGACACTCACGGGGTTTTGCGTCCCGAAGTGAAAGAATGTCTCAAGGGGTGCGACTGCATTTTTCACGCCGGCGATTTTGACGATGAGGAAACGCTGAAATCCCTGAAGGCATATGCGCCGCTTTACGGGGTGCGCGGCAACAACGACGCAATGCCGGAGCTTCCGACGGTGCGGCGTTTTAAAATAGAAGGTCTGAATTTTCTGATGGTCCACAGACGCATTGACGTGCCGAAGAACGTGACGGATGTGGACATGGTGATTTTCGGACATTCTCATCGCTATTTTTGTCAGTACGACGGCGGCGTTCTCTGGCTCAATCCGGGAAGCTGCGGCCGTCGCCGTTTCGGCCTCGAACTGTCCTTTGTGATGCTGCGCCTGGAAGGCAGAACCTTTGACGTGGAAAAAAAAGTGATCGTCGGGGCGCACCGGGAATTCCGTCTGCGGTGACGCGGCGCGGCGATCCTGGGCGCCGATGGAAAAAACGGGACGGTCTTGTGTGCTCATGTCGGCACCGTCCCGAACGTCATCGACGGCCGAGGCAAAAAGGCGCGCCCCTTGGGCGATGGGGGACGGAGTTTTCATCAAAAAAAATGAACAAAAATCTATTTTAGTGCTGGAAATTAACATTAAGTTGATTTATAATGAGCCGGAAAAAGTGGAGGTGAGCGAAGATGACTCACGCGATTGAAGTGAAGGGGTTATATAAGTCATTCGGTTCGCTGGAGGTTTTGAAGGGCGTTTCGCTGACGGTGGACGAAGGCGAAGTCGTTTCCGTCATCGGTCCCAGCGGATCGGGGAAGAGCACTCTGGCGCGGTGCATCGCACGCCTGGAAAACATCGATTCCGGCGAGATTTCAGTGTACGGCCGCCGCATGGACAAAGGCCGCATGTCCAACGCCGAGGAGTCGCAGCTTCTCGGCATGATCTTTCAGCAGTTCAACCTGTTTCCCCATTTGAATGTGCGTGATAACATTCTTTTGGCGCAGACTCAGGTTCGCGGCCGCTCCCGCGCCGAAGCCGAGGAAAAGGCGCGACAGCTTTTGGACCGCGTCGGCCTGGCCGACAAGGTGGACGCTTTTCCGGCGCAGCTTTCGGGCGGACAGCAGCAGCGCGTGGCCATTGCCCGCGCGCTGGCGCTTGACCCGAAGGTCATGCTCTTTGACGAGCCCACCAGCGCCCTGGATCCGGAACTTGTGGGCGACGTGCTCAATGTCATTGCCGATCTTGCCGAAACGGGCATGACCATGATGATCATCACCCACGAGATGCTCTTCGCCCGCGAGGTGTCCGACCGCGTGATCTTCATGGCCGACGGTCACATTGTGGAGCAGGGACGCCCCGATGAAATCTTCGCGCGTCCCCAAAGGGAACGCACTCGCGCCTTTTTGCAGCGCGTGCTTTCCCATTACGGCGCTCAGGTGGAGGAGGCGAAGTAAATGGAGCTGGATTTTTCCGTTCTTATTCCCTATCTACATATGTTTTGGCAGGGCGTGCTGGTTACGCTCAAGGCTTCGGCGCTGGGCGTGGCCATCGGCTCCGCTCTTGGAATTTTCATCGGATCCTTCCGCGTCATGCCCTTCAAACCGCTTCGTTATCTCATGGCGACTTATATTTACGTGCTGCGCGGCACGCCCTTGATGATTCAGCTGTTTTTGATCTATTTCGGCCTGCCGGCGCTGGGAATTAACCTTGACGCCTCGGTGGCCGGAATTCTGGGCATCGGCATCAACTCTTCGGGCTATGTGGGCGAGATCGTCCGCGGCGGCATCGAGAGCATCCCCAAGGGGCAGTGGGAAGCCGGCAAAATGCTGGGGCTGTCCTACTGGCAGACCATGAAGTTCATCATTCTGCCGCAGGCTATCCGCCGGATAGATCGGAAGAGCACACGTCTGAACTCCAGTC
>CABTYW010000070.1 GCA_902489135.1 uncultured Synergistaceae bacterium
CCCAATAGTTGAACAGAGCCCCCAGAAGACTGCCGACGATGCCGCACAGGAGCACCAGCGGCAGCGACATCTGTCCCTGCTGCGCCAGGTATCCCGCCGGAGGCATGACGACCTCGCTGGGGAACGGAAAGAACGACGATTCCAAAAACATCAGACCTGTAATACCCAAGTAGCCCAGAGATCCGATGACTTTCACCAACCAGCCGACAATGCCGCTGAAAGCGTTTATCAACACAACCCTTCACCTCAGTGTGAATTTTTACCGCGCTTCTTATTTTATCACGTCCTCGCGGAGATTTATCGCATAACCGCCGGGAAAAAACGCAAAAAAACGCCGTTCCAAAAGCCGGGGCTTCACGGGGATAATATATATATGTTTGCCGAAGGAGGAGCGTCAATGTGCCTGCCCTATTGGGATTCGGAACTTGATATTGAAATAGGCGGCTGGGCATTTTCCAACAGAGAGCACAGCGTCGTTTCACTGGCGGGGCTGCACAGCGAACTTCTGAAAAGACTTTCGTTCTGCGCGTTGGCCCTCAACAGCGAACTGCTTTACCTCTGCGGCAACGACATCGGCACCTCGGGAAGCCTGTTTTGGGAGGACGCCATGGAAACCCCGCGCAGCTCGCGCGGCTTCTTTCCCTTTACGCTGATTTTCGGTTACAGCAGCGAGATCGAACGCTTCGGAGCCGCCTTTACGTCGCACCGCAGCGGACTTAAAGCGGGCGTGACGCAGTGCACCTTCTGGAATAAAAAAATTCCGCTGGCTTCCTACAAAGTGGTAGTGCTGGTGACCGATCAGACCGCTCTCGATGAAATGGACTGTCTGAGAGCCATGCTGGACGAATTTGAGAAAAAACAACGCCGCGACGCTCTGATCCCGTGCTATGCCGAGCGCCTGGGCTTTATTCGCGCTCCCCTGTCCTATGAAACGGATCGGCCCGCCGATCTGCTCATATCGAAGCAACTTGAAACCATTGAACTTGAGGCGACCCGGGCCGTCGTCGGTCCTTCGCCGCTGGTGCCCTTTCCTGCCGCCTATGACGACGATGACCATGACAATTAGGCTTGCGTGAATGATCGAAGAAAAATTCTTCTTTAAATAATAGAGAAAGACTCAAAAGTGAAATACTTCGTGGAACATGGTGAAGGATTCTTGACCAAGGACGAAACTGGAGGGAAAAATCAATGGCCGTACGGAAAAAAAGAAGCAATGCCGAGCCTGAATTGAAAAAAACAGCGGCTTCGGAAAAGATCAGCCCCGATGCAAAAAAACAGTTGACGCCTTCGAAAAAGAGTCCTCAGAACGAAACACTTCCCTCTGACAGCGGCAAAAAGAAGAAAAGCGTCTCCACGCCGGCATCCGCAAAAGAAAAAAAACAGTCCCCGAAAAAAACGGCCAAGGCGGCGACAAAGGATGCACCTGAAAAGACCTCTCCGACGGAGCAGAAGTCTGCCGCTTTGGTGAAGGAGAAAGTTGGGAAAAAAACGACGAAAGCCGTAAAAACAAGCTCCGCCGTTCAGACTTCACCTTCAAAGGCGCCGGCGAAAAAACAGAACAGTGCCGCCGAAACTACGACGGAGCAGGAGAAAAACGTCGTATCGCTCAAGTCCCAAGCTCCACAGCGCGCGGAGCAGCCCGCCGAAAAATCGTCCAGGAAATCCCGGGCGGCGTCTGAAACGAAGGCGCAAAAGAGCGCGGCGGCAAAGAAACCGACGGAGAAAAAGGCTCCCTCGCCGGCGGCATCGGACAAAAAAACGGCGAAGAAGGCAAAAACTCCGTCGGTGTCCCAGGAGACGCCTGTTTCGGAAAAAGCGGCTGAACACCCTTCGGTCGCCGAGAGTCCCAAGCCGGAAAAATCCGGCGCAAAGAACGAACTGCCGGCGAAAAAGACGGAGTCGGCGGCGAAAAAATCCGTAAAATCCAAGCCGATCCTCCGGGAAAAGCCTGTTGAAGACGCCTTCTTCGAAGAGAACGACGACAACGACCCTGAATCCGGCGGCCTGGAGGATTTGCTCGACCCCGACGAGAAAGAGCTCGAAGAAGCTGAAAAACTGGACGAGGAACTGGAAGACGACACGCTGCCTCTTGACGTTGACGAAGACGATGAGTCCCTCGACGAGACGGAGCCTGAAAGCATCGACGAGAGCCTTTCTCCCATCATGCGCTCCATGCCCGTGCTGATTGCTCTGGGACGCAAGCGCGGCTACGTGACCCAGAAAGAAATTGAAAAATATCTCCCCATGGGCAGCTGGAGCACCGAGGTTCTTGACAATCTCTTCATCAATCTTACGGAAATGGGCATCCAGGTGATGGACAAGCCCGTCCAGAAGAAGACCGAGACAAAGAAACGCCCCGCAAAGACCTCGACGTTGGAAGAAAAACAAAGCGCCGAGAGCGACGATGCCCGTTCCGAGAGCGAAACTTCGGAAGAGGACACCCCGGGATACGCCGCCGCGCTGGGACGCATGGAAGACGTCCCCCTTTCCGACCCCGTGCGCATGTACCTGCGCGAGATCGGCAAGGTGCCGCTGCTGAGTTCAGCAAAAGAGCGCGAGCTGGCCATCAAAGTCGAAGCCGGCGACGGCAGTGCGAAACAGCAAATCATCGACGCTAACCTTCGCCTGGTGGTGAGCATCGCCAAAAAGTACATCGGCCGCGGAATGCTCTTCCTCGACCTCATTCAGGAAGGCAATCTCGGCCTGATCCGTGCCGTGGAGAAGTTCGACTACCGCAAAGGATTTAAATTCAGCACCTATGCGACCTGGTGGATCCGTCAGGCCATTACGCGCGCCATCGCCGATCAGGCGAGGACCATCAGAATTCCCGTTCACATGGTGGAAACCATCAACAAGATGGTGCGCATTTCACGGCAGCTTGTGCAGAAGCTGGGACGCGAGCCCAGCGACGAAGAGATCGCCAAAGAAATGGGCATCGAGAGCAGCCGCGTGGAAGAGATACGTCGCATTGCCCAACTTCCCGTCTCGCTGGAAACGCCTATCGGCGAGGAGGAGGACAGTCAGCTCGGCGATTTCATTGAGGACCGCAATCTGCCCAGTCCCGAAGACGCTGCGGCGGGCAACTTGTTACACGAGCAGATCGAAGAGATGCTCAACGCCCTTTCGGACCGCGAGCGCGAGGTGCTGCGCTATCGCTTCGGCCTTGAAGACGGTCGTTCCTACACCCTCGAAGAGGTGGGAAGGCGCTTCGGCGTCACCCGCGAACGCATTCGCCAGATTGAAGCCAAAGCGCTGAGAAAACTTCGCCATCCCAGCCGAAGCAAAAAACTTCGCGATTTTCTTGAATAGCTCTAGCTGCAAAAGCCGCTTCAAAGCGGCTTTTGCGGTTTTAATCGACGGGCGGCTTCCGCCGAGACGGGCTTTTTCTTCGCGCAGCGGGCGGCGCATAAATTTTTTCCCGAAATTCAAGTTCCGCAAAGCCCCTTCGACACGGAATTTTTTGCCCGAAGGCACGTTCCGAGGAAAAGCGCTGAAAAATCGCCTCTGCCGTTGAAGAACCTAAAAATAATGAAGATTATCGGAATGTCATGTGATATACTTGTGCGAGTTGTCTTTAATGACTCTTCAGCCTAAGTTTTTGAAAGGAGTGCTTCTTGTGAAATCGGAACTGCAGTCACAAGAAAAGAACGTTGTTACGCTCAAGGTCACCGTGGATCAGGCGGATTTTGCACAGCAACTGAAAGCTACATACGCCGACATCGCCAAACGGGTTTCCATTCCCGGATTTCGCAAGGGAAAGGCGCCGCGCAGTGTCCTTGAAATGCGTTTCGGTAAAGAGGGCATCAAGAGCCAGGCTCTTGAAGATTACCTGCCCCATCTGCTCGACGAACTCTGCGCCGAATATGACCTTGAACCCATCTCGACGCCTTCCGTGGACCATCTTTCCATGAAAGACGGCGAAGACGTCACCTTTACCGTTAAAATCGAAGTGGAACCTCAGGTGACACTGCCCGACCTCGGCACCATCACCGTTGAAAAACCCGTTTTCGACGTGACCGACGCCATGGTTCAGGAAGCGCTGGACAACATGAAGAAGCGCTTCCGTACCTTCAGCGCCGTCAACCGCGCCGCCCGTCAGGGCGACAAAGTGCGTGCCGCTTACAGCATGACCGTGCAGGACGAAAAAGGACAGACCATCCTTTCCCATGAGCCCCAGATCGACACCTTCGACCTTGACCCCCTCGCCGTCCGCCCCGAAATCGTCGAAGCTTTGACCGGCGCCGAAGCCGGCGGCCGCAAAGAGGCCGATATTAAAGTGGCCGACGATTACAAGGACAAAAAACTGGCGGGACACACGGCTCACTACGAATTTGACGTCGTGGAAGTGCAGGAACCCGTCGAGCCCAACATGGACGATGAGTTCTTTAAAAAAGTCACCAACAATGCGGACGTTCACAGCGAGGAAGACCTTCGCGCCGAAATCCGCGCCAACCTTGAAAACCGCCTCAAATCCCAGGCTCAGACCGCCGCGGAAAACGACGCGGTGAACAAAATTACCGAAGCTTCCGTGGTGGAACTACCCGATTCCATGGTCAACCGCCAGAAGGAACATCTGCGCAGCCGCTTTGAAGAGAACATCAAGCAGCGCACCAAAATGACCCTTGAGGAATACTACAAGACACAAAATCACGACATGAAAGAGTTCGAGGAGAATCTGACCCGAGACGCCCGCCGCGACGTGCTGGGCTACCTTGTGGTCGATGCCTGCGCCAAGAAATTCGGCGTCACCGTTGAAAAACAGGACCTCGACTCCGAAATCTCGAAAATGGCCGCCAACTACGGCATTTCCGACGAAAGCATTAAAGACATGCTGAAAAAGCGCCCCGGCGACTTTGACGGCATGGTTTCCTCCGCGCGCTACCGCAAAACGCTTCAGGCCATCATGCAGCACGTCAAGGTCGAAGAAGTCAAAAAGGCCGTTGACGCCGAAGCGCCCGCCGCCAAGAATTAAGTGGTGTTCACCCGTTGCTGCGGCGTTTTTCACGCCGCAGCAACATTTTTAACAGCCTTTTTTCGAAAGGAACGGTTGAAATGTATATCCCCTTTGTAATTGAACAAAGCGGCAGAGGAGAGCGTTCTTACGATATTTATTCACGCCTTCTGAAAGATCGGATCATCTTCCTAGGCGATGAAATTAACGACGAAGTGTCCAACGCCGTCGTGGCGCAGCTTCTTTTCCTCGAAAGCGAAAGCCCCGAACGGGACATCAGCATCTACATCAATTCGCCCGGCGGTTCAGTGTCGGCGGGACTGGCAATTTACGACACCATGCAGTTTGTCAAATGCGACATCTCCACCATTGCCGTCGGCATGGCCGCCAGTATGGCCGCCGTGCTTCTCGCCGCCGGAACCCCCGGAAAACGCATCGCTCTGCCCAACTCCAAGGTGATGATCCACCAGCCCCTGGGCGGTTCGCAGGGACAGGCCAGCGACATTGAAATTCAAGCGCGGGAGATCCTCAAGACCAAAGAGACCCTCAATACCATCCTTGCCGCTCATACCGGCCAGACGCTGAGAAAAATCAAGTCCGACACAGACCGGGACTTCTACATGACCGCCCGTGAAGCCCTGAAATACGGCCTCGTCGACAAAGTGATCGAAAAACGGTAGCGTTGCACAGCGGCGAAGATATTGCGCGGTACTTTGATGAAGACAGACTGGAAAAGGAGAACATCCATGGCGCGTACCGACAATGAAAAACATGGAAAGGTAAGGTGCTCATTTTGCGGGCGGAGCGCCGAAGACGGCGTTACGCTCATAACCGGCCCCGACGGAGTGAACATCTGCAGCGAATGCGTAAAAATCTGCAATTCTTTTCTGAAGGGATCGGAAACCGACGAACTGTTTGAGAAGGCAACGGCGCCCCGGAGTCAAAGTGCGGCGGCGGACACCTTTGCCAATCCGCCCAAGCCCAGGGAGATCAAAGAATACCTCGACGAGTATGTGATCGGCCAGGAATACGCCAAAAAAGCCATTTCCGTCGCCGTTTACAATCACTATAAACGCATTGCCACCGGCATATCAGGCAGCGACGTGGAACTTCAGAAGAGCAATCTGCTCCTTCTGGGGCCCACGGGCAGCGGTAAAACTCTTCTCGCCCAGACGCTGGCCAAAAAACTGAAAGTTCCCTTTGCCATTTCCGATGCCACGACGCTGACCGAGGCGGGCTACGTGGGGGAGGACGTGGAAAACGTCCTCGTGCGTCTGGTTCAGGCGGCCGACAACGACGTGGCCGCCGCCGAGCGCGGCATCGTCTACATCGACGAGATTGATAAAATCGCGCGCAAGTCCGAGTCAACGTCCATCACCCGCGACGTCTCCGGCGAAGGCGTTCAGCAGGCTCTGCTGAAAATTCTCGAGGGCACCGTGTCCAACATTCCGCCCAAGGGCGGACGCAAACATCCTCAGCAGGAATTCACCCAGGTGAACACCTCCAACATTCTGTTCATCTGCGGCGGCGCCTTTGACGGCCTTGAGGACATCGTAGGCCGCCGCGTCAATAAAAAAGCCATCGGCTTTGACAGCGAAATTCTCAGCAGTACGCCCTCCGACCGATACAATCTTCTTCGTCAGGTGGAGCCCGAAGATCTCGTCGCCTTCGGTTTCATTCCCGAGCTGGTGGGACGACTGCCGCTGCTGGTGCCCCTTCAGAATCTTGACGCCGATGCGCTGGTGCGCGTCCTCACCGAGCCGAAAAACTCTCTGGTGCGGCAGTATAAGAAAAACTTCGAAATGGAGGACGTGGATTTGGAGTTTACGCCCGAGGCCGTTCACAGCGTTGCCGCCGAAGCGGCTTCCAAAGGTACGGGTGCCCGAGGACTGCGCGCCATTATGGAACGGCGGATGCTTGATCTGATGTACGAAGTTCCCTCGTCGAAAGAGAAGCCCGGGCGCATTGTCATCACGCCCGAATTCATGGCCGGTACCGGTGAAGCACAGTACATCAAAAAAACCGAGAAAAACGAGGCATCTTAAAGAATGCACTATGTTCTGCCTGCCCGAGACACTGTTATATTTCCTGGGGTACTCGCGCCGATTTTTGTCGGCAGAGAGGCCACTCTGAAGGCCATTGAACTGGCGGCGACGACGGAAAAGAAACTGATTTTCGTCGCGGCGCAGAAAACCCCCGATGAAGACAATCCCGGCGCCGCCGATCTCTACGAAGTGGGAACGGTTTGCGCCATGCTTCAGATGATTCGCATGCCCGACGGCACGTTAAAACTTCTGCTTGAAGGCAAAGAGCGAATGAGAAGCCGCGCCTACGTCCGGAAAGACGGACTGCTGACGGCCGATCTGGTGTCGGTTCACTCCGGACTGCCGAAAACCGAAGTTCTTGAGGCGCTGTGCCAGGAAGTGATCCGCCAGTTTGAAGTCTATCTGACCTATCATCCGCGGCTGCCCGTGGAGTTGATTCAGCCCATAAAATCCGTCAAAGACCCGTCGCTGGTCGCCGACATGACGGCGGCTCACATGACTCTTGATGTGGGGCGGAAACAGACGCTGTTGGAGTGTTTTCGCGTCGACAGTCGGCTGGAGCTCCTTTTGAAGTACCTGATTTCTGAGACGGAGCTGCTGAAGCTGGGACATGAAATTCACACCAAAGTCCAAAACGAAGTGGACAAAAACCAAAAAGAATACTTTCTTCGCGAACAGCTGAAGGTCATTCAGGGCGAACTTCATGCCGATCAGTCGCCGGAAGTTGCCGAACTGCGTGAACGGGCCAAAAAATGCGACCTGCCCGACGCCGTACGCGAAAAGGTGAAATCCGAGCTCAATCGCCTGAACAAAATGCAGCCCATGTCGCCGGAAGCGACGGTTATCGACACCTACGTCAACTGGCTTCTTGACCTTCCCTGGCGCGTGAAAGTTCCCGAATGCCTTGACATCGGCCGCGCGAAGAAAGTGCTGGACGCCCATCATTACGGATTGAAGCGTGTCAAAGACCGACTTCTCGAATATCTTGCCGTGAGAAAGATGGCGGGCGACAACCTTCGCGCGCAGATTCTGTGTTTTGTCGGTCCTCCCGGCGTAGGGAAGACGACGCTGGGAAAGTCCGTGGCCGAGGCTCTGAGCCGCCCCTTCGTGAGCTTCTCTCTGGGCGGCATGCGCGATGAGGCGGAAATTCGCGGGCATCGGCGAACCTACATCGGCGCCATGCCG
>CABTYW010000071.1 GCA_902489135.1 uncultured Synergistaceae bacterium
AAAGCGGAAGAAAAAGCGGCGGGGCGGCTTGCGCTTCCCAATGAACGCCGTAAATTTTCATGGAAAAACCCTTCGATCAAATTTTTATGCTCCCCGCCGGTTCCGTCTTTATGAGAGGGTTCCCCGGCCGTTTTTTCTCTTTGTCTCTTTTGCCTTGACGCCCTCGCTTTTTTCCGTTATTCTTATCTCTATAAAACATTATTTGGAGAGTGGCGATAGTTTGTCTTTCTTTATTTTTTACAATTGAACGGATGAGGGGGAACGGCGGAGGATCTTTTGACGTCATAGGAGGCACGGCAACACTTTGTTCACTGTCTTTTTTCTTGTGGTTTTCCTCGTACTGGGGGATTGTCCGCCGACGTGTCGGCGCAATGGTTCTTTCAGGCAGGCGAAACAGCGAGTTATCTCACATTTTCTGCCATCGGAAAAAGGGCGGAGTCTTCCGCCAGTCAACTACTGTCAAGGGGGAAAATAAGCTATGAGCGTTGTATCTGAGGCGTTGAGCCGCATCGGCGGGGAATCGGGACTTTCCGCGCTGTCGCGCGGCAATGTGGTTATGCTGATTGTGGCTCTGGGACTTCTGTATTTGGCGATTTCCAAAAACTTTGAACCGCTGCTGCTGGTGCCCATTGCTTTCGGCTGTGTCCTGGCCAATCTGCCGCTGTCGGGCATCACCGAGCCAGGCGGGTTCCTCAACATCCTGTACTACGGCACGCAGCACGAGATTTATCCCGTCATTATCTTTATGGGTATCGGTGCCATGACGGATTTCACTCCGCTTCTGGCCAATCCCATCACTTTCATTCTCGGCGCTGCCGCCCAGCTGGGCGTTTTCGTCGCCCTTCTCGGTTCCATCCTTGTGGGATTCAACGTTCGTGAAGCGGCTTCCATTGCCATTATCGGCGGTGCCGACGGCCCCACGAGCATTTATCTGTGCACCAAGCTGGCGCCCCAGCTTCTCGGCGCGGTGGCCGTGGCTTCTTACAGCTACATGTCTCTGGTTCCCATGATTCAGCCGCCCATCATCAAGCTTTGCACCACCAAGGCCGATCGGGCCATCGTCATGAACAAGCTCCGGCCGGTGAGCAAGCAGGAGCAGATTTTGTTCCCCATTGTGGTGACCATTGTCACGGGACTGGTTCTGCCCATGTCGGTGCCGCTCATCGGAATTCTTATGTTCGGCAATCTGCTCCGCGTCTGCGGCGTGACCGATCGTCTCAGCGATACCGCTCAAAACGCCATTATGAACACCGTCACCATTTTCCTCTCCCTCACCGTGGGATCCACCATGGGTGCGGCGAACTTCCTGACGGTCAGCACTATTAAAATCATCTGCCTGGGCCTTGTGGCCTTTGCCTTCAGCACGGCCGGCGGCTGTATGTTCGGCCAGATCCTGAAGGTCGCCTCCAAGGGGAAGGTCAACCCCACCATCGGCGCCGCCGGCGTGTCGGCCGTGCCCATGGCGGCCCGAGTGGTGCAGGTGGTGGTGCAGAAAGAAAATCCCGGACATTTCCTTCTGATGCACGCCATGGGGCCCAACGTTGCCGGCGTTATCGGAACGGCTGTCGCCGCGGCGGTGATGCTGACGCTGCTTTCTCACTGAGCCCATCTCTCGACGGCCCATCTTTTAAGATCGTACAGACAGGTCCGTCTCCGCTTCCTGAAACTCAGGAGCGGGGCGGGCCTGTTTTTTTGCCGGGCTGCCGCCGCGGCTTTTTTTCTGCGATGGAATTGGTTAAAATAAGCTGAGTGAATGTCCGAGGGCACACGTTTTTTTCATCAGCCGCCGCCGCGGCGAAAAGGCGCAAAATTTTTTGCCGGAGGTACCTTTTTCAGCTGCGCCGAATGGTGTCGGCGAAGTTTGTGCCGCCACGCGGCAGATCTTTCGGCGGCGTTTTTTGTCGGGGAGCCGGAGAGGGCGGAGCCGGGAAGCCGCGGTTAGAGAATTTCCGTATGGGGGGAGGTCCGTTCCGTGAAGCTGCCATCCTGTTTTAAGCACGTCTTTTTGCTGACACTGGGGGTTTATGGGCTGCTCTCTTCAAGTTTTGTCCTTCCGTCCATGCTCATGGGGCTCAACTTTCCGCACTGGCAGGTGGGCATGGTGATGAGTTCTTTTTACTTCGGGGCGACGCTGGCCCGTCCTCTGGGCGGATACTTTTCGGAAAAATTCGGCGCCCGCAGAACCATACTGTTTTCCGCGGCTGCCGGGGCGCTTGTGGCTTTGAGTTTTGTTCTGCTGAACTTTAAAGTGCTGCTGGTGAGCCGATTTATGGTCGGCGGACTTTACAGCATCATCTATGTGACGTTGACGGCTTATCAGGGCGCAACCGTCCCTGCCCAATGCCGCGGCCGCGTCTTTTCGTTTTTGGGACTGGCGTCGATTTCGCCGCAGTTTTTGGTGGTCCCGCTGTCGGAGTTCTTCATTGACCGCGGCGACGTAAAAATTTATATGATTTTTTCATCGGTCATTCTGGCGCTCCTGGCACTTTTCGTCCTTTTTATGCCCGGGCAACGTCAAAATCGCGGCGACGGGGAAGAGGTCCGGTGGGGAAGCTGGAGCGAACTTCTAAAGCGGCGCGACACATGGGCGCTTCTGGCTTCGGTGTTTGTGCTCTCCTTTACGGCCACGGCAAGCACCCAGTACGTGCCCAGTCTGGTGCGGTCTTTCAACTTGAAGGGAACGTTGTTCACCTGGAGCTTCACTTCGGTGATCATCGCCATCCGACTGACGTTCTGCGGAAAAGCGCTGTCGCTTTTCAATCGACGCGCGTCGCTCTGTTTTCTGGGTTTTGCGGAGGCGCTTTCTGTGGCCCTGGCTGCACGGGCTTGTGGGGCGGGGGGCTTTGCCGCCGCGGCCATTTTGTTCGGCCTCTCCCACGGCGTGGCCTTTCCCGCCATCAGCGCCCTGCTTCCCGACGTGATGCCTCGGCATCTTTTGCCCAAGGGCGCGGCGCTGTTCCTTATTTTTAACGATTTGCCGCCTATTCTTCTGCCTCTCATTTTCGGAGCGGTACCTGAAAGCGTAGGCCTGGCAGGCGTTCTGGCGGCTGTGGGAACGTTGGGGCTTCTGCTCTGGCCCCTGAATTACAGTCTGTTGTGGCGCCGTCCGGCGCTTCGACTTCACGGGGGAGGAGAAAAACATGATTCGAGGGCACTTTGACGGCGCTTCGCGGGGCAATCCAGGCCTTTCCGGTGCCGGTGCGGTGATCTACGACGGCGACAGGATTATCTGGCGCTGTGCGGAGCCGTTGGGACTGCACACCAACAATGAGGCGGAGTATCTGGCGCTGGGCATCCTGGCATCGGAGCTGAAGCGCCGCGGTCTGCGCGATGCGGAAATCTGCGGCGACAGCAAACTGGTGATTTCTCAAGTGACGGGGCAGTGGCAGATCAAAGAACCCCGTCTTCGGGAGCTGGCGGAACCGGTAATTGAGGCGATCAAAGAATTGGGAGCCCGGTGCCGATGGGTTCCCCGCGGGCAGAACGCCGAAGCCGATCGCCTTTCCAACCTGGCGCTGGACCGCGGCGCCTTGAAGGAGGACGATGCCGAGGGGGCTGACGGGGCTTTGAAGTCTTCCGGCGCGGCTCATGAAGGCTCGGGCAGTGCCAAGCTTCGGGCGATAAGCGATCATGTTTGGCTCGTGACCGACGGCGAAGAAGAATACGCCGTCGACCTGAAGCATCGCTGCTGCAGCTGCGAGAACGGGCGAAAAAGCGGGAGCTGCCCTCACATGGAGGCGGTTCTGCGGGAAAGAGCCAAAACTTCCGCCGCCGGAACGTCCGATGAAAAATGAAAAAGTCAAAAATCGGACACCTTGTAGAAAAATTAACTTGAGACACGGAATAAAAACTTGTGTTCGCGAAAATTTATGGACATTCGGAATTTTACTATCCCATAAAAGTGCTGAAAGTGGTATTATATTGCCATCTCTTCTTCATCTATATGAATTAACGGAACGGTGAAATGTGAAAAGTCTCTGAAAAGCAGCCGGTAAAAGCCCCTTTTTTCCGCGCCGGCGCGAAATGCTCAAAGTGTCGTAAATTCCCGTAAAATCGAAATCGCCCCTTTACCGCAGAGCTGACATCGGCAGGAGGAAGAAAAATGTTGAGACCCATCGCCCAGGAACTTGCTGAGAATATTTCCCGCGTTATCGGTTATGACGTTGTCATTTCAGATACGGAAGGCATCACCATCGGCTGCAGCGATTTAAGCCGCGGCATCGGCACGCTCAACGAAGCCTGCGCCATTGTGGCGCGCACCGGCCAGTCCCGCTGGGAAACCGAGGACGATGCCCGCCGTTTGAAGGGCGTCAAGCCCGGTGTCACCTACCCCATTTTCGACTCGGAGCAGCATGTGGTAGGCACTGTGGCCATCACGGGAGATCCCGAGAAGGTGAAGCCCTTCGCTCAGCTCGTCAAAAGTCAAGCCGAACTGTTTCTCAGGGAGCGCCTCATGTCCCGCGAACTGCTGGAGCGCGAGCGCAATCTCCAGGCTTTGGTGGCGGACATCGCGCTGTTTCGGGAGGGAATCAACGATCCGCAGGTGATCGAGACGAAAGCGGCGCTCATGGGATACGACAAGACCCTTTCCTATTCGGTCATCGAGTTCGACACGTCGTCGCAGACCAGCGAAGACGGCGATTATCCCGAGCGCGACCGCACGCTTATGGACATTCGGCAGATATTCAACGCGCCGGGGGACGTCAGCGGCAGCGTGGGGCCTCACCGCTACGTGGTGTTTCGCAGCGCCATGCGGGGCAGGGAATTTAACGCCGACAAATTTTATCAGACCGTTCGCGAGCAGTGCGCCCAGCTGTCCGGCCAGATGAAACACCGCGGATTTGCCGTGGCGGTAGGCATCGGCAGTGTGATGGACGGCGTTTCCGGCTTGATGACGTCCTACAAAGAAGCTCAGGTGGCTCTCAGCGTCGGCAAGAAACTTTTTCCCCGCGATCAGGTGTACATGATCACCGACTTCAGAGTTGAAGAGCTGCTTCTCAGTGTGGAACCCCGCCTTCAGGACTGCATGGTGGAACGCGAGTTGGCTCCGCTGTTTATGCGTACGGACGGCGACGAACTTCAGGAGACCATTGTGGCGTGGTGCGAAAGCGGCTTCAGCGTCGTCAGAGCGGCGGAACTGCTTCACGTGCACCGCACGACCGTGGACTACCGCCTCGAAAAACTGGAAAGCATTTTGAGCATCAAACCCCGCGATTTCAGAGAGATGAGCCGGTTCTACTGGTCCGTCATCCTGTGGAGAAACGGCAAAGGCAATCCCAAGACTCTCAGAAGCAAACGCTAAAACGGCAGCGAAAAGCGAACCTCCCCCTGAAATTCATTCAGGGGGAGGTTCGCTTCCTGTCTCTTAAAAAGACCGTGACGCGCCGCGGTCGTCTTACCAGGCGGCAACGCAGCCGTCGGCACGGGATTCCGTCGCTCCGATGAGCACGCCGTCTTCGCCGCGAAGGATCATTTGCCCTCGCCCGAAGGTGATGAAGTCGTCGGCGACGGTGACGTCGTGACCGCGTCGGCGCAATCCTTCGGCGACTTCGGGAGCGAAGGCGCTTTCAATCTCTATTTTTTTGCCGCCGAGCCACTGCCAGCGCGGCGCGTCCAAAGCTTCCTGAGGATTGAGTCCGTAATCGACGAGATTCATGACGACCTGCACGTGTCCTTGAGGCTGCATATAGCCGCCCATGACGCCGAAGGGGCCCAGAGGCTGACCGTCTTTCATCAGAAAGCCCGGAATGATGGTGTGATAGGGTTTTTTGCCCGGGGCGATGCAGCCGTCGGCGCGGGGGTCGAGTTTGAAGCCGCAGCCGCGGTCGTTCAGGGCGACGCCGGTGCCCGGAATTACAATGCCGCTGCCGAAGCCGCGGAAGTTGCTCTGGATGTGGGAAACCATATTGCCCTCGGCGTCGGCGGTGCACATATAAACCGTGCCTCCGCACTGCGGATCTATGGGACGAGGCATCAGAGCGTCTTCGCCGATTTCTCCGCTGCGGCCCGCAGCGTAGGCGTCGCTGAGCAGGTATTCCGTTTTCATCTTCATGAACCGGGGATCGGTGATGTACGTCAGTCCGTCGGTGAAGGCCAGCTTCATGGCCTCAAGCTGACGGTGAACGGTGGACTCGGCGTCCCGTCCCATGGAAGTGTCCAGCTTTTGGAGAATGTTCAGCGCCATCAGCGCCACAATGCCGTGGCCGTTGGGCGGAATTTCGCAGACATCGAAGCCTTTATAGCGCGCCATAATGGGCTCCACCCATTGGGCGTGATAGTCCTCCAAATCGTCGGCGCGGATCAGTCCGCCCGTTTCCCGTGAAAAGGCGTCTACAGCCCGGGCCAGCGCGCCGCGGTAAAAGCTTTCGCCCTCCGTTTCCGCCAGTTCCCGAAGCGTCCGGCCATGGTCGGGCAGTTTGACGGTACGGCCCGCGGCGGGGGCGCCTTCTTTGAGAAAGGTTTCAAAGAAGGGACGGAACTCAGGACGGTCTTGAAAGGGGGCGAAGGTCTTGACGGCGTCGTTCCACAGCCGGGAGGTCACGGGATGGACGGGAAATCCATTTTCGGCGTAGTCAACGGCGGCGGCGAAAAGCTCTTTAAAGGGCAGTCGCCCGAAGCGACGGTGCAGCGTACTCCACGCCGACACGGCTCCCGGAACGGTGACGGAGTCCCAACCCCGATAGGGCATGTCTTTGTATCCCCTGTCTTGCATCTTTTCGAGGGTCTGAAGCTTGGGCGCGCCGCCGCTGCCGTTGAGGCCGTAAAGTTTGCCGTTGAACCAGAGGAGATCGAACGCGTCTGAACCGAGGCCGTTGCTGGTGGGTTCCAAAACCGTCATGCAGACGGCCGTGGCGATGGCGGCGTCAACGGCGTTGCCGCCTTTTTTCAGAATGTCCAGCCCCGCCTGAGCTGCCAGCGGCTGGGACGTGCAAACCATGCCCCTGCGGCCGCAGATGACGCTGCGGCGCGACGGATAGCGATATTTCAACATGTCGAAATTCATCGGTTGACCTCCGTGTTTTCAGAAAATAAAAGTTTTTTTTCGAAATCGGCGCTCCATGATGGCGGCAAAAAGTGCGGCCGGTCGCAGGGGATATGGGCGATGAAGCCGCTGTTTTTCTGCCAGTGCGCATCTGGTGTTTTAAGGCTTTTGAGGGCGAGTTGACGTCATTCTTTTTTAAGCGAGCCCCTGGTCCCTTTTGTGAAGCGGCACAGATCGTCGGGCGCCACGGGGAAAAAATCGTGATCCGTCCCTGCGGCTGCCCAGACGACGGGAAAATTCCACAGATCTTCGTCGAGCAGCGCCGGCAGGGCCTCGGTGTAGCCCAGAGGCGGCACGCCGCCGATTTTGAAGCCGAAGCGCCGGAAAACCAAGTCCGGCTGCGCCATGGTCACGCGGCGCCCCCCGGCGAGGCGTTTGACTTTGCCGGCATGAACCCGGTTGCCGCCGGCCATGAGCACCAGCCACGGGGCATCGTCAACGAGGAAAATTAGACTTTTGAGGATCTCGTTCTGACTGACGCCGATGGCTTTCGAGGCGTCCTCGACGGTGAAGATCGTGGCGTCGCTGTGGATGATTTTACCGTCATACCCCAGCTCATCGAGAGCCCTTTGAACTTTTTCAACGGGAGTGTTCATCATACCGGCCTCCATGTTCGCTTTCCGCGCCGTCAGATCTTCCACTGAAAATCCGGCAGTCCGGCCAGAAGTGCGCGGCGGCGCAGGTCCCGGGCGATTTCGTCCCGTTTTTTCGGCGAGTTGCCCTCGCAGCGCAGAGCGATGACGGGCTGAGTGTTGGAAGCCCGTATCAGTCCCCATCCGCCGTCGTACAAAATGCGCACGCCGTCTACGGTGATGGCCTTGTGTTCTTTCAGGGCGGTGGCGGTGATCTGCTTCATCACGTCG
>CABTYW010000072.1 GCA_902489135.1 uncultured Synergistaceae bacterium
ACGCCTTGTGCGGCGCATTCATGGCCGTACGCGGGGAAACATTTACAGTTCCGCATGGGACACGGCGCTGTATGGCCAAGTACCCCGTTGGTGGACGCAAAGCTTTCAGGGCTCGCGTCGGACACGGCGCTGTAGTCAAACCCCTCCGGCATGGCGTACGTGTACGTGTTCTGCATCGCGGACACGGCGCTGAATGGCCAAGTGCCCCGTTGGTGGACGAAAAGCTTTCAGGGCTCGCGCCGGACACGGCGCTGTAGTCAAACCCCTCCGGCATGGCGCACGTGTACGTGTTCTGCATCGCGGACACGGCGCTGAATGGCGATTAAAGCGGGGGGTGAGGATTGTGTGCCGATGTGTTTGCCCCTAGGCATCCCTCAAGACCTTTCGTGAGTCAGCCCCATAAACGGCCGTGGGGCTTTCGCCGCGGCACAGCGGGGGATCAGGGCCGAGGCATTTGTACTTTGCGAGGCCGACGGACCGTCCGTCCCGATGAGCGGCGCCGTCCGCGGTCTTTCTTTTATTCCGCCACATAAGTCCTTGCCGTCAAGTCCATGCCGTGAAAGCTTGGGCGCCTTGAAGCGCTTCGCGGTAATTTTGCCGCCAATACTCCGCGGACGGCCTGTGAAAGTTATCTTGTTGCCGCTGTTCTTTTTTAATTGTTTTTGTAAAACAACATTGTAGTTAGAAATGTATTAACATCAAGCATATATTCCATCGCATCAGTCCGCGTAAGCTTTTTTACAAAGGCATTTCGATTTTTGAGAAAAAACGCTGGCAGAATAATTGATTAAAATAATTATTTAGTTATTATTTTTTTGCCTCAATAGTCTTATTGACGCAGCAATTAAGTTGGTGTAATCTGTCTGAGGTGCGCAAAAAGAAACTAAGGTTTTTTGCTTGCCAAATTTGAGTAATGGAGGGAGTTAGTAATGAAAAAAGCACTTTTTGGGTTGCTCAGCGCAGCATTGGTTGTCAGTGCAGCAACGGCCATGGCCGCAGCTCCTGCGAAGTTCCACATCGGCGTTTGCACCGGAACGGTGTCACAGTCCGAAGACGATCTTCGCGGTGCCGAACAGCTGATCAAACGCTACGGTGACGTGGCCTCGGGCGGTATGGTCAAACACATCACCTACCCCGACAACTTCATGACCGAGCAGGAGACGACCATCTCCCAGATCGCCGCGTTCGCCGATGATCCTCTGATGAAGGCCGTCATCGTCAACCAGTCCATTCCCGGCACCACCGAAGCCTTCCGCCGCATCCGCGAGAAACGCCCCGACATCCTGCTGTTTGCCGGCGAGAACCATGAGGATCCCGGCGTCATCGCTCCGAACGCCGATTTGGTCATTCACTCCGACAGCATTGCCCGCGGCTATCTGATCATCCTTGCCGCTCACAAACTTGGCTGCACCGATTTCGTCCACATTTCCTTCCCCCGCCACATGAGCTATGAGCTCATGTCCCGCCGTGCCAAGATCATGGAAGCCACCTGCAACGACCTGGGCATGAAATATCACTTCGAGAGCGCTCCCGATCCCACCAGCGACGTGGGCGTTGCCGGCGCTCAGCAGTTCATCCTTGAGCACGTTCCTCAGTGGGTTGACAAGTACGGCGAGAAGACGGCGTTCTTCTGCACCAACGATGCCGAAACCGAGCCTCTGCTGAAGAGAATTGCCGAGGGCAAGGGCTACTTCATCGAAGCCGACCTTCCTTCTCCTCTGATGGGCTATCCCGGCGCTCTGGGCGTCGAGCTGGCTGACGTGGCCGGAGACTTCCCCGCAATTTTGAAGCGCGTTGAGGACGCAGTGGTCAAGGCCGGCGGCGCCGGACGTATGGGCACCTGGGCTTACTCCTACGGCTTCACCAACACGCTGGCGCTGGGCGAATACGCCAAGGCCCTCATCGAAAAGGACGTCACGCCCAAGAATTTCCGCCGCTTCTTCAAGCGCGCCGATCTGCTTGACAGCTACAACAAAGCCACTCCCGGCGCCACCTGGAACGGCACGGTTTACGTTGACGCCAACACCGGCCTGGAGCTGAAAAACAATATCCTGGTCTATCAGGATACCTACATCTTCGGCAAGGGCTACCTGCACATGACCGACGAAACCGTCCCCGAAAAATATCTGACCCTGAAATAACCAATTGAACCTCAAGCTTTAAGCACCTGTGATGATGAGGAGCGGGGGGAGTATGAAAACCTCCTCCCGCTCTTTTTTGCAGCCCACTGCGCGAAAGTCCTTTCAAACGAACTCGGCCGGTTTACCGCGGAGGCGCGCAGCGCTAAAACTGAAACATATTCCGACGGCGATCTCAGCTGCCGTTGGGAAAATGCCATAAATCCAGGGAAACCGTTTGAAGCGGCGGTTAACTTTTATAAGGAGGTATCTCCATGGGAGGGGAACCTTTGCTTCGTGTTGAACAAGTGGGCAAAGCCTACTTCGGAAACCGAGTACTGAAAAACATCTCATTTACGCTGGAAAAAGGCCACATCCTCGGTTTGGTGGGGGAGAACGGGGCCGGCAAATCCACGCTGATGAACATTCTTTTCGGCATGGAAGTCATTGCAGAGACCGGCGGTTACGAAGGCAAGTTCTTCATCAACGGCAAGGAAGCTCATTTCCGCACGCCCAACGACGCCCTTGAAGCCGGCGTCGGCATGGTGCATCAGGAATTCTCGCTGATCCCCGGATTTTCCGTCACCGAGAACATCGTCCTGAACCGCGAATCGCTGGTGTACAACCCTCTGGTGGAGGCCTACGGTGACCGCCTGAAAACCCTCGACCGTCCCGACATGCAGTCACGTTCCGCGACGGCCATCAAAAAGCTCAACTTTTCGTTGGACGGAACCACCCTTATTTCCGAATTGCCCGTAGGACACAAGCAGTTCACCGAGATCGCCCGCGAAATCGCCAAGACCAACACCCAGCTGCTGGTTTTCGACGAACCCACGGCCGTTCTGACGGAGAATGAAGCCGAGATCCTTCTGGAGTCCATGCGCCGCCTGGCCGAACAGGGGATCGCCATCATTTTCATCTCCCATCGTCTGCGCGAAGTCATGGAAGTGTGCAGTGACATCGTCGTCCTTCGCGACGGCGAAGTGGTTCTTCGCACCACGCCCGCCGAAACTTCAGTGCGCGAGATCGCCAGCAGCATGGTGGGCCGTGCCGTATCGGGCGCCAGTGCCGAAGCTGAGCCGCGCAAAACAGGCTCCGAGATCCTGAAAATCAGCCATTTGTGGGTCGATATGCCCGGAGAGACGGTGCGCGACGTCAACCTCAGCGTCAACGAAGGGGAAATTTTCGGCATCGGCGGTTTGGCCGGACAGGGCAAACTCGGAATTTCCAACGGCGTCATGGGGCTCTATGCTTCGGGCGGCACGGTGGAATTCAAGGGGCAGAACGTTGAGCTCAATAACCCCGCTGCGCCCCTTTCCATGGGGATTTCCTCGGTATCGGAAGATCGCCGCGGCGTCGGGCTGCTTCTCGACGAATCCATTGCATGGAACATCGTCTTTACGTCCCTTCAAAACCAGGGAACCTATCTCAAGCCCATTCTCGGCGGACTGATCAAGGTGCGCGACGAGAAGGCCATAATTGCCTGTGCCGATCGCTACATCAAGGAACTGGAGATCAAGTGCGTCAGCGCCAGACAGAAAGTCCGCGAGCTCTCCGGCGGCAATCAGCAGAAAATTTGCCTTGCCAAGGCTTTCGAGACCCACCCGCACCTTCTGTTTGTCTCCGAGCCCACGCGCGGCATCGACGTCGGAGCCAAGAAAGTGGTGCTTGACACGCTGAAGCGCTATAACCGCGATCTGGGCATGACCATCGTGATGGTCTCGTCGGAGCTGGAAGAGCTCCGTTCAATCTGCGACCGCATCGCCATCATCGACAAAGGCTCCGTCATCGGAATCAAACCCGCGTCGGCGCCGTCCGAAGAGTTCGGGTATCTGATGCTGGGAACCAGTGAGGAGGAAGCGAAGAAATGAAGAACATCAAAAATTTTATTGAGGATGTCGGCTGGCCGCGAATCCTTATCGCTTTGTTCCTGCTTTCGCTTTTCATCCTCGCCCCCTTTGTGGGCGTCCGCATTGACGCGTCCTTTAACGATACTCTGGTGCGCTTCGGCATGAACGGCGTCATGGTGCTGGCCATGGTGCCCATGGTGCAGTCGGGCTGCGGCCTCAACTTCGGCCTTCCCCTGGGCATTATCGCCGGACTGCTGGGCGCCGTCACCAGCGTGGAACTTAACGCCACGGGCCTTTACGGCGTCTTCATGGCCATGCTCATCGCAACGCCCATTGCCATTGTGCTGGGCTGGGGCTACGGCCTGTTGCTCAACAAAGTCAAAGGCAGCGAGATGATGATCGCCACGTACGTGGGATTTTCCTCAGTGGCTTTGATGTGCATCATGTGGCTGATTTTGCCCTACCAGAGTCCCAACATGGTTTGGGGGTACGCGGGTAAGGGCCTTCGCACCACCATTTCCGTCGAGGCGTTCTGGCAGAACGCCATCGGCAACATCGGCGCGTTCAGAGTCAATGAGTTCTTCGCGTTTCCCACGGGGATGTTCCTGTTTTTCGCCTTCCTGTGCTGCATCATGTCCATCTTCATGAAAACCCGCACGGGCACCGCCATGACCATTGTGGGCTCAAATCCCGACTATGCGAGAGCCAGCGGCGTGAACATCGACAAAATGCGCACGCTTTCCGTCATTTTGTCCACATGGCTGGGCGCCATCGGCATCATCATGTACGAGCAAAGCTTCGGCTTCATCCAGCTCTACATGGGCCCCTTTTACATGGCATTTCCCGCCGTCGCGGCCATTCTCATCGGCGGCGCTTCCGTGAAGAAGGCCAATATCGTTAACGTCGTTGTCGGGACCATCCTGTTTCAGGGAATCCTGACCATGACTCCGTCGGTGATCAACAGCATGATCCAGACCGATATGTCCGAGGTCATTCGTATTATTGTTTCCAACGGCATGATCCTGTACGCATTGACTCGTGTGACGAAGGTGAGATCCTGATGAATAACAATTCAAACAAGCTGAAAATGTTCCTGATCAGGAACGCGGTGCCCATCGTTTTCCTGATCATCAGTGCCATTGCCATCCCCATTTCACGCTTCTCCATGACCTATCTGCTCCAGGAGATGCTGATCCGGCTTTCGAGAAACTCCTTTCTCGTCCTTTCCCTGCTTGTGCCCATTATGGCCGGCATGGGGCTCAACTTCGGCATGGTGCTCGGCGCCATGGCCGGACAGATCGGTTTGATTTTCGTGAGCGATTGGAACATCGTGGGCCTCAACGGCATGGTGCTGGCCGCTTTGCTGGCCACGCCTCTGGCCATTATCTTCGGCTGGATTTGCGGCGTGGTGCTCAATAAAGCCCGCGGACGCGAAATGGTGACGTCCTATATCCTGGGCTTCTTCATGAACGGCGTTTACCAGCTCGTTGTCCTTTACGGCTTCGGCAGCATCGTGCCCGTCTCCAACACCAAGCTGGTCCTTTCACGCGGCTACGGCATCAGAAACACCATCAACCTCGACAATGTCCGCCGCTGCCTTGACGACCTGATCTCCTGCAACATCATGGGCGTCGACGTTCCCGTGGCCACCTTCCTGGTCATCGGCGTTTTCTGCCTCTTCATCCTGTGGTTCCGCAAGACCAAGATCGGTCAGGATATGCGCGCCACCGGACAGGACATGGCCGTTGCCGACTCGGCGGGAATTCCCGTGCTTCGCACGCGTGTCATCGCCATCGTGATTTCTACAGTGCTTGCCTGCTACGGACAGATTATCTTCCTGCAGAACGTCGGCACCATGAACACCTACAACAGCCATGAACAGGCCGGCGTTTTCGCCATCGCCTCGCTGCTGGTGGGCGGCGCAAGCGTCACTCGCGCCTCCATCCTGAACGTGTTCGTCGGCGTCATCCTGTTCCATTTGATGTTTGTCGTTTCGCCCATGGCAGGGAAGTACCTGACCGGCGACGCTCAGATCGGCGAATTCTTCCGCGTGTTCGTATCCTACGGCATCATCTCTCTCGCCCTGGTGCTTCATGCCTGGAGACGTCACGTCGATCGTGAAATGGCGCGTGCCCAGTTCCGTGGCGACGGCGCAGAGGAGGAGAAGTAAAAAGTGAACCTCAGAAGAGTTATCGTCAACTTAACCGTCGTGGCCGTCCTTGCGGCAGTGGGTATTTTCTGCTACGACCGCGGCAAGGCGTACGACTTCATCGTGGACAACACCGAAGTAACCGTGGAAGGGCAGACCTTGGAAGCCATGGAGGCCGTTCTGGTGAGCATTGACGGCGGCGAGGGAAAAATTTACTATGCCGACGACCGCGATCAGGTCGTTGCCATCGGAAGCGGCAGGCACACCGTCAAAATTGACGTTCTTGATCGGGAGGACAAACCCGTCGCCGGACAGTCCAAAGTCTTTGCTTTTACCGTAAAATCCCTGGGCACCCCACCCTGCCTCCGAATTCCCCTCGCCTATAAGAACGGCAAAGACGCCAAATAACGTTTCTTTTCCTGCGGCAAAGATCAAAAAGTCCTTGACAAAAGCGGATTTTTGAAGTAATTTAATCAAGCTGCTGGAAAAGAAATAACCGTCCAATTTCTTTTGAGCGAAGGAGTAACAAGATCAATGTCCAAGAATGTCAACAGAAAAGTGTCTCCCAAGGGGAAGATCGTCCGCCGCCTCGGCGCCAACGTCTTCGGCAACGCCAAGTACGATAAGTTGCTGAGCAGAAAGTCCACGCCTCCCGGAGGAGCGCCTCGCCGTCGTGCGAAGCAGTCCATTTACGGACTTCAGCTTCAGGAAAAGCAGAAAATTCGCCTTGCCTACGGCATCAGCGAGAAACAGCTTCGCTCCGTTTATGTCACCGCCAAGAAAATGGATGGCATTACGGGCACCAACATGCTGGTTCTTCTTGAAAGCCGCCTTGACAACGTGGTTTACCGCATGGGCTTCTGCGTTACCCGCCCTCAGGCCCGTCAGCTGGTGCGTCACGGCCATTTCCGCGTCAACGACCGCAAGGTGGATATGCCCGGCGTGCTTCTCAAGCCCGGCGACGTCGTGTCCATCCGCGAAGCCAGCGCCGAGATGAAAGTGCTCAAGGAAAATCTTGAGAGCGCCGCTTCCGTCTCCAAACCTGCATGGCTCACTTTTGAGAACGGCAAAGGGACCGTCGTCCGCTATCCAGAGCGCGCCGACATTCCCAACGTGGCCGACGAGCAGGTCGTCGTCGAATTCTACTCCAAATAAAAACAGTCGTTTTTTTCGCCCGTCGCAAGACGGGCTTTTTTTGTAGCGGTACCGGCCATAAACCGCTGCCGCCGTGCAGAATGCCTGAAAATAGAAAACCGCCAACGGCCGGTGAAATTTTCTTTGCGGCGCAACTGCGTGACGCCCCGGGTAAGTTTTTAATTGAGGCGGAGGCCTGTCCAAAATAGAACTCGACGGAGGCCGGCAATTGGGCTAAAATAGACACATTGTTACAAAAATTCAATGGTGGAGGGAGCCCGCAATGTCCTATAAAGTCGTTTTTCTGCGTCATGGCGAGAGTCAGTGGAACAGGGAAAACCGTTTTACCGGATGGACTGACGTTCCGCTGTCCGAAAAGGGCATTCAGGAAGCCCGCAAAGCGGGGGAGTTGCTGAAGAGCGAAGGTTTTTCCTTTGACTGCGGCTATACGTCCTGTCTGAAGCGCGCCATCAAAACCCTGTGGCTCGTGCTGGAGGAGCTCGACGAAATGTGGATTCCCGTCGTCAAGGACTGGCGGCTCAACGAACGGCATTACGGGGCGCTGCAGGGGTTCAATAAGGCCGAAATGGCCGAGCGCGTCGGCGAAGCGCAGGTGAAAATCTGGCGCCGCAGTTACGA
>CABTYW010000073.1 GCA_902489135.1 uncultured Synergistaceae bacterium
CAGCGAGGCGTCGTTGAGCTTGAGCTTCTCCAGCGCGTCGCGCAGCTGGGGAAAATCGTCGCGCTCCACGGGATAAAATCCGCAGTACACCACCGACTTCACGGGCTGATAGCCCGGAAGGGGGCTTGAAGCGGGGTTCTGGTCATCGGTGACGGTGTCGCCCACCCGCGCTTCGTCGAGAGTTTTGATGCTGGCCGTAAAGTAACCCACTTCGCCGGCGGACAGCTGATCCACGGGCGTCCAGCCCGGCGAAAACACGCCGGCTTCCTCAACGGTATAGGAAGCTCCCGTGGCCATCAGGCGGATGCGGTCGCCCGCCTTGAGCGTGCCGTTGACCAGGCGCACATAGCACACCACGCCGCGGTAGTTGTCGTAATTGGCGTCGAAAATCAGCGCCTGAAGCGGCGCGGCGGCGGCGCCCTGCGGCGCAGGAATGTGCGCCACGATCTGCTCCAGAATGTCGGGAACGCCGACGCCGGATTTAGCGCTGCAGCACACCGCCTGGGAAGCGTCGATGCCGATGACGTCCTCGATTTCCCTTCGTATTTCCTCGGGACGCGCCGAGGGCAGGTCGATTTTATTCAGCACGGGCAGAACGGTTAAATTGTGATCCACCGCCTTATAGGCATTGGCCAGCGTCTGCGCCTGAACGCCCTGAGCGGCATCCACCACCAGCAGCGCCCCCTCGCAGGCCGCCAGAGAACGGGAAACCTCATAGCCGAAATCCACATGGCCGGGAGTGTCGATGAGATTTAAAATGTAGTCGTTGCCGTCGCGGGCGCGGTATTTCATGCGCACGGGCACCGATTTTATGGTAATGCCGCGCTCCCGCTCAATGTCCATGTTATCCAGGATCTGTTCTTTCATGTTTCTTTTTTCCACGGAATGGGTCACTTCGAGCAGTCGATCGGCCAGCGTGGATTTTCCATGGTC
Source organism: uncultured Synergistaceae bacterium (assembly GCA_902489135.1). Taxonomy (GTDB): domain Bacteria; phylum Synergistota; class Synergistia; order Synergistales; family Dethiosulfovibrionaceae; genus Pyramidobacter. The sequence goes on from CABTYW010000073.1 coordinate 934, forward strand.
GATGTGGGCAATGATCGAAAAATTACGGATTTTCTGAAGCTCAGCCGTCACAATAAATCTTCCTTCCGAAAAAATCACTCAAGATACATCATTCAACCTCATAAGTATATCCGATAAACGCCGTCGATTCAAAGAATTTTTTATTGTCCCCGCAAAAGCCCCGGCGCCGCGTCGCTTCCGCCGCGAAAAGGGAGAGCCCGGCGGGTTCACGGCGCGCACCTCCGCAAAGAAAAGAACGAACGCGGCCGCGGAGAACGGAAAAATTTTTACACTCTTTAATTTTCCTACATGGGACGCGTCTTTTATTCGTTGACTTTTAGATTATTATGGGGAATAATGTAAAGGCACAACTGGCGGCCGGCCGACGGGCTCCACGGAGCTTTTCACGGCGGCCGGCCTCTAAGGGTAACTCTTTTTTCGGCAGGAAGCCCCTTGTTCTCCGCCCCCAGGGCGACGAGGGTTCGGCGGCGCAAAACGCCGGGAAGTGGGGCAAACACCATCATTTTTCAGAAAAGGGGTATAAATCCATGACTTACGGAATCCGGCTGCTCGTTTTTCTCAAGGAAGGCGTCCTGGACACCCAGGGCAAAGCCATTGCCGCGTCCCTGAAGAACAAGGGATATGACGGTTTGAAAGACCTTCGCGTGGGCAAATATCTGCATCTCGACGTCGAAGCCGAAAGCGAGGCGGCGGCAAAAAAACAGGTTGAGAACATGTGCGACGACCTGCTGGTCAACGACATTATCGAGGAATTCAGCATCGAAACGGAGGCCGTGCGGTCATGAAAACGGCCGTCGTCGTTTTCCCCGGCAGCAACTGCGATCAGGACGCGCTGAAGGCCACAGCGGCGCTTCCGGGCTGCCAGTCCGTGAGCGTCTGGCATAAGGACTCCGCTCTCCCCGAGGGCACCGACCTGGTCATCCTTCCCGGCGGCTTTTCCTACGGCGATTATCTGCGCTGCGGCGCCATGGCTGCCACCTCCGCCATTATGGGCGCCGTCAGAGACTTTGCCGCAAAGGGCGGCCTCGTGCTGGGCATCTGCAACGGCTTCCAGGTGCTCACCGAAGCCCGCATGCTTCCCGGCGCCCTTCTGGCCAACGAGTGCATGCACTTTCTCTGCAAGCCCGTCACCATTCGTGTGGAGCGCAACGACCTCCCCTTCACCAACCGATACGGCAAAGGCCGCGTGCTCACCATTCCCATCGCCCACAACGAAGGACGTTACACCATCGACGCCGAAGGCCTGAAACGCCTCGAGGGCGACGGCCTGGTGGCGTTCCGCTACTGCGACGCCCGGGGCGAAGCGACGCCCGAAAGCAACCCCAACGGCGCGCTGGACAACATCGCCGGCATCGTCAACGAAAAGGGTAACGTGCTGGGCATGATGCCCCACCCCGAACGCTGCAGCGATGCGCTGCTGGGAGGCACCGACGGCGCCGGATTCTGGACTTCCGTTAAAAGCTGGCTTGAAGGAGGCCTTCACTGATGAATTATAAAGAGGCGGGACTCCGCGAGTCCGAATACCTTTCTCTGAAAAAGACGCTGGGGCGCGAGCCCAACGAACTGGAACTGCGCATTATGGGCGTCATGTGGTCGGAGCACTGCAGCTACAAATCCACGCGCCCGCTGCTGAAAAAACTGCCCAAGGAAGGCAAGTACGTCGTCCTCGGCCCCGGCGAGAACGCTGGCATCATCGACGGCGGCGACAACATGGGCATCGCCTTTAAAGTGGAAAGCCACAACCACCCCTCGGCGGTGGCTCCCTATCAGGGCGCGGCCACGGGCGTCGGCGGAATTATCCGCGACATCATCGCCCTGGGAGCCCGTCCCGTGGCGTCGCTGGACGGACTGTTCTTCGGCTCGCCCCAATCGCCGGTCCACCAGGGCGTCGTGAGCGGCATCGGCGGCTACGGCAACTGCATCGGTGTGCCCACCATCGGCGGAAAGACCTGCTACGACCCCTCCTACGAGGGCAATCCTCTGGTCAACGCCATGAACATCGGAACCGTCCGCCTCGACAAGATCGTCAGCTCGCAGACCGCCAAGCCCGGCCAGGCGGTGGTCATCCTGGGCTCCAAGACGGGCCGCGACGGCATCGCCGGCGCCGCTTTCGCTTCCGCGGAGTTGAAGGACAACGCCAAGGAAAGCCGCCCGTCCATCCAAATCGGCGATCCCTTCGTGGAAAAGCTGTTAACGGAAGCCTGCCTTGAAATGCGCGACCAAGGGCTGTTCGTGTCCATGCAGGACATGGGCGCGGCGGGAATTCTTTCGTCGTCGTCGGAAGTGGCCGCCAAAAGCGGCGTGGCCATGACCATCGACTTCGACAAGGTTCCCCTGCGCGCGCAAGGCATGGAAGCCTGGGAAATCGCCCTCTCCGAATCTCAGGAGCGCATGCTCCTCATCGTCGAAGACGCCAAAATGCCCGAGATCAAGCGCATCGCCGAAAAGTGGGGCCTCGACGCCACGGAGATCGGCCGCACCGAAGAGGGCGACCATTATCGCATTTACTGGAAGGGCAAGCTGGCGGCCGACATTCCCGCCACCACCATCGGCAGCGACTGCCCCACCATCGACTGGCCGGCGCAGCGCCCCGACCTTGAGTCCCGCTGGAACAAAGCCGTCGAGATAAAAGCCCCCCAATCGACCGCCAACGTTCTTCGTGACCTTTTGGGCGATGCCAACCTCAGCTGCAAAGAGGACATTTACGTTCAGTACGACTCGTCGGTTCAGACCAACACCGTCGTCGGCCCCGGTTCGCCCGTCAGCGTTTTTCGCGTCACCGAGTCGGGAAGGCTCTGCGCCGTCAGCATGGAAGCCGATCCGTGGAGTTGCGAGCTCGATCCCGAAAGGGGCACGGCCAATCTGGTGGCGCGCACCTGCCGCGCCCTTTCGGTGGCCGGCGCCGTCCCCGCAGGACTGACCAACTGCCTCAACTTTCCCTCACCGGAGAAGCCGCGCCATTTCTGGGTGCTGTCCCGCTGCGTCGAAGCCATGGCCGAAGCGTGCCGGCAGCTGGATTGCCCCGTGGTCTCTGGAAACGTCAGCCTTTACAACGAAACGTCCACCGGCGCCATTCTTCCCACGCCTCTGCTGGGCACCGTGGGCATGGTCGAAGCGCCCGCCGTCCTGAAATCGGGACAGTGGCATGAAGGCGACCGCCTGTTTCTGGCGGGATGGAACGAAGGCACTCTGGCGGCCGGCGTCTACCAGCGCCACTATGCCCACGACTTGGCGGGCCGTCCCGTGGAGTTCGTCGCCGACCGCGAGCGGGCCTTCAACGCCGCGGCTCTGGCCACGGCAAAAGCGCAGGCGGCCCGCAGCGGCCGTCCCGTCATGGGCGGCGGCCTGCTGACGGCACTGGCCAAAGAAGCCATTCAGTCCGGCGTGGGCGCCGAAATTGACCTTTCGGACCGCTCCACGGCCGCGCTGTTCGGCGAAGGCGGAACGGCCGCCGTCTACGCCGTCCCCGCCGGGAGCGTCGAAGCGTTCCGCGCCTGCTGGAAAGACGTGCCTCTGCAGGAGATGGGACAGGTCTCCGGCAACTCGCTGACGCTGAACGGCGAGTCCCTTGGAACCGTGGAAGCTCTGAACCGCGCCTACAGAAACCTTTAAATCATGTGCGGAGTCATTGGAGCTTTTTCACCTCGCGCCGCCCATCTGCCCGAAGAAATTTATCTCGGCCTCTATGCCCTTCAGCACCGCGGGCAGGAGGCTGCGGGCGTCGCATGGACCGATGAGCGCGACGAAATCGAATGTTTCAAGGGCCCGGGGCTGGTTCACACCGCGCTGGACCAGTCGGAAATCAGCAAAATCAGCTGCAGAAGCGCCATCGGCCACGTGCGTTACGCCACGGCGGGCGGTTCCGCCGCCTGCAACATTCAGCCTTTGACGGCCAACACGCTCTCGCGGGGTTCCTTCGCCGTGGTTCACAACGGCAACCTCACCAACGCCGTGGCGCTGCGCACCTCGCTGGAAGGGCAGGGCGCGCTGTTTCAGTCCAGCTCCGACACGGAAGTGCTGCTTCACCTCATTTCCCGCCAGCCCCAGCGCCCCTTTCTCGACGCGTTGAGCCAGGCGCTGAGAAAGCTCCGCGGCGCCTACTCCTTTTTGCTGCTCTGCGACGACAAGCTCATCGCCGCCCGCGATCCCTGGGGCTTTCGGCCGCTGATTTTGGGCAGGCGAGGCGACATCACCTACGTCGCCTCGGAGTCCTGCGCTCTCGACCTTCTGGGTGCGACCATTGTGCGCAATGTGGAGCCCGGAGAAATTCTCTGCATCGACGAATCGGGCTGTCAGAGCTTCAAAATTCCAAGGCCCGCCGGGCGCCGATATCACTGCGCCTTTGAGTACGTCTACTTCGCCCGTCACGACAGCACCATGGACGGCATCTCGGTGTACGAGACCCGCAAAAAAATGGGACGCGCCCTGGCGCGGGCCTGCATGAAAGAGCTGAAGCCCGAAAGCCTTCACGATCCGCTGGTGACGGGACTGCCCGACAGCGGGACCATCGCCGCCATGGGATTTGCTCAGGAATCGGGCATCCCCTACGAATCGGCCATTGTGCGAAACCGTTACAGCGGCCGCACCTTCATCGAACCCACACAGCGCGTCCGCGAGCTGGGCGTCCTGAAAAAACTCAATCCCATGAAGGATCTGATCCGCGGAAGAGACGTCATCGTCGTTGACGACTCCATCGTCCGCGGCACCACCTCCATCAAGGTGGCTCAGCTTCTTCGCGGGCAGTGCGGCGCCCGCGGCGTCCACATGTGCATCTCCAGTCCGCCCGTGGCCTTCCCGTGCTATTACGGCATCGACACGCCCAGCCGGAAGGAGCTCATCGCCGCAAAACTTTCCGGCGAAGAACTGAGGAAGTTTTTAGGCGTCGATTCGCTGTTTTATCTCAGCCGAAAGGATCTCGTGGAAGCCATCGGCATCCCCGCAGGCGAGCTGTGCACGGCCTGCTTCGACGGCAATTATATGGAGGACGAAGACCATGAACAATTTGACCTATGAGAGCGCCGGCGTCGACATCAAGGGCGGCGACCGCTGGGTAGAGACCATCAAGGGCATTTTGAAGCAGCACAAATCCGACCCGCGCGTGGTAAGCGGCATCGGAGGTTTCAGCGGACTGATGCGCCTTGACGGCGACCTGCTGATTGCGGGCTGCTGCGACGGCGTGGGCACCAAAGTGGAAATCGCCAGAGCGTCGGGTATTTATGACGGTCTCGGGCAGGATCTTGTGGCCATGAACGTCAACGACCTGGTCACCGGCGGCGCGCACCCCCTCTTTTTCCTGGACTACATCGCCTGCGGATCCCTCAATGAAGAACTGATGTCCGCCGTGGTCAAATCGGTGGTGGAAGCCTGCGAGTACTGCGGCTGCGTCCTTCTGGGCGGTGAAACCGCCGAAATGCCCGGTGTGTACGGCAAGGAAAGTTTCGACCTGGCGGGCTTCGCCGTGGGCACCTGCAGGGAATCGGAAATCATCGACGGCTCGTCCGTCAAAGAGGGCGACGTCATTATCGGCCTCCACAGCTCGGGCATCCACAGCAACGGCTACACGCTGGTGCGCGCCGCGCTGGAGGACGAGATGAAAACGGGCCTTTTCAAAGAGGGCCCCGTGAAGGGCGAAACGCTGGGGCAGACGCTGATGAAGCCCACGCGCCTTTACGTCCCTCAGGCCATGGCCGCCGCAAAAACCGGCAAGGTCAAGGCCATGGCGCACATCACGGGAAGCGGCCTTGAGGAGAACATCAACCGCGTCATTCCCTCCCCCTGCGTCTGCCGCCTGAGCTACCAATGGCCGCGCCCCGCCGTTTTCGACCTCATCGCCTCCAAAGGCGTCAGCGAAGAGGAAATGCGCCGCGTGTTCAATCTGGGCATCGGCTACGTTTTCATCGTTTCTCCCGACGACGAAGCCGAAGTGGTCAAAGTCCTCGAGGCCATGGGCGAAAAGCCCCGCCGCGTAGGCATCGTGGTCAGGGCATGACCTGCACAATCGCCATTTTGATCTCCGGACGGGGCACCAACATGGAGGCCCTGATCCACCACATGAAAAAAGAAAAAGCCGACGTGACTGTGGCCTTCGTGGGCAGCGACAATCCCACGGCCCCCGGCCTCGAGACGGCGCGGCGGCTCAACATCCCGGCCCTGGTACTGCCCTACGGCGAAGGACGCGCCGCAGGAGAGCGCCGCCTTGAAGAGCTGTGGCGGGAGAATCAACTTGACCTGTTGGTTCTGGCGGGATTTATGCGCCTGCTCTCCCCCGATTTCGTGGAGCGTCACAAAGACAGAATTTTGAACATTCACCCCGCACTGCTTCCCAAGTTCAAGGGCGCCCACGCCATCGAAGATTTCTGGAAAAGCGGAGAGGAAGTCAGCGGTGTCACCGTCCACGTGGTGGACGGCCGAATGGATCACGGTCCCATTTTGATGCAGCGCGAGGTGCGCCGCGCGCCCGACGACTCCATGGAGACCTTCGAGGCGAAAATCCACGACGTGGAGCATCGGATCTACTGGCAGGCCCTGAAAAAATTCATTGAAAAACGCGCTCAGGAGGTACGTTCATGACTCACAGAGCTTTGATTTCCGTTGCCGACAAATCCGGCGCGCTGGAATTCGGCAAAAGTCTTGTGGAACTGGGCTGGGAAATTCTGTCCAGCTCCGGCACGGCGAAGATGTTTCGCGACGCCGGCGTTCCCGTCATTGAAGTTTCCGACGTCACCGATTTTCCCCACATTCTGGGAGGCCGCGTCAAAACTCTTCATCCTCTGGTGTTCGGCGGCATTCTCGCCCGTCGCGACGTGAATTCCGACGTCAAGGACATGGAAGACCGCGGCATTACGCCCATCGACCTGGTGGCCGTCAATCTCTATCCCTTTGAGCAAACGGCCCGTTCCGGCGCCGATCTCGACGCGTTGATCGAGAACATCGACATCGG
>CABTYW010000074.1 GCA_902489135.1 uncultured Synergistaceae bacterium
GCGACATGGACTTCAAGGTGGCGGGAACCCGTGACGGCATTACCGCCCTTCAAATGGACAACAAAGCCGGCGGCATCACCCGTGAAGTGCTATCGGCGGCGCTGACTCAGGCTCACAAAGCCCGGATGCAGATTCTCGAAAAGATGGAAGCCTGCATTCCCGCCCCCGCGCCTCTTTCGCCCCACGCCCCCCGTATTTTCACCATGCACATCGACGTCGATAAGATCCGCGACGTCATCGGCCCCGGCGGCAAAGTCATCCGCGGCATCGTTCAGGAGAGCGGCGCAAAAGTCAACGTCGAAGACGACGGCAGCGTTTACATTTCCGCGGTGTCGCCCGACGCCGTCGAAAAAGCCCGCAGCATGATTTACGACCTGGTCCGCGAAGTGGAGGCCGGCGAAGCTTTTTACGGCACCGTCACGCGCCTCATGGCCTTCGGTGCCTTTGTGGAAATTCTGCCGGGCAAGGAAGGTCTGCTTCACATCAGCGAAGTCAGCACCCGTCACATCGGCAAAATTGACGACGTTTTCCAGCCCGGCGACCACGTTATCGTCGTCGTCAAGGAAATCGACGACCAGAACCGCATCAACCTGTCGCGCCGCCGCCTTCTGGCCGATCCCGAACTGATCCGCACGGCGGGGCTTGAGGCCTATCTCCCCGGTGAAATGGAACGCGATCGCATGATTGCGACTTTGCCCGAAGACGCCTCCGCCGGGCGCGACCATGACCGCGATTCGCGCCGCGGGCCGCACCGCGGTCCTTCCGACCGCCGTCCTTACCGCGAGCGCCATTGAACGCCATGAACGTTGAAGTAAAAATTTTCCGTGAGAGCCCCGATATTCCTCTGCCCGTTTACGCCACGGCGCAATCGGCCGGCGCCGACCTGCACGCCCGGGAGGAGTTGACGCTGGCTCCCGGAGAAATCAAAAGCGTCGGCACGGGACTGCACATTCAGCTGCCCGACGGATATGAAGCGCAAATTCGTCCGAGAAGCGGCCTCGCTTTGAAAAAAGGCATTTCCATCCCCAATGCGCCGGGAACCGTCGATTCGGATTATCGCGGGGAAGTGCGCGTCATCTTGGTCAATCTCGGCGCAGAACCCTTTGAAATCCGCCGCGGCGACCGCATCGCTCAGATGGTCATCGCGCCGGTGACGCAAGCTCTGTTTCGTCCCGTCGATTTTCTTGACGGGACGGAACGCGGAAGCGGCGGTTTCGGCAGCACGGGCACAAAATAAAGCGGCGCCGGACGCCGCCGCTTCAACGGAAATTTTTAAGAAAAAGGAGGAACAGAAATGTTTAAATACAGCGGCCCCGAAGGACGCTCTTTAGAAAGCGACGCTCTCAAGGCCGGCGAAATTCTTGCAAAAATGAAATTGAACAAAGGGGCCGTTGCCGCCTTAGTGGACGGAAAGCCCCTCGATCTCGACGTGATCATCGATCACGACGCCGACGTAGCTCCCGTTACCCCCGCCGTCGAAGAGGGGCTCGACATCATTCGCCATTCCACGGCCCACCTCTTGGCCGAAGCTGTGGAGCATCTCTATCCCGGCGCAAAAGTGGCCATCGGTCCCACCATCAAAGACGGCTTTTACTACGACATCCAGTTTCCCCAGCCCATTTCCGACGCCGACCTGCCCGCCATTGAAAAGGAAATGCGCCGCATCGCCAAGCGTAGCGTTCCCCTGCGCCGTGAGAGATTGACGAAGGAGGACGCCGTCAAACTTTTCAAGGAACGCGACGATCCCTATAAAGTCGAGATCCTTGAGGGCATTGCCGATCCCACGGTCAACGTATACTGGCAGGACGATTACGTCGATCTCTGCCGCGGTCCGCACGTTCCCAACACGTCCTTTCTGAAGCACTTCAAGCTTATGTCCGTCGCCGGCGCCTACTGGCGCGGCGACGAGCACAACATTATGCTGACGCGCATCTACGGCACGGCCTTCAACACGCAGGAAGAGCTTGACGCCTACATCGACAAGATGGAGGAAGCGCGCCGCCGCGACCATCGCCGCATCGGCAAGGAGCTTGACCTGATGAGCCTTCACAATGAGGGCGTGGGGTTCCCCTTCTTCCATCCCAAGGGCATGGTCATCATGAATAAACTCATGTCCTTCTGGCGCCACCTTCATTTTATCAACGGATACACCGAAGTGCGCACGCCGCAGATCCTCAACCGCGACCTGTGGCTGAAATCGGGACATTGGGATCATTACCGGGAAAACATGTATTTCACCACCATCGACGACATTCCCCATGCCATCAAGCCCATGAACTGCCCGGGCGACATTATTATCTACAAGAACAGCATGCACAGCTATCGGGAGCTGCCCATGAGAATGGGCGAGCTCGGCATCGTTCATCGCCACGAACTTTCCGGCGCTCTGCACGGATTGATGCGCGTGCGCTGCTTCACCCAGGACGACGCCCATCATTTCTGCACGCCCGAGCAGATCAAAGACGAAGTCAAGCTTATTATGAAACTCGATGACTACGTCTACAGCCACGTTTTCGGATTCAAGTACCACGTGGAACTTTCAACCCGTCCCGAAGATTCCATGGGATCCGACGAGCTGTGGGAAATGGCCGAAAACGCCCTCCGCGAGACCCTTGAAGAGACCGGCACGCCCTATGTGCTGAACCCCGGGGACGGTGCCTTCTATGGTCCGAAAATCGATTTCCACCTTGAGGACTGCATCGGGCGTACCTGGCAGTGCGGCACCATTCAGCTTGACTTCACCATGCCCGAAAAATTTGACATGACCTATGTGGGCGCCGACGGCAAAGAACATCGCCCCGTCATGCTTCATCGCACGATCCTCGGCAGCATCGAGCGCTTTATGGGCATTCTCATCGAGAACTACGCCGGGGCGTTTCCCTTCTGGCTGTCGCCCGTTCAGGCGAAGATTTTGCCTGTCAGTTCCGATCATTGGGAATTCTCCCGTCAGACGGCGGAAAAGCTCCAGGATCTCGGCGTCCGCGTCGAAGTGGATGATCGCGACGAAAAGTTGGGGCGCAAAATTCGCGATGCTCAGATGGAAAAAGTCCCCTTCATGCTTGTTGTGGGCGACAAAGAAGTTGAAAACGGAACGCTGGCCGTTCGCGACCGCTCCAAGGGCGATCTGGGCAGCATGACCTTTGACGCGCTGGTGGCGCTGTTCGCCGGCCAGTACGATCCCGAGAAGGAAAATTTCCGCGTCAAAAGCGTTTTGAAGCCTTAGAATGAAAACGCTCTTCCCCGCCCGGGGAAGAGCGTTTTTTTCGGGGACCGCACGTACCGCAATGACAGCGCCCGCGCGGTCATGTGCGAAAACGTCGCGGACATGGAGCCGCAGAGACCTCGAGACCGGGAGCGGTCGGCTCCCTCCGGAGCCGAGGCGGAAGTGGGTTGACGCACTGCCGGGTGCCCGCTATAATTAGGCGTCGAAGGAAGGGGACAGACTGATGACCGTGACTCTTGATTCTGAAAAGTGTATCGGCTGCGGCCTCTGTGCGCAGATCGCGCCCAATGTGTTTTCTCTGGACGCCGCCCTCGGCGTCGCAAAAGTGATCCGTCAAGAGGATGACCCGGCAGTCGACCAGGCTGTCAAAAGCTGCCCCGTGACCTGCATTCACGTGGAAGACTGATGCCCGCCGAAAAAGGGCCCATAGCTCAAGGGTAGAGCTGCCGGCTCATAACCGGGAGGTTCCAGGTTCGAACCCTGGTGGGCCCACCATGAAATAACAACCAGTCCCGCAATCGGCGATTTCCGCGCCGAGGGCGGGATTTTTTGTCTTTTGAGGCCGTGGCGTTTCACTTTACATCAGCGCAAAACCATCAGACCTGAGGCATTTCGTGATATAATAACTGTGATTGTTCCCATATTTGCGCGGCATTTTAAAGGCCTGCCGACCTCTCCGCTTCTGCATTTCCTCCGGCAGTTTTGCCCTGCGGCGCTTCGATCACCAATTGGCCTGAAAATACTCTTCGGGGGAGTGAGTCCATGAAAATCAAAGAAGTACTCAACGCCATTGACGAAATTGCCCCGTTCTCTCTTGCCGAAGAGTGGGATCGCTGCGGCCTGAGACTGGGAAATGAAGAGGCAACGGTGACAGGCATCGCCGTCAGTCTCGATCCGCTGCCGGAGACTGTGAGACAGTCGGCGGAGCTGGGATTTAACCTGCTGGTCACTCACCATCCCCTCATGTTCCGACCTCAGGAAGATCTCATATGCAACCGTCCGGACACCTGTGCGGCCGCTGAAGCGTTCAGACGGGGCGTCCATATTGTGGCCTGTCATACCAACCTTGACAGCGCCCGCGGCGGCGTGAACGAACTTTTGGCCGAGGCGGCGGGCCTTCACTCCGTGGAACCTTTGATTCCCGCCGAGGATGACCGCGGTTTCGGCATGGGCGCATGGGGGAGCGTGAACGGGGCAAGCTGCGGCGATTTTTGCATGGCCGTCGCCTCGGCATGGAAACTTTCCGGGTTTCGCCTTCTGGGAAAGGAGCGGACTGTGAGCAAGGTTGCCCTTTGCGGCGGCGCCGGCGGTGACTTTTGGAATATCGCCCGTCAAAAAGGCGCCGAGCTCTACATCACCGCCGACATAAAGTACCATGAGTGCCTTGAAGCTCTCGATGCCGGCCTGAACCTGATGATTTGCGACCACGGCGAAATGGAAAATCCGGCGTTGCCCCCCTTTTCGGAAAGATTGGCGCATCATACGGGACTGGCTGTGAGCGTGCTCGATCCCGCCGCTTCCATCGCAGCACCTGGGCGCTGGTGGGCGGCGCGGGAACATCATGTTTGAAGTCGAGATTGACGGTTTTTCCGGGCCGCTGGATCTTCTGTGCCATCTCATTGACCGGAAGGAAATTGAAGCGTCCCAGATCAGCGTTTCGCAGGTGATTTCCATTTATACCGCCTATCTGGCCAAAACCGAAGCGCGCTCCATTTCTTCCGTAGCCGATTTTATCTCTCAGGCTGCACGGCTGGTTCGCCAGAAAACTTTTTCGCTGCTGCCTCGCTATGAGCCCGTTGCACTTCCCGAAGAGGATTTCCTCACCGATGACGCCGACCTGCCTCAGCTTATCGAACGCTATCGTCCCTATCGAAAAGCGGCGGTCATGCTGGCGGAACTGAAGGAGAATGCCGACAGGCGCCTGCGCCGTCGCGGCGAAACGGGCGACCCCTTTTTCGATTTGGGCGATTTGTACTCCCTGTCGCGGCTATGGCTTGACCTGCTGAACCGGCGCCGAACGCGCGGCTTCGACCTGCTGCTGACTGAAGACGAGGGAGGCGGGGACGACGGCATTCCGGCGGAAATTCCCGAGGAAGTGCAGGTTGAAAAACGCATGGCGCGCGTCATGGAACGCCTCCAAGTCTTTGCCGACGGCCTGTCTATGCGGTCGCTGTTGAAGGAAGAGCCCGGGCGCGCCTCCATGATTGTCACTCTGCTGGCTTTGTTGGAACTTTCCCGCAGAAATCAGGTTACACTGCTGCAAAAGGAGCTTTTCGGAGATGTCTTCATTAGCCCACGAAACTGACGATTTACTGCTTAAACGACAGATTGAGGCCATACTGTTTACGGGAACCGACGGCGTTACACCTCAGGAGATGTCACTGGCCACGGGGCGTCCCCTTTCGGCCGTCAGAGCGGCGCTCCGCAGCCTGAGCGCCGGTTGTGCGGCAGAGCGCGGCATGGAAATTGCCGAACTGGGGGGGCGCTGGTTTATGACCACGGCCGCAGACCTCTACGACACCCTTGAGAAGTTCCGCAGCGTTGACGAGAGCGAGCACGTCAAGCTCACGCGCGCGTCGCTGGAAACGCTGGCCATCATTGCTTACAGTCAGCCCGTGACCCGTTCTGAAATTGAGAGCATCCGCGGTGTGCGGTGCGACCGCGTCATTGACACGCTGCTGAATTACGGCCTGGCGCGCATCGCCGGCCGGCGCAAAAGCACCGGATCGCCGCTGCTGTATAGGACGACAAAAAAATTCCTTGAGATCTTCGGTCTCGGCGGCATATCGGAACTTCCCACCGTGGCCGAGATCGAAGAGCTGAGGCAGCACGTCGAAGAAGATTCCGACGCGGCGGGGGCTTCTTCTGCCCACGGCGAAGATCGCGACGGCGGGACTTCTTCCGCCGACGCCCCTGAAGGGGGCGCCTTCCATGAGGCTCAATAAGTACCTCGCGCTTTGCGGCGTGGGATCGCGGCGAAAGGTGGAGGAATACATTTTTGCCGGAAGAGTGACCTGCGGCGGTTTCCAAGTGACTACTCCGGGATACGACGTGACGGACGGAGAAGTTGTGGCCGTTGACGACGTGGAAGTTCGCCCCGAGAAAAAAATCTACATGGTTCTGCATAAACCGCGCGGTTACATCTGCGCCGTGTCGGACAGAAATTATCCGGTGGTGCTTGATTTGCTGCCTCGTCGGTACGATTACTGCCGCCTGTTTCCCGTGGGACGTCTTGACCTCCAGAGCGAAGGCCTGATAATGCTCACCAACGACGGTGATTTCTCCCAGGAGATCATTCACCCACGCGCGGGCATCACCAAGGAATACGAAGTGCTTCTGGACCGTGTGCCTGAACCCGGCGAACTTGACATGATGAAAGCGGGAACCGTCGTCGGGGATCGCCTCGTCAAACCCGTCAGCATCGACGCGCTGAACCGTTCGCCCCGGGGACGGTGGTTTCGCTTCGTGCTCAACGAGGGCATTAAAAGAGAAATTCGCATGATTGCCGAGGCGGCACAACTGAAAGTCCAGGTTCTTTTCAGACGAAAAATCGGCAAAATGGAACTCCGCCGCTTGGAAACAGGCTGCGCCTGCGAGTACACAGCCGATGAACTGCGAAAAATGATCATGCGCGGCGGCACCGTTTAACCGGCGCATTTCAGGAGGGAAACAGCGTGGAATGGACAGGTGTCATCGCCATAGACGGCCCCGCCGGCGCGGGCAAAAGTACTGCGGCCAGACTGGTCGCCTCAAAACTCGGCATCAATTATCTCGATACGGGAGCCCTTTATCGGGCACTGGCGTGGTTTCTCGACAGCGTTTCGGTGCCTCCCCTCGAAGGCGAAAAGCTGAGCAGAGCGCTGTACGACGTAAACGTGGAAACCGACGGCCATTCGGTGAAAGTGAACGGCGAAGACGTGTCCCGCTATATCCGCACGCCCGCCGTTGATAAAATAGCTTCGCTCTATTCGGCTTTACCGTCGGTGCGGGAAAAGCTGCTGGACATCCAGCGCGGCCACGCGCTGAAAGGCGCGTTGGTCGCCGACGGCCGTGACATGGGAACGGTGGTGTTTCCCTTTGCGCCCGTCAAAATCTTTTTGACCGCCCGCGCTGAAGTCAGAGCCCGACGGCGCTATGAAGAACTGCGTTCCAGGGGCGTGGACGTGGATTACAATGAAATACTGCGCCAGATCCACCGACGCGACGAAAACGACGAAAAGCGGGCGATCTCTCCGCTGAAACAGGCGGCGGACGCCATACTGCTCGATACTTCCCTTCTGAACGTCGAGCAGGTGGCCGATAAAATTGCAGACATCGCAAAGAAGGTCCTCCATGATTAAATCGTTTTTCAGAGCCGCGCTTTATTATGTCGTTAAGGGATTGTGCTTCTCGGCCCTCAAGGTTTATAACCGTTTAAAGATCTCGGGGCGCGAGCTCAGATCGGAAGAGCACACGTCTGA
>CABTYW010000075.1 GCA_902489135.1 uncultured Synergistaceae bacterium
AAGTCACGAAAGCCCAAGAGCAGCCCTACCGCCCACACCGAAGAAGAGTTATCCCTGATCAGACGCATGTTAAGAAGAAATGGAACCTACGGCCTGGCAGAAGTTTATGTCAGCTGCCGGAAGCGAGGCTATCAAAGAAGCTTCGAGAGCATGTGCAGACAGATACGCAAAAAAGGCTATCGCAAGCCTGAAATCCGCCGAAAGAGTTACACGAAATACAGCGGTAAAGACGGGAAGTTTCCCGGAGACAAAGTGCAGGTAGACATAAAATACATTCCTCCGGAAAGCATAAAATTTCCCACCTATGGAGACAGATATTATCAAATTACGGCGATAGACGAATACAGCAGGAAACGAGCCTTGAAAGTCGTCAAAGAGAAAAGCACCTACGAAACGTCGAGATATCTCAGAGAACTGGCAAAGAGATTGGGTTTTCGCGTAAAAACAGTACAAGTAGACAATGGCCCTGAGTTTGTGAACGACCATGAAGTGACAGAGAAAGAAGGACCCTTTGAACAGACCGCCAAAGAATTGGGGATAGATCTCAAAAGGATTCGCCCCTACTCACCCTGGCAGAACGGTAAAGTGGAACGAAGCCATCGAGAAGACGGGAAGATCTTGTATGGACGTAAAGTGTTCACCAGCGAGAAAGATTTGATAAAGCAAGTGGCAAAGCACGAAAGACGATACAACAGAACGGCAAAAACGGTTCTCGGTTTTAAAAGCCCGAATCAAATCGTAACAGAGTTTTTCTCTAAACGTAACATATGTCTTGACAGCTAAGAAAAAAGACGCGGTCGGCAAGGATTGCCACTTGCGCAAACCGGCGAATTGTGTTAGATTTTAGCAATGTAAATGGAAGATCTTTGTACGCTAGGAGGTGCACAAAGTATGAAAAAAGACATTCATCCGAAATACATGGAGTGCAGGGCCACCTGCGCCTGCGGCAACACCTTCATGACCCACGCTACAGTTCCCGAGATCAAGGTCGGCGTCTGCTCAGCCTGTCATCCCTTCTTCACGGGGAAGAAGGGGCTCCTCGTTTCCGAAGCCGGACGTCTTGAGAAATTCAACAAGAAGTACGCCGGAAAGAATTACGGGCAGAAAGCGGCAAGTTCGAAGTAAAAGGACGGGGCTTCGGCCCGGTCCTTTTTTTTCTGAAAGCGCCCTGTGCCGCGGCGTCTTCCGCGCCTTTGAAGAGCAGGCGCGAGGCGGCTCGCCGCCCGAGTTCCTTCATGCCCGGACTGTTCGCAAAGTGCCGCGGGAGCCTCTTCGCAAAAAACGCGGTGTTCCGCGGCGTACGTGCCCTGGCGGCGAAAGGGCACATTGTCTGAATTGAGCCAAGAAGGAGGTTGTGTCTCCGTGGAAATTCAATTGATCAATAAAACTCCCGATTTCCTGCGCACCATCTGGACGGCGGGGCGCACGTGCCACAGCGCCATGGCGCCTCAGGACATTTTCCGTCTGGACGAAGAGGAGCGCCGCATGCTGAAGCTGGTGGATTTTCTCGTCAAGTCCAAGCACCTGAGCACTTTGGAGCACTGCTCCGCCACCTATGCCGTCAAGGGGGTCTCGCGTACTCTTCTGGCGCAGTACAGCCGCCACCGCATCGGCGTGTCGCTGTCCGTTCAGAGCCAAAGGTACGTCTCGGAGAGCGCCGAAAAAAATGAAGGGGCTCTCTTCGACTTCGTGACGCCGCCTTCCATCGCCGCCGACCCCGCGTCGGCGAAGCAGTATAAAGCCGCCATGGAGAGTGTCCAGACGTGTTACGACCGCCTTGTCGCGCAAGGCGTGCCTCTGGAGGACGCACGTTTCGTGCTGCCCGGCGGCATTTGCACCAATTTTGTCACCACCGTCAATCTGCGCTCTCTGCTTGACGTGTACGAAAAGCGCGTTCTGGTGCCGGGCGCGCAGTGGGAAGTGCGCGAAATGGTAAAACGCATGGCCCGCCTGCTCATCGAGCAGGAACCCTGGCTGGACGGCTATTTCCCCGACCGCAGACAGGATCAGCGATGACTTTTCTTTCAGGAATGATGAAAGGGGCGGGGACGCTTCTCTTGATCGCCGCGAACGCCCAGGCAAGGCCGACGCCCATGCCCGTAGGCGGTCAGGCCGTCATCGAAGGCGTGCTCATGAAGGGCTACAGCCGCTGGGGTCTGGCGGTGCGCAAAGAAAGCGGCGAGATCGTCACTGAAAACTGGCCCGTCAGCGCCTGGGGCGTCCGCTGGGGCAAAGTCCCCGTGATCCGCGGATTTGTCAACATGGCGGATATGTTGCGTCAGGGCTTTAAGGCGCTGTCCCGTTCGGCGGAGCTCTCTCTGGGCGACGAGGAGGAAATGACCGCCAAAGACGTGATCCTCACGGCGATCGTGGCTGCCGCGCTGGTGATCGGCTTGTTCGTGGCGCTGCCTCTGTGGATCGCCGACCTGCTGAAAACCCATGCAGGCCTGTCGCCTCTGGGAGCCAACATCGCCGAAGGCTGCGTCCGCGGTCTGGTGTTCATCGCCTATTTGGCGACCATCGGTCTGTGGAAGGACATGGCGCGCATTTTGGCCTATCACGGCGCCGAGCACAAAACCATTAACGCCTATGAATCGGGCGGGCCCGTGACGGTGGAGAACGTGATGAAACACTCGCGGCTGCATCCGCGGTGCGGCACATCCTTTCTTCTGATCGTGGTGATCGTCAGCATCGTCATTTTCTCGCTGGCGGGCGGCGGGAGCGCCCTGCGGCGCATTGTCCTGCGGGTTCTGCTCATTCCGGCGGTTGTGGGCGTATCCTATGAGTTCATTCGTGCCATGTGGCGCCTGGGGAGGGTCGGCCGATGCGTCATGGCTCTGCCCATGACCCTTCAGTATCTGACGACGCGCGAACCTGCACCCGACCAGGCCGAAGTGGGCATCCGCGCCCTTGAAGAAGCTCTGGGGAAAAAATTTGACTCTGAGACATCGGAGGAAAACCTATGAATCTCGAACCGAAACTGCGCGAGCTTGAATTGCTCTATAACCAGATCGAAAAGAAAATGGCCGATCCCGCCGTGGCCTCCGACATTAAGGAAATGCAGGAACTGGGCAAAAAACACTCCGAACTGGAGGAGGTGGTCTCCGATTACCGCCGATACCTCCGGGTGCAGCGGGAAATCGACGACGCCAGAGAGCTGCTGAACGGCGGAGATCACGAGCTGGCCGAGCTGGCCAAAATGGACCTTGAGGAGAAAGAACCGCTGCTGGTGCAGATTGAGGAACAGTTGCGCATCGCCCTGCTGCCTCAGGATCCCAACGACGACAAAGACGTCATCATGGAAATCCGGGCCGGTACCGGCGGCGACGAAGCCAGCCTTTTCGCGGGCGACCTGTTCCGCATGTACTCGCGCTTTGTGGAGCGTCAGGGCTGGAAGCTGGAAATCGTGGACTGCAACGAAACCGAAGTGGGCGGCTACAAGGAAATGGTGCTCCAAATCCACGGACACGGCGTATACAGCCAGCTGAAATACGAGAGCGGCGTGCACCGCGTGCAGCGCGTTCCCGCCACCGAAGCGGGCGGCCGCATTCACACCTCCGCCGCCACGGTGGTCGTCATGCCCGTGGCCGAGGACATCGACATCGAAATTCGTCCCGAAGACCTGAAGATCGACACCTATCGCTCCAGCGGCGCCGGCGGACAGCACGTCAACATGACCGACTCCGCCGTGCGCATCACCCATCTGCCCACGGGGCTGGTGGTGACCTGTCAGGACGAGAGATCGCAGATCAAAAACCGCGCCAAGGCCCTTCAAGTGCTGAAGACGCGGCTGTACGACGCCGAAGCCGAGAAGAAACGCCGGGAAGAATCGGCCGAGCGCCGCGGCATGATCGGCTCGGGCGACCGCTCGGAGCGAATCAGAACCTACAACTATCCGCAAAACCGCGTGACGGACCACCGCATCGGCCTGACGCTGTACAAACTGGAATACATGATGGACGGCGACCTCTACGAGATGATTAAGGCGCTGGTCATGGCCGAACAGGCCGCCAAGCTCAAAGTTCTCGATGCCGTATGATGCCGTATAAAGAGGGCACGTTGGGAGCCCTTCGCAGCGCCATCGCCGCGGAGCTCGGCGAACTGAATTCACCGCGCCTCGAGGCCGACCTGATCATCGCCCATTACGCCGGAAAAGACCCTTCGTGGGTACACGCCCACGCCGAAGATGCGCCGTCGCCGGCCGTGCGGCGAAGCGCTCTGGAAGCCTGCGCGCGCCGAAAAAAGCGCGAACCCCTGCAGTACATTTTAGGCGTCTGTTCCTTTGACGGCCTTCCCGTGACAGTGGAAGAGGGGTGTTTGGTTCCCCGCCCCGAAACGGAGCTTTTGGTGGAATGCGCCGCCCGTTATTTTGACGGCGGCACCTTTTTGGATTGGGGGACGGGCACGGGCTGCATCGCCTTGGCGCTGCTGAACCGTTTTCCCGGTGCGCGGGCGCTGATGGCCGAAAAAAATCCCCGCAGTCTTCACTGCGCGCAGGTCAACCTCCGAAAATTCGGCTTTGCCCACCGCGCGCGCCTTATTGAAACTCAAACGCCCGAAGACATTCCAGCCTGTCGAGTTTCGCTGGTAGTCTCCAATCCGCCCTACATCCCTTCCGCCGAAATCGAGCGCCTCATGCCCGAAGTTTCAGCCTGGGAGCCTCGTCTGGCGCTGGACGGAGGAAATGACGGACTTCAGCTTTATGGGCCGCTTTTTCAGCTGTGCCGAAGAATTCTCGTTCCCGGCGGCGTTTTCTGTGTGGAATACGGGGGCGACCGTCAAACCGAGCCCCTGTGCCGTCTGGCGCCCCAGAACTTCCGACTCATTTCACTTTTGCATGATATTGCTGGGTTTCAGAGAGTACTTGCCTGGCGTTTTACAGATTTTTTTAAGTAGCATTCAGCCGTTAATTTGTTATATTCTTTAATAGTCTGCGCTTTTAAGAGCACCTACGTTCATCGTAGAAAATTTTCAATAGAGAGGAAGTCTTTGCAATGGAAGAAAGAGATGTCGCGATCATTGGAGGCGGCCCCGCCGGAATGGCTGCCGCGGTTTACTGCCGTCGCGCCGGCCTGAAGACCGTTGTCCTTGAGAGGGGCAATTGGGGCGGTGCCATCAACCGCACCGAAGAAATCGAGAACTACCCCGCCATCAATCACGTCAGCGGCCCCGAAATCGGCAAGATGTTCGTCGATCACGCCAAAGCCTTCAACACCGAGATGGTAGACTGCACCGTCAACGCCATCAAGGAAGACGGCAAGTTCAAAGTGGTGAGCACCAGCAAGGGCGACTACAAAGTCAAAGCCGTCATCGTCGCCACCGGCGCCGAATTCCGCAAGCTGGGCTGCCCCGGCGAGGCGGAGTACACCGGCAAAGGCGTCAGCTACTGCGCCACCTGCGACGCCGCCTTTACCGAAGGCGTTGACGTCGCCGTGGTGGGCGGCGGCAATACCGCCGTCGAAGAGGGCTGCTACCTCACTCAGTTCGCCAACAAAGTCTACATCATCCACCGCCGCGACCAGTTCCGCGCCGACGAAATGGCCGTCGAGCGCATGCTCAAGAACCCCAAGGTTCAGCCCGTCTACTGCTCCGTGGTGGAGCGCATCGAAGGCGACGGCGACATGGTCACCAAGGCCGTGATCAAGAACGTCAAGACCGGCGAAATCTCCGATCTTCCCGTGGAGTTCGTCTTCATGTTCGTGGGCACCGAGCCCAACAACCAGCTGCTCAAAGACCTGGTCAAATGCTCCGAAAAGGGCGGCTGGGTCGAGACCGACGGCAACATGATGACCAGCGTCCCCGGCATTCTTGCCGCCGGCGACGTGCGTCAGACCCCCCTTCGTCAGGTGGTTACCGCCGCTTCCGACGGCGCCTTGGCCGGCATGAGCGCCTATAAATACATTGCCGAGAACTTTTAAGTTCTTTCTCTGAAACGAAAGATCTGCGGAACATTCTGTTCCGCAGATCTTTTTTCTCGTTGTATTTTTCCGCCGAACGCCATGCAAACGCCGCCTTTGAGATTGAAATGCAAAAAGATTTTGATGGGGATCGCTGGTTCAATGGGCATTTTACGAAAATTCCATGAAATTTTTACGGCTCTCACAAAAACTTTTCGCGTTTGGCCGCCGCTCACCCTCCGACACCCCCGGAGATCACGGCACCGTGCGCAGATGGAACGGACCAATCGGCGTATCTTGCGTCTTCCTTGACAAACGCCGAAGAACCTTCGAGCTCCCTGCGTCCACTGACTGTCGCCCCCCGGCAGCGGCTTAAGAACGCATAAAAAACATCTGACCAGGCTTGACATTAGGCTTACTTCCTGCT
The DNA here is from genome assembly GCA_902489135.1 of uncultured Synergistaceae bacterium. Lineage (GTDB taxonomy): Bacteria > Synergistota > Synergistia > Synergistales > Dethiosulfovibrionaceae > Pyramidobacter. The sequence goes on from CABTYW010000075.1 coordinate 6,325, forward strand.
ATTCTTTTTTTCGTAGTTAATGCATTAGCACTCTTTATTATTGAGTGCTAATAATACGAATGGAGGTGCGGCCGTGCTCACAGAACGACAGTTGGAAATCGTTTTTGCCGTGGTTTACGAGTACATTAAAACCGGCGAGCCCGTGGGGTCGCGCACCATTTCCCGCAAGTTCCTGAAAAATCACAGCGCCGCCACCATCCGCAACGAGATGTCCGATCTGGAAGAGATGGGCTATTTTACCCAGCCCCATTCGTCGGCGGGCAGACTTCCCACTTCAATGGCATATCGTGTGTACGTCAATTCCATTCTGCATCGTCCCAGCGTGCCGCCGCCGGAGATCGCGCGATGGATCCATCGTCTTTCCGGCCAGCTTCGGAGCTTTGACGAGCAGTTGGCCGAAGCGGCCCGTTTCCTGGGGCGGTTCACGCGCTGTTTCAGCGTCGCCGCCGTTGCCCCTTTGGAAAGTCTGAAGCTGCGCAAAGCCGACCTCATCAGGTTGCTGCCCGACGTTCTTCTTTTGCTTCTGGTGGTGGAAAACGGCACGGTGCATCACAGCCGAATTCGCATTTCCCCGGACGTGACGCAGGAAGATCTTGACGCCTTTGCGGCGGTGGTTAATCATATGGCGGCGGAAACGCCCTGGAACGAAATTCGTGCCGCCCTTGAAGACTGGCTGAGCCGCCACAACACCGGGCGATGGAGCCTGCTGTGTCCCATCTTTGAAGAGATTGACCGGATTATGATCGGCGAGGCGATGACCGTATCCACCGGCGGCGTGCGCGAAGTTTTCACCTCGGAGGTCAATGAGGAGGCCGACGAACGCCGCGGGCGGATTAATGCCATCTCCAACCTCATGGATACCCGCGAAGACCTCGAGCAATTTATCACCGACTACGCCGCCGACGAAGGCTTGAAAGTGACCATCGGCGACGAAAACGCGAGCCCCGTCATGCAGGGCTGCTCCGTGATGGTATCCACCGCCACGGGCGGCGGACGCAAATCCATGGTGGGACTTGTCGGCCCCCTGCGCATGAATTACGCAAACTCGATTGCCGTGCTGAAAGCCGTTCTCGACGGCCTCAGCGGCATCGCCGCGGAAAAGGAGGACTCTTAATTATGGAAGAGAAGAAGAAGAGGGTGGAAGCGGCTGCCGAAAATGCCGGCGCGCCGCAACCTGAAACTCCGCAGCCCTCTGAGACTGATATGAGTGCACAACTGAAAGAACTGAAAGAACAGTATCAACAGATGCGTGAAATCGCCGCCCGCGCACAAGCCGACGGCATCAACTACCGCAACTGGGCGGAACGGGAGATGACGCGCCTCAAAACCTACGGCAGCGAACGCGCCGTGATAGCCA
>CABTYW010000076.1 GCA_902489135.1 uncultured Synergistaceae bacterium
ATGAGGTCGGCGCCGCCCGAATAGGAAGCGTACTCCACCGAGCCGCCCCAGTCCTTCAGCGCCTTGCGGTAATCGAGGCCGAAGCCGTAGTTGAAGACATTTTTGATGACGAATTCGGAGCTGGTGCCCGTTTTCAGCGTGGCAAAACGAGTGGGAACTTTCTTGGCCACGAGGTCGTCAACGGTTTTCAGGCCGTATTTCTCGGCGAAATCTTTGCGCGCGATGAAATAGGTGTACTGCGTATAGAGGTTGGCCATGAGCTTGGCGTTGGTCGTCTTCTGCTTGAAAGTGGCGAGGTCGCTGCCGGACTGCGCGACGGCTACCATGGAAGCCTGCGAGAAGCCGAGATCGCCCTTTCTCAAATGGGCGTTGATGATGTTGGCCACGCCGCCGCCGGTGATGCTGGTGGTGGGCATGACGTCCTTCGTCCAGAGGTCGGCCAGACCTCCGCCCAGAGCAAACCAATTTCCCCCGGGAGGTCCTGCCATAAACTTCAGCTGCGACGGTGTGTCAGCAACGGCAGTTCCCGCCAGTACGGAGAAAAAAACAACGCACAGAGTCAAGAACTTTTTCATGTTATACCCTCCTACGATGACAAATTTGAGAACGACATCATGATTCGAGAGAACGGAATTCTCTCGTCCCCAAAACAGTATACTAAAAAATATTTTCAATTTCAATTCCTTTGTTCAAGTTTTTTTGCGCCGGGGCCGGCGGCGGAACGTGTCCCGGCAGCTGTTTGGAGAAATTTGATCGAATTGGGAGAAATTTTCTGAAAGGAAATCCATGTTAAAATGGGAGCACATAAAAATTTTGACATGTGAGGTTTATTTTTTCCAGGAACGGGGGAGAAATTTTGATTGGCGGCGTAATTTTCGATTTTGATCTGACACTGGTGGACAGCGCCAAAGGCATTTGGGGCACTTTGAACGCGCTGGCTCAGGAAAAGGGGCTTCGCCGTCCCGATCTGCCGGAGGTTAAAAAGACGATCGGCTGGGCGCTGGCCGATGCCATGCGCACCTTTTGGGGGGACGGCCCTGTGGAAAGGGAGTGGCTGCCGCGCTACAGAACGCTTTTCGAGGAGAGCCATTACGCGGGCGTCCTTCCCTTTGCCGAAACAGTGCCCATGCTTCGTGAGCTTCAGGGCCGCGGCATGGCTCTGGCCGTCGCGACCAATCGACTCAATCCGGAGAACATCGTCAGAGCCTCGGGGCTGGAAGGGTACTTTTCCGTCATTGCGGGCATTGAAAACATCAATCCCAAACCGTCGCCCGACGTGATTTTCAGGGCCCTGCACAAAATGGAACTGCCCGCCGTGAAAGCCCTTTATGTGGGCGACAGCGATATTGACATGGAAACGGCCCGCCGCGCCGGCGTGACGGGCGTGGGCGTGACCACGGGCAATCATGATGCGGCGGCGCTGCGTCAAAGCGGGGCGGAGGCGGTAATTTCCACTTTGAAAGATCTGCCGGGACTGCTGGAGGAACTGAAATGAGCCTTGCCTCAGAAAGCCCCAATCCCCTGGTGAGGCGCATGGCAGAGGGCGCCGTATCCTGGCTGCTTTGGACTCCCGACGCGGTGGAGAAAGCACAGCGGCTCGACCGCCCTTTTTGCCTGTGCATCATGAACGGCAAAAGCCGCTGGAGTCATGTCATGAAGGCGAACTTCAACAGTCCCGAAATCATTGCCCTGCTCAACAACGACTTTGTCCCCGTGCTCGCCGACAGCGACGATGCGCCTCATCTGACGCTGGCTGCCAGAACCATGGCGCAGATCATGATGGGGCATGCGGGATGGCCGCTTTTTCTGTTTATGACGCCGCAAAAAAAGCCCATTTTCGCGTCGTCCTATATGCCCCTGCAGAGCAAGGATTCGCGGATGCCGGGGCTGCTGGACGTGCTCAGGAGAATTAAGTGGCTGTGGCTGATGAAACGGTCGCAGATCGAAGGCGCCGCGGAAAGCTACGGCGCGCAGCTCGTTGAGGCGCTTCTTCCCTATGAGGCGCCTCCGTGCGAAAATCTTGGAGCGCGCGCGGCCGCTCAGATCCTTGAAGAAGAAGATCGGGAGCACGGCGGTCTGGGGACCTCTCCCAAATTTCCGCAGGGAACCAAGCTGCTTTTGGCGCTTCACCTCTACCGAAGGGGATGCCGCAGTGAGGAACTGGGGCGTTTCCTGAAGAAAAGTTTCGCGTCGCTTTTTTCGGGAGGGCTGTATGACCACGCCGGCGGCGGCTTTCATGATTACTGCTTCGACGCCCGATGGGAACAGCCCTGTCTCGGACGCCATCCGGCGCAGAATGCGGTGCTCCTGACCGCATGGCTCGAAGGGTTCAGGCTTTTTCGCACGCCTCTTTGCCGGTACGTTGTCGAAAAGAGCCTTGCGGCGGTTGCGGCGGACTTCGACCGAGGCGACGGGCTGCTCTCCGGGGGGGATGAGATCGGCGACGCCCGGGCCATGGAAAATTTCTATTTGTGGAGTCAAGACGAAATTGAAGAGCTTTCGGGCAAAGACGGCGCCCTCTTCTTCGACACCGGGGGCGTGAACTCGAAGGCCCGGTATCGCGATCCTCTGACCCTGCGGGACACGGGGAAAAACGTCCTGCGCCCCGCTCCCTTCGCCGAAATGGACGACATTGACGGGAGAATTTTTTCCCACTGGCTTTCAAAATACGCTCTTCACCTTGCTCCGTTGTCGGCTCATCGCGCGTCGCGCCCGAGGCTTGCCCAGCAGGAAAGAGTTTCCGTCGGAGAAAACGCTTTTTTTGCCGGGCTTCTTGCGCGGGCCGGCGTTGTCCTTCATGAGCCATGCTTCATCCTTCGGGCATCAAAGATCATGGGCCTGTTGCTTCAGCAGGCCCTTCGCGGCGACAGTCCGTGCCGCTTTCTGTATGGAAGCGCTCCCCACGGATGCGCGGCGCTGGATGATGTGGCGGCCCTGGCCTGGGCCTGTATTGAACTCCAGAGAGCGGAGCCTTCGGCGCAGTGGCTGACTGAAGCGGAACGCTGGTGCCGCAGGGCCGACGAACTTTTCGGCGACCGCGGAGCCTTTCGTCTGGTGCCGGAAGGAACTTTGGAAGTGGCTCCCGCCTGGGACGGCGGAGATGACATGCTGCCCTCGGGCAACGGCGTGATGGCCAACTGTCTGCTCTCACTGTATGAAATGACGGGCGCCGCGCCGTGGAAAAAACGCGCCGAGCAAGTGGTTCACGCCTTCGGCGGAGCTTTGAAGGAGTATCCCGCCGCCTGTGCCGCGCTGACGATTGCGGCTTTGCGGCTGGAAAAAACGGCCGGCTCCGCAAAAAATTGATTGTTTTGCAGCATAAAAAAAGGACTTTTCCCATGGGAAAAGTCCTTTTTTCAGATGAAACGGATCGAGCCCATAAAAACTCAAAGGCCGCCCCCACGGGGGCAGCCTTTGTTACGGATTACAGAGAAATAGCCTCAACGGGGCAAGAGCTCACACAGGCGCCGCACTCCACGCATTTGCCCTCATCGACGGTGGATTTGCCGTCGTTCATCGTGATGGCGCCTACAGGGCACGAACCCTCACAGGCACCGCAACCGACGCAAGTGTCAACGTTAACTTTCGCTGCCATCGGGAAACACCTCCTTCATCGTATGTTGCATGTAGAGTGTACGCTAAGACGTACAAGTCTGCAAGCCTTATTTTTGCGGTGGGGCACTAGCTCCGGAATTCCTGCATTTCCGGCTTGGGCGAACGGTTGAGAAGGTTTTTCATGGCGTTCTTCAGCGGAAGCCCTTCGTAGAGAATTTGGAAAACCGCCGAGGAGATGGGCATTTCCACTGAGAGCCTTGCCGAAAGTTCCTGCACGGCCTTTACGGTGAAGGCGCCTTCGACGACCTGCCCCAAGGACCGGATGGCTTCGTCCATAGTCAGCCCCTGTCCCAGCAGCTCTCCAAATCGAAAATTTCTGGAGTGACGGCTGTAGGCGGTAACCATGAGATCGCCGATGCCCGCCAGACCGAGAAAAGTCTGAGGCTGCGCCCCCATGGCGGTGCCGAGGCGGACAATCTCCGAGAGGCCGCGGGTAACCATGGCCGCTCTGCTGTTGTCGCCCATTTCCATGCTGCACAGCAACCCCGAGGCGATGGCGATGACGTTTTTCACCGCGCCGCCCACTTCCACTCCTGTGACGTCGCTGTTGGTGTAAACACGGAAGGTATCGCGGTTGAGAAGTGACTGCCAAAGCTCCGCCGTCGTTGGCGAAGCTGAAGCGGCCACCAGGGCGAGAGGAAGATTTCTGATAGTCTCTTCGGCGTGGCTGGGCCCTGAAATTACCGTATAGGGCGCCTCGGGGAAGAGTTCACCCACAATTTGGCTGATGAGCCTCAGAGATCCGATCTCCATGCCTTTGGCGGCGTTGGCGATTTTTACTTCCTGACGGTAATAGGGCTCCAGCGCTTCCAGCAGGGGGCGGAGGTGCTGCGTGGGCGTCACGAAAAGCCAGAGATCGGACGCCTGAGCCGTTTCCGCCAGTGACGGCGAAGCCTGAATTTGGGGCAGAAGGGGATAATCGGTCAGATAAAAGGGGTTGTAACCGTTTCTATTGATTTGTTCCGCCTGTTCTCCGTTGTGACACCAGAGGCGCACATCATGTCTGTTGCGGGCAAGAACCTGGGCTAACGCCGTTCCCCACGAGCCTGCTCCGAAAACAGAGACGATCCTGCTCACCGAAAAAGCCTCTCAGGCGTCTTCATTCTTGATCTTGGACGCTTTTTTGCGCTCCGTCAGATCGAGAATGGTTTTGCGGATGCGAACTTCTTTCGGCGTGGCTTCCACAAGTTCGTCGTCGGCGATCCACTCCAGCGCGTGATCAAGAACGATTTTGCGCGGCACGTCAAGACGAATGCCCAAGTCCTTGGTGGAGGAACGATAGTTGGTCATGGCCTTTTTTTTGGTGGGATTGCAGGGGATGTCGTTGGGACGGGAATGTTCGCCCACCACCTGTCCGGCATAGACTTCAGTGCCGGGCGTGATGAACAGGACGCCGCGTTCCTGGAGGTTTTCCAGCTGATAGCTTGTGGCCGTGCCGGTGTCCATGCTCACCATGGAGCCTCGGTTGCGGCTGACCACCTCGCCGCGCCAGAGATCATATCCGCGAAAACGTGACGACATGACACCGAGACCGCGGGTATCCGTCAGGAAGGTATTTCTGTATCCCAAAAGGCCGCGAGTGGGGATGTCGAACTCCAGGCGCGAGACGCCTGTGGGGAGCACGGCCATGCCCGTCATGTCGGCCTTGCGCGCCGAGAGCTTTTCGATGACAATACCCTGATAGGCTTCGGGCACGTCGATAATGAGCTGTTCCATGGGTTCAAGAAGGTGCCCGCCGTCGTCGGTTTTCGTGATGACTTCAGGGCGGGAAACGCAGAGCTCCGAACCCTCGCGGATCATTTCTTCCACTAAAATGGCCATTTGCAACTCGCCGCGCCCCGAAACTTTGAGGCCGTCGGGGCGTCCCAAGTCTTCCACCCGAAGGGCGACGTTGGTCTGACATTCGCGCTCAAGGCGGCCCTTGAGCTGTCGCAACGTCAAAGGCGTGCCGTCGCGTCCCGCGAAGGGGCTGTTGTTCACCAGAAAGAACATGGAGACCGTGGGCTCTTCGATGTCCAGGGGATGAAGGGTTTCACCGTTCAGTTCCGGCGACGCGAAGGTATCGCCGATGGCGACGGTTTTTGGCCCCGACAGCCAAACGATATCGCCGGCGAAAACTTCATCCACTTCGACGCGCTTGAGGCCGCGGGTGACCCACAGATGGACGGCCTTTTCCGAGTTGGACGAAGCCACGTTCCAGCCCTTTTCGTGATGCTCTTCGTCGTTCCATCGGGTGTGGCTGTGAATGAAGACGTCGTTTTTGTGCAGCGTGCCGGAAAGAATGCGACCGCATCCGATTTGGCCGACATAATCGTTCCATGCCAGAGTGCTGACCTGCATCAGGAAGGGTTTGTCCTGTGTGGAAGGCGGCGGCGGAACGCGGTCAACGATGGTTTCAAAAAGGGCGTCCATGCCCTCGTGGCGGTCTTTTTCCAGGTCGCGCACGAGCCAGCCGTTCAGTCCCGACCCGTAGAGCACGGGAAAGTCGGCCTGTTCGTCGGTGGCTCCCAGTTCAAGGAAGAGATCGAAAGTCTTTTCCAGCGCGGCCTCGGGGGTTGCACTGGGACGATCCACTTTATTGACGATGACGATGGGCTTCAGTCCCATGGCCAGAGCTCTGGAAAGCACGTAGCGAGTTTGCGGCATGGGGCCTTCATTGGCGTCTACCAGCAGCAGAACGCTGTCAACCATGGAAAGAACACGCTCCACCTCGCCGGAAAAATCGGCGTGCCCGGGGGTGTCGATGATGTTGATCAGATAACCGTTCCACTCGACGGTACAGTGTTTTGACGTGATGGTGATGCCGCGTTCGCGCTCCAGTTCGCCGCTATCCATGATGCGTTGGGCGACCTGGGCGTTCTCCCGGAACGTGTGGGCTCCGCGGAAAATGGAATCGATGAGCGTGGTCTTGCCGTGGTCGATGTGAGCCACGATTGCCAGATTGCGAATTTTGTCTACTGAATACATAAAAACGCTCCTAACTTTGCTGAAAGACACTATCTAAAAGATCGTTTCCGAAAAAAAATAATACAGCACTTTCCTGTAAAGCACAAGATGAAGGCCCGACGGCAGAACAGCTTGTCCTCTCCCGCGTCCATAAAGCGCCCTTTGTCAGTGAGGATCCGCCGGCTGATTTGCGCCTTGCGGGGTTACCAGTTGGTAGAGCTCGTTTTTCTCCTTTTTCTTCTTTGAGTTTTTTTGTCGGTGGAGCTTGATGGAGATGTCCAGATTGACTCCGCCGTGGGAAGGGCGAAGCTCTGCACTTTCAGCTTCCAGCCCCAGGGCTTTCAACGGCACGTTGACGGCGTCCAAAGTGGCTTCGTCAATTTTTTCAATGACGTGATCGGCGTCGTCGACAATTTTCTGAAGTGCGGGGGAAAGTTCAATGCCCGAGGGCTTTTCCTCGTCATCGTTTTTTTTGAGCCGGGGATTTTCCCGTCGGAAGCCCGTGTCAAACCGACCTGTTTTGCTGCCGACGCCTTTAAAAGTGACAGGAGGATTTTGCCGCAGGGGCAAAGGCGCTGTCGCAGTCTCGCGTCGGAGATTTTTGTTGGGCGGAGGCAGCGCCCTTCCATTGGAACAGTCCGACGACGAAGCGGCGGCGCCGCGAGGTTCTGCCAAAAGGGCACAGGCACAGCACAACACTACCAGCAGGATCAAAGTTTTTTTTCGTCGCATGGACAGTTCCGCCCCCTTTATCTTCGGATCACGGCAAAATAATTTTCTACTTCTCTATGGATCGTCCTCATTTTAACATTATCGGCGTCGAAGAAAAAGAAAAAGTCGGTTGATTTAACCGACTTTTTATGACGGGTCTGCAGAGAGTTTCATGACGTATTTCAAGATCATCGGCAATTTCCTGAGGCGAGGTCCCAAGGGGACGCCGCTATCAGCGCGGAAAAACTAACGGTTTCTTCCGCAGCAGAACTTATATTTTTTGCCGCTTCCGCAGGGGCA
>CABTYW010000077.1 GCA_902489135.1 uncultured Synergistaceae bacterium
ACTTCGCCGAAGTGAGCGAAAAGTTCCGCAGTTCTGTACCACCCGGCGGTGTGACCCTTATAAACGGCACAAGAAGCGGCGGCCTCGTTACAGAGGCCGCCGCTTCTTGTGCCGGCTGTTTTTTCGATTTTCATGGCTGTTTGGGCTCAGGGATCGCCTGTATCAGCGATGTGTTATTGGTGAAGATATCTGCGGCATCGGCGGTCCTGGCAACACAGTGCCCCCAGCTTTCGGTCAAACCAGGGCCGGGCGGGGTGTCCGGGCAAACCCAACGCGGCGGCTGCCTGAAGGTGCAGGCACTTGACTGTAAGGGGGCGGGCGGTTCGGATGCCGCCGATGCCCGTGCGCTCCAGTACGGCCCAGATTTGCGGCTGAAAGCGGCGAAGGAAATGTTTTTCAACGGGGCCGATCAGCGACAGCCGCGCACGGCGGTATGTTGCGGTATAGGCTCTGTACTCATGAGCCCGCGGCTTCAAAAATTCTTCGAGGAGCGCAACGCCGCCTGAGGACTCCAGACGTCCGCAGGCGGCCGCCACGTAGGGGCAGGTGAGCCAGAACAGTGTGGGAAAGGGTTTTCCCCTAGAGCAGGGACGGCACAGGATGACCTGCGGGTACCCCCATGGACACTGGGCCGATCCCAACACGAGCGCGGGGTCGAATACGCGGTGTTCCATTTGCGCCGCCACGAGGGCGGCGCTGCGGGCATGAAAAGGCGAGAAACCCCGAAAGGTTTCCCGCTCTGTAAGGTTTTGCATGGAATTAGGGACGCGCGCCTTTGCGCCGCGGAGGGCGAGCGCCTTTGCTGTTTCTGGAATTCATGAGAAGGTTGATTTTTTCTTCACTGGTCTTCATAAAATTGGACAGTTTTTTCTCAAAATCGTCGGGGCCGGAGGCGCTGTCGCTCTTTTCCGATGCGGAAAAGCGTCTGTTCATTCCGGGCATCGGCGGTGCGGGCGGCTCTTCAAGGGCTTTCATGGAGAGGTCAATGCGGCCGCGCTCATCGATTTTGATGACTTTGGCTTTGACTTCCTGCTTCAGCTGAAGGACGGCATCCACGCTTTTAATGAATTTGTGGGAAAGCTGCGAGATGTGGATCATGGCTTTCTGTCCGTTTTCAAGGCGCAGGAACGCGCCGTAGGGCATTATCTGTTCGACGACTCCTGTAACAACATCACCGGGGGCCAGATCTGGCATATTGAAAATTTCCTTCTTCTAATGATATTTTAATGATATTTTTTCTGATGCGTGTGCGGCTTAAAGCTGATTCAGGGTCTGAATTTTTGAAACCATCACGTAGATGCGCCCGCTTCCCAGCGATGAGCGAAGTTCGCCGGCGATCCACACGGGGGCGCCTTCTTCCTGTTGGGCGATCCATTCCTGAATAGCGGGATCGAAAACTCTCATGCGAAGGTAGTCCACTCTGTCGCAGCCGTCGGTATCGCAGTACTGGCGCTTGAGCGAGAATTCGAAATACTTGCCGAGGCGGCTTTCGCCGAAGCTCTCGCCCTTGAGGAAATGAATTACGCCGGAAAGGTAGACGTCATTAACCAGTTTGCCCATGAAAAATTCCTCCAAATTCACCTATTGTTATGTATGAATTATAGCAGAAAAATGCTTTTTGCTTTAACGCGCATGAGAAGCCGTTACGGTCGGCTTCGTTTCGTATGACGCTGCAAGGTGCGGTTCACACGGTCGGTGAACCGTTTTCTGTACTGCATAACCTGAGAAACGTAGCGGCCGGCGCTGGATCCGAGGTAGCGTTGCAACGCTTTTCTCTCGCTGCCGCCGCAGTCGGCCAGATACTTTGAAAAAAGCCACGTGCCCACCATGATGTTGTTGCGGGGTTCCATCAGGATTTTCTCTGTGGTGATGTGGGGAAAACGCTTTCTGATGGATTGGCGGTGAAGTCGCCAGTAGACCTGCATGAGGCCGACGGCGTACTTGGACCGCGCGTTGGCTTTGGCATGGGATTCTTTGACGATCATGGCGGCGATCAGCGAGGGGGCGATGCCATAGCGTTTTGAAGCGTCCATGACATGCCGGGCATATTCTTCGGCACGGGCTCTGCCCAGTTTCCCGTTGTAATAGCAAAACAGGTGAGCCGCGGCTTCTTCGTGGGCGGCGTCTCTGCGCCGCGCCGCGGGCGCTTCGTTCTGTAGGGTTCGAGGGTCGCTGTTTGCCGCAGTGCAGGGCGCTGCGGGAACGAAAACCGACACAATGAGCATCAGCAATCCTGCGGCGGCATGCTGTTTCAGTTTCATGGGTGCCTCCTGAGAACTCTAGATTGCTCTTTATTTTATCGCAAGTTTCCGCTGCTTTCCAGAGGCAATTTTTTTGAAGCGGCGGCCAAAGGAGGGCGTTGCGGGAAAAGCGCCGACAAGGGCTTCCGTTACTTTGAGGGGTTGAATTTGGCGGCCAGTTCGTCGACAAACATGGGGCTGAGGATTTTAATGAACGTCCCTTTCATTCCCAGGCTGCGGCTTTCGATAATTCCGGCGCTTTCGAGCTTGCGAAGGGCGTTGACGATGACGCTGCGGGTGACGCCCACCTGATCGGCAATTTTGCTGGCGATGACCACGCCTTCGCAGGTGCTGCCCTTCCTGAGGGGCGTTCCCCCGGTTTCGGACATGTCCTTGAGGCGGTTGATGATGTGATTGATGGCGTCAATCTCGGAATAGGACAGGGCTTTCATGGCCATGTTCACCACCAGGCGTTCCCGGGCGAGCTCTTCGATTTGATGGGAGCGGTCGTGCAGAATTTCGATGCCCACCAGGGTTGCGAGATATTCGGCAAGCACCAGATCCTGAGTGACGAAATTGCTGGACGAGCGGGCAAGCAACAGGGTTCCCAGCCGCTCCGACGCGCCGTAAATGGGCACATACAGGGCGGTTTTCTGTTCGTCGGAAGTCTGCTGATCGTCAAAGAGGGATCCGTCGGCTTTGCTCAAAACGGTTTCGCGCTGCTGCGCCAGGCGTTCTACAAAGCTTTCGGGCATATAGCCCTGCTCGATAAAGGAAGCAATGGCTTCGCTGTGATACTCGCTGACCCATGAGTAGCCGAGGATCTGTCCTTCGCTGCTTAAAACGTAAACGTTGGCGGTGGAAAACTCGCAGAGCAGGCGCGCCAGTTTGTTGTAGTCGGGGCTGGCGCCCTCGCGCCTTCCCTGAAGCGCACGATTGACCTGTCGGGTTTTTTCAAGCAGTTCCCGCATGGCCCGGCTGTCGTTTCCGGTCTCGGGAGTCGTCTTTTCGACTTTGAGCTCTTTGATGATATTTTGCTTCACTTCCCATGGGCTCCTTTCGTGCGCCTGCTTAAAGCAGGTAGCGCCTCAAATCTTTGTCGCCGATAAGCGGCCGCAGCTTTTGTGTGACAAATTCGCGGGTGATTTCCACGGTTTCGCCGCTGTGTTGGGGTGCGCTGAAGCTGATGTCTTCGGTGAGCTGCTCGATGATGGTGTGCAGTCGGCGCGCACCGATGTTCTCCATTTCCAAATTCATGGTTTCGGCCAGGGCCGCGATTTCATCTATGGCTTCATCGGTAAATTTCAGTTCCACTCCCTCGGTTTTGAGGAGGGCCTGGGTTTGTTTCAGCAGGCTGTGCTCGGGCTCGGTGAGGATGAGGCGAAGTTCGGCCTTGCCCAACGGGCTCAGTTCCACTCTGATGGGAAAACGCCCCTGCAACTCGGGAACGAGGTCGGCGGGCTTGGACTGGTGAAAGGCGCCGGCGGCGATAAAGAGGATGTGATCGGTTTTGACGGTTCCGTACTTGGTGCTGACGGTGCTGCCTTCAACGATGGGCAGCAGGTCGCGCTGCACGCCTTCGCGGCTCACGTCGCCGCTGCGGTTTCCAAGGGTGACGATTTTGTCGATTTCGTCGATGAAGACGATGCCTTCCTGCTGGGCGGCCTGCAGGGCTTCGCGGTTCAGCGCTTCGGTGTCGATGAGCTTTTCGGCTTCCTGAGACTGGAGCACTCGAAGGGCGTCTTTCACTTTCATGCGGCGTTTCTTCGTCCTGGCCGGCATGGAGTTGCCCAGCATTTCGGTGAGGTTGACGCCGATGGCGCCGAACTCGCCGTTGCTGAAGGCCGCAAAGGGATTGTTGGGCTCTTCGACGTCGATTTCCACTTCCCTCTCGTCCAGCTTGCCGCTGACCAACATGGCGCGAAGTCTCTCCCGCGTTCCCGACGACGGGGCGCGGGAACTGTCGTTCTCGTCGGAATTCTGCGGTGAGGTCTGTCCTTTGAGGCAGGCGGTGAGGGTGGGGATGCCCGAGGAGGTTTTTCTCGCGGGCAGCAGGTAGTCGGTCATGCGGTCACGGGCGCGCTCGCGGGCCGGCTCTTCCACTTCTTCGATCATTCTCTTTTTGACGATCTGCACGGCTTTTTCAACCAGATCGCGGATCATGGAATCCACGTCGCGTCCCACGTAACCCACTTCGGTGAACTTGGTGGCTTCGACTTTGACGAAGGGGGCGTTTACAAGGTCGGCGATGCGGCGCGCGATTTCCGTTTTGCCCACGCCGGTGGGGCCGACCATCAGGATGTTTTTCGGCGCAATCTCCGCGGCGACGTCGGGCGGCAGTTTTCTTCGGCGCAGGCGGCTGCGCAGGGCGACGGCGACGGCGCGCTTGGCCTTGTCCTGTCCGACGATGTAGCGGCCGAGGTACTTTACCACTTCGGCGGGGATGAGCGTTTCAAGTTCTTGAGAAAGGAGCATTACAGTTCCTCCACGGTCAGAATGTTGTCGGTGTAAATGCAGATTTCGGAGGCGATGAGAAGGGATTTTCTGACGATTTCGGCGGCGCTGAACTGAGAGGCGTCAAGGTAGGCCCGCGCGGCGGCCAGAGCAAATCCCGAGCCGGAACCGATGGACGCCACGTCGTTTTCGGGTTCGATGACGTCGCCGGCGCCGGAAAGCAAAATGGTATGGTCTTTGTCGGAGACCAGCAGCATGGCCTCCAGTTTTTGCAGCATTCTGTCGGTACGCCACAGTTTTGCCAGCTCCACGGCGGCGCGCATGAGGTTGCCGCTGTACTCCGAAAGTTTCTTTTCGAAAAGATCGAGAAGGGTCATGGCGTCGGCGGTGGCTCCGGCAAAACCGGCGATGACGCTGCCGTCGCAGAGCTTGCGCACTTTTTTGGTGCCGGCTTTAATGATCTGGTTGCCCAGCGTCATTTGTCCGTCGCCGCCCATGGCGACTTTACCGTCCCGCCGGACGCAGATGATGGTGGTTCCGTGAAAAGTCATGTTCTCCCACATTCAGTTCCGTTCCTCCTCGCCCGCACGCGGATGGGCAGCCAGGTAGCTGTCTCTTAAATGGCCGGGGGTGATTTTAAGATAACGCTGTGTGGTCAGCAGGCTTTCGTGCCCCAAAAGTTCCTGAAGGACGTTGAGCGCGGCGCCGCCTTCGAGCATATGGGTGGCGAAACTGTGACGTATGGAATGGGGCGTGACGCCCGTCAGGCCGGCCTGAAGCGCCGCCTGTACCACCACCCGATGGGCGGTTCTCACGGTGATGTGTCCTCCCCGTTGCCCAGGAAAGAGATACGGGGCATCGGGGGGGCGCTGCTCTTTCCAGCGCGAAAGGGCATCGAGGGCATATTTTCCGAAGAGCACGAAGCGTTCTTTGTCGCCTTTGCCGCAAACTCTGATGGTTCGACCTTCGAGGTCGACGTTCTCCCAGAGCACCGAGACCAGTTCGGATACGCGCAGGCCGCAGGCGTACAGCACTTCCAGCATCGTGCCGTTGCGCAGGCACGGTTCGATCTTCCACGCCTGGGCGATCAGGGCGTCCATGGCCTCGCGCGACAGGGCGCGGGGCAGCCGTTCGGGGATGCGGGGACTGCGCAAAGCCGCCGCGGGATCGGAGCTGACGAAGTTTTTCTCCAAAAGATACTGTTCAAAAGTTTTCACCGCCGAAAGCTTTCTCGCGATGGAGGAACCGGCGTAGCCGAAGCCCGAAAGTGACCGCAGAAAGGCGCGGATGGACTGGCCGGTCACGTCTTTCAGCGCAATGCCCTGAGTTTCCATGAAATCGGCATACTGCGCCAAATCGACGGCGTAGTTGGTCACGGTGTTTTCGGAGTTTGCACGGTTGTTCTGCAGATATTGAAGGAAGGCGTCAAGCTGTTGGTTGAACTCATCGCCGGCCATGGATTTCTTCCTTCCTTTTGTCATTGTCTTTTATTGCCTTACTTAAATAAATAATACCATAGAATCCGCTTAAAATCATTCCTATTCACACATTTTCTTTTGTGACGGAAGGATAAAATTTTGACAATTTCCGCCAAAGGGCGCTTTGAAGAGAAAAAACGGCCGAACCTTCCGCCAAGGCCTCAAGAAAAAAACTGAGGATATTCCCCGGCGAAAGCGTCCATTTTTTCCCGTCCGCGCTGAATGAGGCGAAGGTTGCGGTCGCGGCGGTTTTTGATTTTTTCTTCAAGGGGCGGAAAAATTCCCATGGTGGCGTTGACGGGGGCCGGTCTGGGAGCGGCGGTGTCGCGCAGACGGCGCAGCAATGCGCCGATGGCGCTTTCCTGAGGCCATTGAGGCTGTGGCAGGCCCATCAACGACGAAAAAACGCCCAGCGCGGCGACGGCGCCCATGGCGGTGCTTTCGAGGTATCCCTCCACTCCCGCAAGCTGTCCGGCGAGAAAAAGTTTCTCCTGTCCCGCAAGACGCAAAAAGCCGTCGAGGCAGCGCGGCGCATCCACGTAGATGTTTCTGTGCATGACGCCCATTCTCACGAATTCCGCCCTTTCGAGGCCGGGAATGAGGCGAAAGACGCGCTCCTGCTCGCTCCAGCGCAGATTGGTCTGAAAGCCCACCATGTTGTAGAGCGTCCCTTCCAGATTGTCCTGGCGGAGCTGCACTGCGGCATAGGGCCGTGCGCCGCTGCGGGGGTCTTCCAGTCCCACGGGACGCAGGGGCCCGAAGCGCAGGGTGTCCAGACCGCGGGAGGCCAACACCTCCACGGGCATGCAGCCTTCAAAGTACTTCGCGTCCTTTTCAAAATCGCGGAGGGGCGCACGCTGTGCCGAAACGAGGGCATCATAAAAGCGCAGATAGCTCTCTTTGTCCATGGGGCAGTTGATATAATCGCCGCCGTCTTCATAGCGGTCTTTGCGGTAGGCCACGGTCATGTCCACGGAATCCAGCTCCACCACGGGAGCGACGGCATCGTAAAAGAAAAGATGGTCCTCCCCCGTCATTCGCTGCAGGCTCTCGGCCAGCGCCGGCGAAGTCAGCGGCCCGCTGGCGAGGATGCAGTATCCCTCGGGGATGTCGCGGACTTCCTGGCGTTCCAGCGTAAACAGAGGATTTTGCGTCAACGTGTCGGTGATGAACTGAGAGAATTTTCCGCCGTCGACGGCCAGAGCTTTGCCCGCGG
>CABTYW010000078.1 GCA_902489135.1 uncultured Synergistaceae bacterium
ATACAACAGAACGGCAAAAACGGTTCTCGGTTTTAAAAGCCCGAATCAAATCGTAACAGAGTTTTTCTCTAAACGTAACATATGTCTTGACAGCTAAGACCGGGCGTAGATTTTTCCGTCCATGCCCTTGACACCGCGAAGCATATTGCGTACAGTTATTCCAGAAAAAGGACTTCCCGCATCTGATGCCGAAGCAGTCGTCGGTTGTTTGCGGGAAGTCCTTTTGTCTATTACAACATCATACATATTGACCGGGATAAAGCCATCACTTCGCCTTCCAGCTCCTGGCGCTCCGCCAGAGCCTTGTGAGCCTTCCCCTGCGGACTTTTGTTGTAGGCATGCAGCCCCAGCAGCCCCGCACCGGCGCGCGCGAGCCCGCCAGGCAGCATCCCCGCCGCGTTGTTCATGAAAAAGACGCAGGTTGTCGTCAGGCAGAGCCCTGCCGCCATTTCCGCCGAAATTCCATTTCAAGCGAGCGCGACATCCAAAATGACGAGTGGCTCCGCTCCACCGCCCCACCTCCTTCAGGGTACGAAAAAGGCGGCCTCTGCAATAGAGGTCGCCTCTGTATAAAATTTGTCTGTTAGTCAATTTCGGTAACGCGCTTACCGAGCTTCCAGTGAGCACGGGAACGCCTCTTCAGGGTACAAGTTCAGCTCTTTTGAGTTCTTTCTCTTTCTTTACGCAATCTGCGTATAACATAAAAAGCCCTGCAAACGCAGGGCTTTTTCGTTCTATTTTTCTTTTTTTCTCTTTTTAATACATGGCGCGCTCGGCGGGACTTGAACCCACAACCTTCGCCTCCGGAGGGCGACACTCTATCCAATTGAGCTACGAGCGCAATGATGCACGCGGTGATGCGCGACGTTATGTAGGATACACCGTTTCACTTTTTCCGTCAAGGCGCGGCGCTTCGTTTGTTTAACGAAATTTTACGATGGTCACGCCCCATCCGCCTTCGCCGCGGTCACCGAGACGATAGCTGTCAACGTAGGGCAGGCGGTCGCAGAGCCCATGGACCAGTCGGCGCAGGATGCCTTCGCCGTGTCCGTGAATGACGGCCACTTCTCCGTAACCAGCACGCATGGCGCGGTCCAGGTAGCGCTCCACCAACGGCAAAGCGTCGTCGGCCAGCATTCCGCGAATCATCAGTGAACTGGGAACGTCGTCGGGGCGTTTGACGATGGAAATTTCATCGGCGGTCTTCATGAAAGCGGCGGGCTGTGCGGGAATTAACCGCGACAGCTTCACTTTGATCTGCATGGCGCCTGCCTGTATGACGGCGTTCTCTCCGTCGATGGAAAGGATGTCTCCTTTAACGGCGCTGTCGCTCAGCTTGACGTGTGCGCCCACGTCCAGGGCATTTTTTTTCTCGGGAAGGTGACGTTTTTCTATTTTGGCCTGTCGAATGGTGGAAGTGCCGCGCGTTCTGTCGATTTTCTCTTTCTGTTTGGCCATCTCACGGTGTCCCGCCGATTTCGCCGCACCTTCCAGCGATTTGAGCAGTTTTCGGGCCTGAGCTTCGGCGTTGTCCAACACTCTCTGAGATTGCCGCTCGGCCTTGAGCAGCATCTCGTCGCGTTTCTGTTCGGTGTCGCTTTGGCGCTTCCGCATTTTTTCCTTTTCGGCGTCGAACCGCTGTTTTTCAAGGGTCAGGTCGCGAGCCAGTTTCTCCGTGGCCAAACGCTTTTCCTGAAGCTGTCCCATCAGCTTTTCCACGTTCAACTCGTCGCTGTTGAGGTGTTTCTGTGCCCGATCCACCAAAGCGGCCGGCATTCCGTAACGCCGCGCAATGGCCAGGGCGTTGCTCCGGCCCGGAATGCCCACCAGCAGGCGGTAGGTCGGGCTCAGGGTTTTCATGTCGAAATCGACGCAGGCCGCTTCGACGCCCGGCGTTGTGGCGGCGAAGCGCTTGATGGGATTGTGGTGGGTGGTGGCCAAAACGAGGCTTTTGCGGGCGATCAGCTCTTCAAGAATAGCAATGCCCAATGCGGCTCCTTCCTGCGGATCGGTGCCGGCTCCCAGCTCGTCCAGCAGCACAAGGCTGCTGCTGTCGGCAGTTTTCAGCATTTCGACGATGCGCTTGAGGTGCGAGCTGAAGGTGGAAAGGCTCTGCTCAATGCTCTGCTCGTCGCCGATATCGGCATAAATGGCCGAAATGAGGCCCACGGAGGAACCGTCGGCTGCGGGCACGGGCAGGCCGCACCAGGCCAGAAAAATAGCTACCGCGGCGGTCTTCAGCGCCACGGTCTTGCCGCCGGTGTTGGGGCCCGTGATCACCAGCGCGCGAAAATCCTTTCCGCAGTAGATGTCCACGGGAACGCCCTTTTCTCCCAGCAGCGGATGGCTCAGGCCGTAAAAGCTGAACTCGGAACGCTGAACCAGTTCGGGCAACCGCCATTTCCGCAGTGAAATCAGGTCGGTCATGCAGTAAAAAAGGTCCAGCTGCGCCAGAGCTTTTTCGGCATCGTCAATGGCGCTTTCGCGCTGAAGCAGCATTTGAGTCAGTTCTCCGAAGATCCGCCGCTCTTCCTGACGCTGCATTTCCGTCAGCGCCGCAATGCGGTTGTTCAACGGCACCAGAGCGTGAGGTTCCATGTAAACCGAGCTGCCCGACGACGATTTGTCGCTGACGATTCCGGGGAAGCGGGCGACGCAGGATTGTTTGACCAGCACGGAATATCGTCCGTTGCGAAGGGAAAGCACGCGCTCCTGGAGCATGGTGCTGATGCTGCCGTTCAGCAAAGCGCCGCCCGTTTTGCGCGCCCCGCTCCGCTTCTGCGTCAGTTCGTCGCGGATCTCGCGAAGTTTGGGCGATGCGCCGTCGGCCAGCGTGCCGTCGCTGTTAAGCACCGAAAGCTTCTCCAGCTCGGAGCCGAAGTCGCGGATGTGGCTCACGAACCAGCCGAACTCGGTGTATTTTTCCCGCACTTCCTCGGCTTTATCGCGCACGGCCTTGGCCAGTGCCAGCAGAATGCGCACCTTGAGAAGTTCGTCTCCCAGCAACAGCGCCGTGTGCCGCGCTTCCTTCAGGTCCCCGGAAACGATCTGCGCTGCGTCGTTCCACGGAAAAGTTCCGCCGCTGTCCGCAAAGTTCAAATAAGCCGCCAGTAAGTTCTGGCGGCTTACAAGCTGGGGCATGTCGGCGGCAGGTTCAATGGTTTCCAGTGCGCTCTTTCCCAGTTCAGTGCGGGCACCTGCGGAGATGAGCCGAAGGACTTCAGCAATTTCCAGTGACTGTCGAACTTCGCCGCTGATGATCATGGAAGTTCCTCAGGCGGCGCTGGAAGACAGCAGAGCGTTGAGATAATGCTGAAGGTCAGGCAGAAGCGCATTAACAAGAGCCACGGCTCTGCTGCCGCTGAAATCGGCGCCGGGCAGAAGAGATCCCGCCCGGTTCAGCACGACCACGATGAACACCACCACGGCCGCGCCCTTGGCAAACCCCACGAACAGGCCGCACATGCGGTCAAGGGTGGAAAGGCAGGCGAAAGCCAGAAGGGCCCGCAAAAGCCTTCCCAACAGCGCGCAGGCAACACACACCGCGAAAAATATAACCGCGATGGCAAGGATTCGGCTCACCGAAAGGTCAAGCTGCGGAAAAAATCGGCGAATGAAGACATCCACGCGGTCGGCCCACAAAAAGCCCAGGTAGATGCCGGCAATAATGCCGATGAGCGAGAAGATCTCGCTGGTAAAGCCGTGAAGGACTCCCTTTACGGAGAAAAAGAGCACCACCAACAGCATACAGAGATCGAAACCGTCAGCTAAAGTCATTGAAGCCGCCCTCCCTGTCCGCCTTCTTCGTCGCCGCCGGGTGCGGAGTCGGCATCACCGTATTGGTCGATCATGGCGGCAAGTTTTCTCTGAACCTGCTGAAGTTTGTAGGCCATATACATCCAGCCCAAAAGAAAGCGTTTTTCCTGATCCGCCTTGGGATCCAGCGACGCAAAAAGCTTTTGGCTGAAGGCCATAATGTCCTCGAATTTTTCAGCGGAAAGAGCGGTGCGAAGGAGGTAGGATTTGTTGCCGAGAGTAATTCGGGTCTCCCGGATATTGTCCTCCATGGCGATTACCGCCTCTCGGCTCCGTTGTCGGGAAGGATTGAGCGCAGAGTTTTAGCGATTTCGTCCATTTTCGCCTCAAGCGCTTCCTTGTCCTTCTGGAGGTTCATCTTGTCGCGCAGCAGTTCTTCGATGATGCGGTCTTTTTCTTTGAGCGAACGGATTTTGTCAAGCTCTTTCTCTTCAACAAGTTTTTTCGTTTTCGCCAGCTCGTCCTGAAGCGACGCGCTTGCCGTCGCCGCCTCGCCGAGACGCGCCGAGACGCGCTCAAGAAGCTGATCAAGCTCTGAAAGATTGGTCATGGAAGTGCCTCCTTTGTTTTATGGCGATACTGTAAATCATTGCCGTTCTATTTTAACGCAAAACATAGCCTTTTGTCTCCAGTGCGGCACGAAGTGCGTTGTGCTGTTCGTCCACTTCTTCGTCGCGCAGCGTGCGCTCGCTCAGGCGGTAGGCCATGGAGAACGCCATGCTGCGGAAGCCTTCGGGTACGCCCTGACCGCGGTAAACGTCAAAGAGACGGACGGAACTCAGAAGCTCCCCGCCGCAGGAACGAATGTCAGCCATCACCGCATCGGTATTGATCTCGTCGCCAACCAGCATGGAGACGTCGCGATAAACGGGCGGATAGGCGGCACCGCGGCCATAGTGAGGCAGTTCGGCACCGAGAAAGTTCTCGGCGTCAAGCTCAAAGGCATAACAAGGCTCCGCAATGTCAAACTTTGCCGCAACGTCGGGCTTCAACGCCATCAGGTAGCCGATGACGCGCTCGCCCAGCAGGATTTCCGCAGTCTGTCCCGCGTGGCCGTCATGGCGCTGAGATTGACGGAAGATCAGCTTGGAATTGCAGGCCTGAGCCAAAGCTTCCACGTCGCCCTTGACCAACATGAAGTCATCCTTGGAGCTGCTGTAAAGAGAGCGCTTTTCCTTGCCGGTATAGGCAATTCCGCCGATGCGCTCCACTTCGCGGATCGTGCCGTTTTCCGGCACGAAGACGCGGCCGAACTCGAAGACGTGAACGGGATCGCGCCAGCCGCCGCGCAGCGTTCTGCTCAGGCCGCCGAGAAGGCCGGGAAGCAGCGACGGACGCATGACCGACATATCCGCGCTGATGGGATTGGCTACCATCTTGCACTGCGGCGCCTGAGGATAACGAACCGCCTCGAGCAGCGCGGGGCTGATGAAGCTGAGGGTCACCACTTCGGTGTAGCCGCGGGCAAGGGCCACGGAACGCAGAAGGCGCTGCAGACGCACCACGGGGCTCAAGGCGCCGGGCTGATGCAGCACGGGAATGGTGGGGGCGATGGCGTCATACCCTCTGATGCGCCCCACCTCTTCGACCAGGTCCTCTTCAATGGCGATGTCGGTGCGGCGCGTCGGCACCAGGTAAAGGGCTTCATGGGCGTTTCCCGAATCCCTTTCGATGCCGAGACGGTGAAGGATCTTCGTGGATTCGTCCAAATCGTCGAAGCACAGAATTCTTTTCATCTTCCCGGCCGTGAGCGTAACACGCCGACGCTCAATGGGACCGTTTTCGGCATAGAAGCTGCGCGCGAAGGCTCGTGCGCCGCCCCAACGCTCCATGAGGCTGAGGGTGTAGTTCATGGCCGTTTCAGTCATGGCGGGATCAACGCCGCGGGCATATCGGAAAGCCGCCTCGCTGGGGATGCCTAAACGGCGCGACGTTTTGCTGATAAAAGGCGACGTAAAGTGAGCCGTCTCAAGCAGCACGTGTTTCGTCCCATCGGAAATTTCCGAGTTGAGACCGCCCATGACGCCTCCGAGGGCAACGCCCTTGCCGCCGCTGGAAATGACGATGTCTTCGGGAAGCAGCGCGCGGTTTTTGCCGTCCAAAGTGACAATCTTTTCGCCGTCGCGGGCGAGGCGAACGGCGATGTTGGCGCCGGGAAGACTTGCGGCGTCAAAGGCGTGCTGAGGCTGTCCAAGCGCCAGCATGGCGTAATTGGTGGCGTCCACGATGTTGTTGAGAGGGCGCATTCCCGACATGCACAGGCGGACTCCCGCCTGAAGGGGCGAGGCCTTGACGCACACGTTGTCGGCCAATCCGAGGCGATAGGCGCGGCAGCCTTCGGTTTCAATGCTGACGCCCTCGAAGGGCAGCGTCCAGGGCTCGTCGTTTTTCGGCGCCGTGATTTGGGGAAGATGGAGCGTACACTGAGGGAAAAGGGCGTGAATTTCCAAAGCGACCCCCATCACGCTCAGCAGATCGCCGCGGTTGGGCGTAACGGAAAGGTCAAAGACCACGTCGTTGAGCCCCAGCCACTCTCCCCCATCGACACCCACCGGCGCGTCCTGCGGCAGCTGAAGAATTCCGAAAACGTCGGTCAGCTCCGGCACGCCCAATTCCTTGGCCGAGCACATCATGCCGGCGCTGTTGTACCCGTCGAAGTCGCGGCAGCCCAACGTTACGCCCTCAACGGTGGAAGAACCCGGGGCAAACCACGGAATCACGTCGCCCTCTTTCACGTTGGGCGCCGCGGTGACGCAGAGCGGGAATTCGCCCTCGCCCACGTCGAGACGCGTCACTTTCAGCCCCGATTTTGTGGGGTGCCGGCTGCACTGAACGATCTTGGCAATTCTGACGCCTTTGACGTTCTCGCAGGGACGGCAGATGGATTCCACTTCCGTGCCCGAAACAGACAGCCTCTCGGCGATGTCCTGCAGAGGCACGTTGAGGTCGATAAACTCTTTCAGCCAGTTAATTGATAACAGCATTATTCCTGCCTCCCCGAAAGCAGATAGGAGCTGTCGCCGTCAAAAAGCGCTCTCAAATCGCCGAGACCGTATTTGAGCATGGCGATGCGATCAAGGCCCATGCCCCAGGCGAAGCCGTTGTATTTGTCGGGATCGATGCCGCCGTAGCGCAGCACGTTGGGATGGCACATGCCCATGCCGCCGATCTCAAGCCAGCCCGTACCCTTGCAGATCTGGCAGTGCGCATCGCTGCCGCCGCACTTGAAACATTCGATGTCCACTTCCATTGAAGGCTCCGTGAAGGGAAAATAGCTGGCGCGGTAACGCGCCTTCAGTTTCTTTCCGAAAACGCCGCGGATCATGGCTTCAAGACAGCCCTTGAGGTCGCCGACGGAGATGGAGCGATCCACCACCAGCCCTTCGATCTGATGGAACATGGGGCTGTGCGTCGGATCGTTGTCGCGCCGATACACCCGGCCGGGGCACGCCACGCGAAGAGGCGCGCCGCTGTCCAGCATGGCGTGAATCTCCATGCCGCTGGTATGCGTGCGCAGCAGGGTGCCGTCGCCGAAGTAGAACGTGTCCTGCATGTCG
>CABTYW010000079.1 GCA_902489135.1 uncultured Synergistaceae bacterium
AAAACGGTTCTCGGTTTTAAAAGCCCGAATCAGATCGTAGCAGAGTTTTTCTCTAAACGTAACATATGTCTTGACAGCTAAGAGGCCGTATCTTTTGCCGGCGGAACGCGCCATTGACACGTCGCCGATCGAGGTGTTATGATAATATCAATGTTAGGTGAATCTAACTAAGGTAACCAAGGAGGCTGGACATGTTGAAAAGCAGACTGACAGCGGCAATCGCCGCGCTGGCGCTGGCGGCGTGCGGGGCGGGGAGCGCCGAAAGCGCGCCGGTTTACGTGCTGATGAACGTTCCCTACAACGATTTTTACAAGGCGGAACTGACGAAGAACGCCGTACCGGTGGACGCGGTCACCTCGGCGACCGTCGCCAAGGCGAAAAACGCGCACCTGGTCGGAGGCACCTACCACACCGGCGACGACACGGCGCTGATCATCGAAGGCGTGACGTTCCCCGTCAAGACCGACGAGGCGGCGCTGAAGGGATTTGTATTTGTCCACGCCGCTTCGGCCGACGAACTTTTCGCCCTCGGCAGCTACGCCTGGACTGAACTGGCGCAGGAGCCCGCGTTTTTCAAGGAAATGAGCGTATCCGACGGCGCGCCCGCCTTCGGCAAGGTGCAGGGACTGCCGGAAGTGGCCGTCGCGAACGTGAAAGGCAGCGTCAGGACCATGACCCGGCGCGGCGACTACCAGATGAAGCTGGACGGCTTCGACACCGACCCCGAGAAAGAAACGCTGTACGGCGTGATCGTCCGCACGGCGCAGAACGATTACGGCATGCGCCGTCTGGAGAACATCTGGCGCGGCGGCCGCGAGCTGGGCTGGAACGTGGGCTACACCAAGTTCATCAAGGACGTCAACCCGACCTTCCCCGAGCACTACAAGACCCTGACGGGCACGACGATCACCGGCCTGAGCTATATCACCGACAAGGCCGTCTACAACGTGGACGCGCAAGTTTACCTGCCCGTCCTCACCGGCTGCCGCCTGAAGGTGGAAAACGCCATGGCCGCGGCCGGCGGCACGGCGTTTGCGATCGAGGGCGAACTGCCCAGGGATTACGTTCCCGCGTTCGACGTGCATGCGCTTGACGGCGCTTCGGCCGCCGACGGCCGCATCGTTTGGTCCGCGCAGAACAAGCCCGGCGAATACGAGGTGTACGTCAAGGACGAAAAAGGCGTGTACGAGACGCTGACGGCCGCGTTCGTGCTCTCGACCGACGCGCTGCCCGCCGCTTACGACGCGGAGGGCGGACGTCTCGTTCCCGTCGGCGGCGAAGAGGATTTCAAAAACTATCTGCGCTGCGTCCGCGAGCTGACGATCGATGGCACGGCGGTCAACCCGAAGAGAGTGAAGGTCATCGACGGCGAAGGCCGCCTCGATCTTTCCGCGCCGCTTTTCAAGGAGCGCAGCGCGGTGACTGTCCGCGCCGCCGGTTATCCCGACCTGAGCTTCGAAGCCGCGCGCCGCTGACGCAAATCGACCTGTTTTGTCCGCGCCCCGGCGCGGCACGAAAGAAGCCTCTGGAAGTTCCCGCAAAGCGCGGGATTTTCTAGCGGCTTCTTTATTATAATCATGAGTTGTTCTTCAACCGCCGTTCTTACCCCAGCATCACGTCCAGCGCCATCATGACGCTGAACCCCAGAGCGAACGAGAGCGTGCCGCAATCGGAGTGGGGAGGCTGCGACATCTCTGGGATCAGTTCCTCGACGACGACGTAGATCATGGCGCCGGCGGCGAAGCTGAGCAGATAGGGCATGGCCGGAACGACCAGACCGATGGCCAGCAGCGTGCCGGCCGCGCCCAGCGGCTCGACGGCGCCGGAGAGCACACCGCCCGCGAACGCTTTCCATTTGCTCTGCCCTTCGGCGTGGAGCGGCATGGAGATGATCGCCCCTTCCGGAAAGTTCTGGATGGCGATGCCAACGGCCAGCGCCAGCGCGCTCATCGGCGTGATGTTCGCCGTGCCCGCCAGCAGGCCGGCGTACACTACGCCGACGGCCATGCCCTCGGGCACGTTGTGGATCGTCACCGCCAGAACCATCATCGTCGTGCGCGCCAGACGGCTGCGCGGCCCCTCCGCCTCTTGGCTGAACTGGTGCAGGTGCGGAATGGCGTGGTCGAGCAACAGCAGGAACAGGATCCCCAGCCAGAAGCCGGCGACCGACGGCACGACGGCGCCCCGGCCGTAATGCGCCGCCAGATCGATGGCCGGGATCAGCAGGCTCCACACGGAGGCGGCGACCATCACGCCGGCGGCGAAGCCGGTGAGGCTTTTCTGCACGTTTTCCCTCATGTTGCCCTTCATGAAAAAAACGCAGGCCGCGCCCAGGCTCGTGCCCAAAAATGGGATCAGGATCCCCGCGGTCACGTGAACGGCGTTTGTCACGATGATTTCACTCCCGTCATTTTCTTCCCGTCAGCAGCGTCGAGCCCTTGAGCATCAGACGCCGGGCCTCGCCCGGGCTCATGAACATGCCCCCGGTCGTGTCGAGCAGCTGAACTTCTTCATACCCCTGCCGCTTCAGTTCGTCGGCGAAGGCCCGCATGTCGCCGTAGCGCGACGGCGTCATCAGGTCGTGAATGGCGAAGACGCCGCCCTTCTTCAGCACGCGCAGCGTTTCCAGAAGCAATTCCTGTTTGTCGGCGCCGGTTACGTTGTGATACACGTAGTTGCTGGTGACGGCGTCGAAGCTCTCGTCGGGAAAGTCCAGCTTCAGCGCGTCGCCGCGGGCGAAGCTGACGTTGTTCGTCCCCTCGGCCGCCGCGTTGCGCTCGCAAAGCGGCTTGTTGTACGAGGCGTACTCGTGCCCCCAGCGGTCGACGCCCAGCATGGAACCCTGCGGATTGCGTTTGGCGCAGGCGATCGTCAGCGCGCCGCTGCCGCAGCTCACGTCCAGCCCGCAGCCTCCCGGCGGCAGTTCGACGTACCGCGCCGTTCCCTCCACGACCTGACGCGCCAGCTGCCGTTTGCCATTATAGGAAAAAGCGCGGTACATGACGATGAACTGCGCCGCGAGAAGGGGCAGAGCGCGCAGATCGTCCCGGCGGCGACGGCCCATGCGATCCGCGCCGTCCATCCCACGCCCCAGCCGGCGACGCCGAAGACGGCGAAACAGAGTCCGGCGGCCGCGGCGGCGGCGAGCAGCGCCACGATCAGACCTTTCGGCACCCAGTTTTTATAATCGGCTTTCATGATGCGGATTCATCTCCTGTCATTGTGATTCCGGCTTGCGCCCGACGACGGTGTAGATCAGGCCGCGCAGCCGTTCGTTTCTGATCACCGCGAAGCCGTGGCGCTCCATGCGCGCCGCGATGGCGTGCCGGTTTTCGGCGTGGCAGTCGCCGCTTCGCAGCAGCGGGAAAACGATGTGGTTGTCAAACCACGCTCCCAGGCCGCCGACGCCCGTGTCGGAGAGCAGATACAGCCCTCCCGGCTTGAGAACGCGGTGGGCCTCCCGCATGGCCTCGTCGGCGTAGGGATAATGGTGAAAGCTCTGAATGCACGTGACGACGTCGAAAGTTCCGTCCGCCCAGGGCAGTTTGTTGGCGCTTCCCAAAACGAATTCCGCGCCGGGGATTTTTTTTCCGCGCGCGATTTCGATCATCCCTTCCGAGATGTCAAGCCCCTTGTAAACGGCGCGCCGCTGCCGGGCCAGCCCGTCGAGGAGAAACCCCGTGCCGCAGCCGACGTCGAGCAGCGATTCGTACCGTATCTCCCGGAAATACGCCAGCGCGTCGGCGCCGCTGACTCTGGCCGGGCCGGAATAATACACGCCGGTGTTTTCGTCGTAGACGGCGGCTTGCTTGTTGAAATGGCGGCGGGAAAGTTCTTCGTAGTTTTTCGTGCCGATCGCCTCCCCATTGTCTTCTTCGAATATGAATTAGTTTCAGCAAACTATAAATATATCACGCGCCGCTTGAAAATCAAGACCTCGGGGCGCTTGGAGGAAGCGTGGAGCGCGAAGCCGTTTTTGCGCCGGCCGCCGGGCGCATTTGACAAGATGAAGAAATATGTTATATTTTAGCCGAAATTAAGCGGAACGACACTGAAATCGGCATTTTTGAGGGAGATCTCCCTGATGGAAAGGATGATCCGAGAATGGACAACAAGTGGCTCTATTTTGCGGCGGGAATCGTGGTTGGCGCCGGCGCCTACGCGCTGGTGCAGAGCGGCGCGGCCCGAAAGGCCGCAGTGAAGATCGCCGGCAAAGGCTTGGAACTTCAGGAAAAAGTCGCCGCCATGGCCGCGCAGGCGAAAGAATCCGCGGAAGACATTGTGGCTGAGGCGAAGGCGGCCAGGGAAACCGCCGGCGCCGCGGAAGCGTAGCAGAGGACTGAAGGCGAGGCACGAACGGCGCTTCGCCTTCGTTTTATTTTCGACATGAAATATCAGATTGTTCATGAATTGCCGGGGCGCATCCGCTTCCGCGTCGATCCCGCCGAGGCGTTTTCCGTCCGCGAGGCGGCGGTCGTCGCCGCCCTGCTGGAAACGCAGCCTGGCATCGCGCGGGCGCAGGCGAACTGGCGCACGCGCGGCGTGCTGGTGAACTTCGCGCCGCAGAGCCGCGACACCGTGCTGATGACGATGACGGCGCTGACGAAAGAATTTTACGGAGAGATCGCCGCGGAGATGCCCGCCGCGCCGGAACGCCAGCCCGGGCTGGCGCAGATCCTTCTGGGCACCGCGGCGCGCGTCGCATTCCGTTCGTTGTTCCCGCTGACCGTGCGCAACGTCATGACGGCCTGGCGCGCGCTGCCGTACTTCCGCCGCGGGCTGGGGAGCCTTGTCGGCCGGCGGCGGCTGAACGTCTCCGTCCTCGACGCGGCGGCTATCGCCGCCTCCATGCTGCAGCGCGATTTCCGCACGGCCTCGACGGTGATGTATCTGCTTGGCCTCGGCGACGAACTGGAGGAGTGGACGCACCGCCGCTCGCGCCAGAACCTCAGCGACAGCCTGCAGCTCAAAGTCGATTCCGTCTGGCTCTGCGGCGACGACGGCGTCGAGCGGGAGATCCCCGCCCGGCTCCTGAAAAAAGGCGACCGCATCGTCGTGCGCCAAGGCAGCATGATCCCCGCCGACGGTGTCGTCGTCGGCGGCGAAGCCACCGTCAACCAATCGACGATGACCGGCGAATCGGAGCCGGTGCACCGCACGCGGGACCAAAGCGTTTTCGCCGGTACGATCCTCGAGGAAGGCGAGCTGACCGTCCGCGTTACGGCGCTTGCCGGCGGCACGCGCGTCGACGAGATCGCGCGCCTGATCGACGAGTCCGAGAGCCGCAAAGCCCTCGTGCAGACCCGCGCCGAACGCATGGCCGACTCGCTCGTGCCCTACAACTTCCTGCTGGCCGGATTGATTTTCCTGTTCACGCGCAGCGTGCGGCGCGCCTCGGCGGCGCTGATGGCCGACTACTCCTGCGCGATCAAGCTGGCGACGCCGCTGACCATCCTCACGACCATGTCGGCGGGCGTCAAGCAGGGCGTGCTCATCAAGGGCGGCAAATATCTCGAAGCCCTCAGCGCCGTGGACACCGTCGTCTTCGACAAAACTGGCACGCTTACCGTCGCGTCGCCGCAGGTGGCCCGCGTGGTGCCGCTCAACGGCTCCAGCCGCGACGACGTGCTGCGGATCGCCGCCTGTCTCGAAGAACATTTTCCGCATTCGCTGGCCCGCGCCGTCGTGCGCCGGGCCCAGGACGAAGGGCTCAAGCACGAAGAGGAGCACGACAAGCTCCAGTACGTGGTCGCGCACGGCATCCGTTCCACGCTCTACGGGCGGCAGGCCCTGATCGGCAGCGCGCACTTCGTCTTCGACGACGAACGCGTCGCCTGCCCCGCCGAGCTCAAACGGAAGATCAGCGCCGAAGCCCGCGGCGCCACCACGCTCTATCTGGCCCTCGGCGACAAACTGGCCGGCGTCATCTACATCGAAGACCCGCTGCGCGCCGAGGCCAAATCGGTGATCGGCGAACTGCGCCGCGAAGGCGTGCGCCGCGTCGTCATGCTCACCGGCGACAACGACCACACCGCCCGCCACGTGGCCTCCGCCCTCGGCGTGGACGAATACCGCGCCGAACTGCTGCCCGCCGGCAAGATCGACTGCATCCGCCGCATGACCGCCGCCGGCAGCAGAGTCGCCATGGTCGGCGACGGCATCAACGACAGTCCGTCGCTGGCCGCCGCCAGCGTGGGCGTCTCGCTGAGCAGCGCCACCGACATCGCCCGGGAAGTGGCCGACGTCGTGCTTTATCAGGGGCTCTCCAAGCTGCCCGTCGCCCGCCGCCTCAGTTGCCGCGCCATGGCCAAGATCCGCCGCAACTACAACGGCATCGTCGGCGTCAACTCGGCCATCATCCTGCTCGGCGTGGCGGGGATCCTCTCGCCCGGCGTCTCGGCCCTGCTGCACAATCTTTTCACGCTGGGCGTGTCGCTGTACAGCATGAAGCCCGTCAGCGGCGAAAGGGAGGATTGACATGAATAATCTTGTGGAAAGCTTCATCCCCGGGCGCGTGCGCCTGCGCAGCTCGCTGCTGAAAAGTCCCGCCGCGCCGCTGATCCTCGCGGCCTTCGAGGATTTGCCCGGCGTCCGCAGCGTCGAACTGAACCGGCTCACCGGCAGCCTGCTGCTCAGATACGACGCCGCCGTCCTCACCGCCGAGCGTTTGATGCCGGCCCTGCCGCTGCTCGAACAGATCAAGGCCCTCGAACGCGAAGCTCCCGCGCCGGCGCGCACGGAACGCCTGCGCGCCCTGCTGGAACAGCTGCGTGCCCTGATCGGGCGGTAGACTTTTCTTTTTGCTTCGCCGACGGATGGGATTCGATCGTTACGACCGAATCCCATCCGTTTTTGCGTTTCCGTCAAAACCCTCCAGCGTAAGGATTGGCGCGGATCGGCGGATGAAATGTTCCACGTGGAACAATGCCTTGGCGGAAAACGGGGAGGCGCCGCTGCGGCGGCAAACTTGAAAAAGGTTGATTTTGTCTTTGCTCTGCGTTACAGTAGTGTAATGTGCTAAGACATATGTTACAGAAACAGCGTAAAAAAAGAGAGCCTCCGGTACAATAGGATTCGTCCAAAAAACCAACCGTACCGAACCGTACCGGGGAGGCCCTCATGAGCATTATAACCGAAGAAATGCGATACCGCCGGCGTTTATGCGAATATGCCCTCAAGCATGGAGTGACTCGGGCTGCCAGGAAATATCAGACCAACCGACAGTTTGACTATCGCCAATTGGAGAAGTATGCCGGAAGCGTCAGAAGCCTT
>CABTYW010000080.1 GCA_902489135.1 uncultured Synergistaceae bacterium
CGCCAGCGTGGATTTGCCGCCGCCGTTGGGGCCGGTGATGACCAGCAGTTGGCCGTCTTCGGCGGTCAGGCTGAGCTCGGTGATGATCTCTTTCGTCTGTCCCTCTTCGGCCACTGAATAGGAGACGTTTTTCAGTTCAAGCATGGAGAACCCTCTCTTTTTTGTTGTACTGTCGGTTCATGCAATACAACGATTTTACCACGGATTTTGCAGGACTGCAGTCAATGAACCCGAGGCGACGTCAACGTGCGAAAGCTTGAAAAAAAGCAGAGCGGGAAAAAATTCCGCTCTGCACGGCTTACAGACTTTTGGAAATGAAGGTGTCAAATCCCTGATGAAAGTGGCTTACGTCTCCAAGCAGCGCCACCTGAGGCCCCGAAGGGAGAAATTCGATGTAGGAAACGCTGCAGTTGGGGATCTTCAGTCTCCAGTAAAAGGACAGCGGCATTCCCAGATAGTGGCAGATCACGGTCTTCGCCGCCGCGTCGTGAGTGGCCAGAAGAAGGTCGCCGCGATGACGGCCGATGATCTCTTCAACGCCGGCAACGGTGCGGCGCTGTACGTCGGCCAGCGACTCGCCTCCCGGTCCGGGCATGGTGACCAGGTGCGGTTCGGTTTTCCATTGGCGCAGAAGGTCGCCGTAGTTGTTTTCCACTTCCGCGGTTGTGGTGCCTTCCCAGGCGCCGTGGTTGATTTCCATAAAGCGCCTGTCGTCGATCACCGGACATCCCGCCGCGCGGGCGATCATTTGGCCGGTGACGTTGGCCCGGCTTAAGGGGCTGGCGTAGACGGCTTCAAGGGGATAACCCCTGAAGCGCTCCGCCGTCATTCGCGCCTGTTCAAGGCCTTTTTCGTTCAGCGGAATGTCCATCTGACCTTGAAAACGTCCCTCGCGGTTCCAGTTCGTCTCGCCGTGGCGGACAATAAAAAGTTTCATGGTGAACTCCTCTCATCGTGAAAATCCGACGCTTCCGCCGGATCGTGATAACTACTGCCGGCTCTCGGCCGCCAGCCGTTTTTTCTCGCTGTGTCCCACCAGGACGCAGCCCGTCAGGTCGCCGAGGCAGTTGATCATAGTCATCCCCATGTCATTGAAGGCGTGGACACCGGCCACGAGACCGATAATTTCCAGAGGAAAGCCCAGACTCTGGAGAAGAATGGGGATAATGACCAGCATTCCGCTGGGCACGGCGCTGCTGCCGGTGGTCAAAATCAGTCCCATGAGGATGGCCTTGAACAGCATGTTGAAGTCCACCGACACGCCGATGGCCTGTGCGGTCATGATAAACACCGTGGTGAGGCAGACGCAGGTTCCGTCCTTGTTGATCTGCGCTCCCAGAGGGATGCCGAAGGAGTAAATATCCTGGGGCACGCCCAGGCTTTCGGCGCAGTTCATGTTAATGGGAATGGAACTGGTGCTTGAGCTGGTGCAGAAGGCGGTGACCATAATGGGCGCGGCCTTGCGGAAAAACGTCGTGGGTTTGATCTTCGCAAAGATAAAGACGAGCAGTGCGTACAGGCAGCACATCACCAAGATGGCGAGGTAGACGCTGCCGATGTATTTTGCCAGTGAACCGAAAATTTTGCTTCCGTATTTGCCGATGGAAACCGCTACAAGGGCGAAGATGCCATAGGGCGCCAGGATCATGACAATGTATACAAACTTGTTCATCAGCGCCGAAAGGTCTTTGAACAGCGTCGCGAGGCGTTTTCTCGGCTCTTCGGGGAGAAGCAGCGTGGCTGTTCCGAGCAATGCCGTGAAGATCACCACCTGATCGAGTCGGCCTTTGCCCAGGGCTTCGAAGATGTTGCCGGGGATAAGCGACATCAGCGTGGCGCCGATGCCCGGCAGAGAGCCGACGACGCCGTCGTATTTTCCTTCAAGCTGAAGGCCGAGCCCCGGACGCATGATGGTGGCGACCACTGCCCCTGCAAGCAGGGCGAAAGCGCTGGTCAGCAGGTAGTAGAGGATGATTTTGCCGCCGACGCGCCCAAAGGTCTCCGGACCGTCGAGGCTGCAAATGCCCGCCGTGAGGTTGACGATAATCAACGGCAGCACAATGCATTTGAGGCACGTGAGAAAAAACTTTCCGAAGGGCTGAAGACAGACGGCATCCGAACCTAAATGCCAGCCGACGACGACGCCCAGAATCATGCCGGTGACCATTTTGTACACCAGCGGAATTCGTTGATACTTCTTCCACATAAAAACTCCTCCTCGTTTTATGAATTGACATTGAATGGGGCCGATGCGGAGCGGCCGATGCTGAAACTCGGCGCGGCGTTTGGTTGAAATGCGCCCCGCTCCCGCGGAAAATTTGTCGTCGCAGGTGCAGGTGCCTCGGTTTCGCGGCAAGGGCCGGGACGACCGAAAGACGGGCTGCCCGAAAAAGAATGCGAAAAATCAGCGAAACAGCCCCGCCCTGCGCTTTTCGTCGAAATCTCCGACGATTTCCCGCAGCACGCGGGTCATGAGGAGCATGCCGATGAGATTGGGAATGGCCATGAGACCGTTCATGGTATCGGCGAATTCCCACAGACTGACGAGCCATGAAGCTCCGCCCCATCCGCCCAGCAGCGTGCCGCAGATCCAGAAAATCTTGTAGGCGGGAATGCACTTTACGGGAAGCAGATAGGTAAGAGCCGTTTCGCCGTAATAATACCAGCCGAGGATGGTGGAAAGGGCGAAAAGCGCCAGCCCCACCGAAAGGAGCACCGATCCCAGCTGATGCCCAAGAACGGCCTCAAATCCCGCCAGAGTGAGCTGAGCGCCCGTGAGCCGGGCGCCCGACTCGGAAGTCAGGACACCGGTGGTGATAATGATGAGAGCCGTCATGGTGCAGATGACGATGGTGCTCATAAAGACTTCGAAAATGCCGTACAGTCCCTGCCGCGCCGGATGATCCACCTGCGCTGCGGCGTGAACCATGGGCGCCGAGCCGAGACCCGCTTCGTTGGAGAAAACGCCGCGGGCGACGCCGTATTTAATGGCGTTGGCGACGCTCCAGCCCGCCAGCGCGCCGGGGAGGGACATGGGATTGTGAAAGGCTCCCGCCAGCGCCGTTTTGAGGGCCGAAGGAATTATCGTCCAGTTTTCAACGACGACGACAACGGCGCCGGAAACGTAAATGACGGCCATGACGGGCACGAGATAGATGGTCAGACTGGCCACGCTCTTCAGTCCGCCGATAATGGTCAGTCCCACGATGACGGTCAGCAGAACGGCGGTGTAGACGTGAGGGATGTTGAAGGCCATATAAAGGGCGTCGGTGGTGGAATTGGCCTGAATCATGTTGCCCGTGCCGATGGCGGCGAAGAGAGCGAAGAAGGCGAACATGGCGGCCAGCCATTTGATGCCGCAGCCCTTCTCCAGCACGTACATGGTGCCGCCGCGCCAGGCGCCGGTGGAGTCCTTCTCTCGGTATTTAATGGCGAGACAGATTTCGCAGAATTTGGTGGTCATGCCGAAAAAACCCGACACGAACATCCACAACAGGGCTCCCGGGCCGCCGAGGTGCAGCGCCGTGGCAACCCCGGCAATGCTGCCCGTGCCGATGGTGGCCGCCAAAGCGGTGGACACGGCCGCAAAGGATGAAATGTTGCCTTTGGCGTCGTCTTTTCCCCGGGAGCGGCCGAAAACTTCTTTCAGCATGACCCCGAAATACCGCAGCTGAGGAAAGCCCAGCACCGCGGAAAACCAAATGCCCGTGCCCACCAGCAGGGCGAGTACGGCGGGGCCCCAGACAATTCCGTTAACGACGCTGTTCCAGTGAAGCAATGTGTCCATTCCGGCATCTCCTCTTCAAAATGCGTCTCCTGCCGCCCGGGCGGAAGTGAAAAACGTTCTCATCGGGGTGCTGCCGAGGCGAGCGTCGCTTTTGATATTAAGGCACAGGTAGATTAACATTTTGAGAGGGGGTTGTCTAGTATACAAAAGATTAATTTTTTAGTATTGACTGCATAAATAACTTAAGTAACCTTGAATTTGTGGGCGGTTTTGCCTTATTTTGTCGGAGGAGAGCTGAGCGCCGGCGATGGAAAACGAAAAAGGCTGCCGCTGCGCTTCAATGGCCGCACGGGCCGATGGCGGAGTCTTTTTTTCAGCGGAATTGAGGAATTTGGCTGTTTGTACTTCCCGCAGAGCAGCGGCCTTCCATCGGGGGGAAAGGGGCGCGGAAGTTCAGCCGGCGTTTCGGCGGTTCAACGGTGAATTTCTTCATATGCGAGACACTTCCGGGACCTTTGCTTTTTCATGTGCCGCGCACGGTTTTGCCGCCTTCTCTTCGTCTTGAAAAGGAAAGAGGGCAAAAGTGACGGAGGGAGGGATCGCTTTTTCGCGGTCCCTCCCTCCGTCTTGCAAGTGCGGGTTCAAAGTCGCTTCTCGGGGGCGCTGCCGTTTCTCAAGTTGTAAGAAAGACGGCTTCGGAGAGGCTCAAAGTCGCTTTTCGGCCGCTGAGCCGACCAGATTTTCCAGTTCGCTCAACAGTTCGCTCAGGCGATTGATTTGGGCGCGGCGGAAGGCCTCGATCATCAATTGCGCGCGCGTCGTGCACGGCGCGGCGCTTTCCGCCAATGCCAGTCCGGGCAGCAGATCCAGCGGCGAAGCCCAGTCCTGCTGATGGGCGCTTTTAAAGGTGTACAGGCAGCGATTCATAAGCCGTGTGGCGCGCAGGGGATCAAGGCGCGGCAGCGGCAGCTGTTCCAGCCGCCTTTGCAGATGTTCTGTTCCGCCGTAGCGGCGCAGCTCGCTGTGCAGCGCCGCCGCCAGCGCCGGAAGGTTGAAGGGAAATTTTTCGGGGGCCGACAGGCGGTGGAGCGCGAGAGCGTAAATCTCCGCGTCGGTCTTCAGAATTTTTCGATCGACGTGTTCCATCAGATCCTCTTCGGTGTGCCACCACCAGCTCATAAAGCTGTTGCCCGTACTGAAGGGGGAATGGTCGGGCAGCGTGGAGCCCCAACTCATGCAGCTGGAGAC
Source organism: uncultured Synergistaceae bacterium (assembly GCA_902489135.1). Lineage (GTDB taxonomy): Bacteria > Synergistota > Synergistia > Synergistales > Dethiosulfovibrionaceae > Pyramidobacter. The sequence continues at coordinate 4,976 of CABTYW010000080.1, forward strand.
GCCGATGTTTTTGAAAGACAGATCCCAGCCCGTGACGGAGCGGCAGGGAGCAACAGTCTGTCCCGTGACGTCGGCCACGACGGCGGCATACAGGCGGTGCAGATCGGCTCCCGACGAGCCGCGTGCGAAGAAATCGGCGCCCTGCAAGCCCGGCATGTCGGCGTTGCACAGCGCCAGACAGCGGAGATCGAGGGAATCGAAATTCTCCGCCGCAAAGGCGGCGGAGCCGGCGTACCGTCCGTTGGAGTGCCCCGACCACCAGCAGATCTTGATGCCGCGCATGGGCGTACGTCCGGCAAAGAGCTCAGCCATGGCCAGAGCGACGGCATTTCCCGTGGCGTTGTCGCAGGCGCCTTTGTGCCAGGAGTCCAAATGGCTGCCCAGCAGAACATAGTCTTCGGTTTGGCCGGGCACGTCGGCTTCGATGACGGGAATTTCCCGGCAGGCGTTTTTCACCTCGGTTTTTACCGTCAGCGTGACCTCGCCGCATTTCAGACGGTCGATGAGCGCCTCGCCCTCGCCCCTCGGCAGGATGACCACGGGAAGCGCGGGATAAAAAGAGCTTTCCCAGGGTTCGGGCTGCCCCCAGACGAGATTGACGTTGCCCTCGTGAATTAAGTTTTCGTCGCCCTGCTCCCAGACGCAGACCAGCGCTGCGGCGCCGCGATCCTGAGCGTCCATGGCGGCCAGAGGCGACGCGGTGCGGCTGACGACAATTTTTCCCTCCAGATCGCGGGTGCAGGGCTGAAGGCGCGATGCCAAAAGGTCCAGAGGATGGCCCATGAGCGTTCCCTTTTCAACAAATTGTGCCGGAGCGCGCAGGGGAACGGGCGTCGAGGCGCAAAAACTCCAGGTTTTGCACGGCAGGCGGCGTCGGCTCCCGTCGGGAAGACTCATGGTCAGCTCAGCCGAAAGAGGGTCGCTGAGCCAAACGGGATAGCGGTGTACCTTCCACGAAATTCCCTTTTTGCTCAGACGCCCGGCAATGAAATCCGCCGCCTGAGCTTCGCCGCTTCCCCCCGATCTTCGGTCGAAAGAGGCGATCCGCTCCGTATCCTTCCAGAGGCTGTCGCCGTCGACGGAGGCGAGCAGCGCATTCTCTTCGGCCGTCATCATCGGACCGACGGAAGAGGGGCTTTGAGAAACTCCTCGACGAACGCGCTCAGGTAATTGACCGTTCCCTCGAAGATCTCCCGTCCCCATGCTGCGTCGGCTTTGGCGCAGCTGTCGTCGCCGCCTCCGAAGGTACCCGTTTTGGAGAAAGCGGCGGTGGACTGGATGATTTTTACCGTGGCGCCCCTGAAGGTCACGGCGTTGCCGTAGGTGCTCCGCAGCGCCGGCGTCAGCGAAAAAGTTTCCTCGGGCACAAAGTTTTTCTCCTTGTGCACCCAGTCGGGGCGGAGTGCCATCATCACCGCGGCCTCCTGACCGCCGCCGTGACCGCCGCCCCAGCGCGGGTTCAGTTCGCGGGCGATGGTCCACCAGTTCAGAATGGCCCCCAGTCCGCCGCGCTTGTAGATTTTCAGACAGGCGGCTTCCAGAGCCGGATCGTTGCCGCCGTGGCCGTTGAGAAAGGCGAAACGGCGCACGCCGGCGTCCATGAGATGATCGGCGATGGAGGTCATCACGGACTGCAGCGTCGCCGTGCCGATGTCGATGGTGCCGCTGAACTGACAGTGATAGGGGCATACGCCGTAGGGCATGGCGGGCAGCACCACCAGACGATCGGCACAGCGCTCCTCAAGGCGCCGCGCCATCTCCGTCGGAATGGTGAAGTCGGTGCCCAGAGGTCCGATGGATCCATGCTGCTCGGTGCTTCCCAGCGGGATCAGCGCCAGAATTTTATCGTCGGCCGCGTCGTGAAATTCGTGCCATGTGAGAGATGCCAGATACATGTTCAATTCCTCCCGTGAAAAATGAAAAGGCGCTCCTGCCCCAAATGTGCCGGACAGGAGCCGCCCAACGGAGAGCGATTACCGGCTGAAATGCCTCTGCAGCGTTTCGTCGGAAACTCGGCGGGTCATCAGACTGACAACCGTCATAACCACCATGGCATACCCCCAGCAGACGATCAGAGGGTTGAAGCCGAAAGCCCACTGAGGGCACTTCAGCGTCATGATCACAAAGAGGATTTCGCCCACGGCCACGCCGGCAAAGGCGCCCACTCGCGTCGCACCCTTCCAGTAAAGCCCCAGCAGCACGGGAGCCGTCCAAATGCCCAGACCGCCGAAGGCAAAGAGGATGAGTTTGAAAATAGATCGGAAGAGCACACGTCTGAACTCCAGTCAC
>CABTYW010000081.1 GCA_902489135.1 uncultured Synergistaceae bacterium
ACAACATCTCTGCGGAGACGACGATCCAGCAAAGCAACACCTGGAAGAGTGAAGTGGAGATACTGAAGGATCAAATGTGCGACGTGAATGACGGCCGCGTGATCTTTGAATATACGATCCCAAGAATGGGCAAGCGTGTGGACGTGATTGTGCTGCACCAAAACATTGTTTTTCTGTTAGAGTTTAAATGCGGCGATACGGAGTATCGCGCCAGCACGTATGATCAGGTGTATGACTATGCTCTTGATCTGCGCAATTTTCAGAAGGAGAGTCACGATAAACGGTTGGTGCCGATCATGGTATCGACACGAGCGCCAGAAGTGGAAAATGTGATCCGCGAACGAAACCGTATTATTGAGCCTTTATCTTGCAACGCTAAGAACATCGGACGCGTGATCCGGACGGTGTGTGATCATTACATTGAATCGGATTTTGATTATGTTGCATGGGAGAATTCGGAGTACCTGCCGACGCCAACGATCGTAGAAGCTGCGCAGGCCCTGTATCGTGGCCATAATGTTCATGATATTACTCGCAGTGACGCTGGGGCGATCAACCTGACGCACACGACCGACGAAATCAATGAGATCATTGAGTACAGCAAAGCCAGCCATCGTAAGTCGATCTGTTTTGTCACGGGTGTTCCTGGTGCCGGCAAGACGCTGGTCGGGCTGAACCTTGCCATTCAGCGTTCAGAGGCTCAGCGTGGCGAGCACGCGGTGTTCCTCTCGGGGAACTATCCATTGGTGACCGTGCTGCAGGAAGCTCTTGCCCGTGATAAAGTCGAGCGGGAGAAACAGCGAGGTACTCGCGTTTCAAAGTCGGATGCATTGCGGAGTACTTCAGCCTTTATCCAGATCATCCACAAATATCGAGATTCATTCGTTGGTAACGTGCATATTCCACCGGAACGCATTGCGATCTTCGATGAAGCTCAGCGGGCTTGGACACATGACATGATTGCCAAGTTCATGCTGACAAAGAAAGGTGTTGTCCAATTTCAGTACAGCGAGCCGGAATTTTTGATCAGCACAATGAATCGCCACTGCGATTGGGCGGTGATTGTCTGTCTCGTCGGCGGTGGGCAGGAGATCAACACAGGTGAAGCTGGCCTGCCGGAATGGTTCGATTCGTTGCGCAGGTCATTCCCGAATTGGGACGTCTACATCACACCGCAGCTGAATGACGTGGAGTATCGTCGCGACCATGTCTGGCAGGATATAATCGCCGGGCTGAATATTTTCGAACGCGAAAAGCTCCACCTTTCAACTTCGGTGCGATCATTTAGAACGCCGGACCTCGCTGCTTTCGTTAAGGCTATTCTTGATGTGAATACTGAGCGTGCGAAAAAGCTCTATAAGCGAATCGAGGATAAGTATCCCGTGCGTTTGACGCGCGATCTGAATACAGCCAAGCAGTGGGTGCGAGAACAGTGCCAGGGCACCACGCGCTATGGCATGTTAGCGAGCAGCGGCGCGTTGCGGCTGAAACCGGAAGGCATTTTTGTGAAAAACGAAGTTTCAGTCGCAAACTGGTTTTTGAACGGTAAGGACGACGTCCGGTCGAGTTACTACCTGGAGGACGTGGTTTCGGAGTTTGATATCCAAGGGCTTGAGCTTGATTATTCCATTGTCGCCTGGGATGCGGATTTTCGCTTCAATGGAACCGATTGGACCTACTACAACTTCGTCGGCAACCGCTGGCAGAACGTTTCTTCGAAAGAGCGTCAGCTGTATCTGAAAAACGCCTATCGAGTTCTGCTCACCCGTGCCCGTCAAGGCATGGTGATATTCGTGCCGAAGGGGGACGATACTGATGGAACTCGTCGACAGGAATGGTATGATAATATTTTCGATTATTTAAGTGATTTGGGAATTGAGATTTTATAGTTCATACCATTCGCGCTTTCACGGTTGATAGACTTCATAGGAGCTGCGGTTGATTTCTGTAGAAATACCATCTCTGCGTAAAAACAGCCGTACTGAGGGGAAAACCGTTTTCCTGTTTCCGCCACGTGGAGATATGAAGATCATTGCGTGGTGTGTGAACCATTATTTGTTTTGACTTCCGCATGGGCGCTTTTTCAGTCGCCGTCGACGAAAGTCTGAAAAATTATGAATGAACATTTACATGTTTTATGATATTTTTTTATTAAAAATGATGAACCCTTAGAAGGCGTGGAACATTTTTAGGCGAATAGCCTAAAAAACTCGTCCGGAAATCACAATATGATGTATTCCCTTCACTTTATGACTTTCGTCCAGTTCATAAAAATCATGACTGAAAGGTCGTAAAAAACTTGATATTTCACTGAGCAGGACATAAAATAAAGTCAGCGGTTGAAGTTCAGAAGAGAGCATCCGGCTTCGGCCGGAACGCCGAAGGGGCAACGCACATCGCGGAAACTCTCAGGCAAAAGGATTCTGAACCGACGCACTCTGAATATACAGGAGCTGTACGACAGAGACTCATTACGCCACGAGGTGACGATGATGTCCTGTCGTTTTGTTTTGCTGACCAACAACCCGCGCTATGAAGACAGAGACGATCTGCCGGTACGGTTCATTGACGGCGCGGGACGGGCGGTCATTATCGCCGGACGCGACCTGATCCATCAAGGATGGACGTTGCTCAATCACCCGCTGTACGGCAACTTCCGTCCGCATCAGCAGCCCTTTCGGACGCTGCTTCTCAAAAAGGACGAGAAGGACTCGACCTTTGACGAGTATGGCCTCGGCCTGATTGAAAGCGCCGAGCAGGTTTACATCACCAATCCCCATCCTTTAACGCCCGAAGAGACTCCCGCACGGATGGCGGCGGACTGCTCCGAAATCGACTTTGAACTCATGCGGGAGACGCTTCTCAAGCATCATCTTACCCATTAACGTGCGTTTTATCCGGGCTGTGAAAACATTCTCGATGCTGGGCAGAGCGTCGGAATCTTTTCATGCCGTGATCTAACGATAAAGGTTTTTGCGTCAGCCGGCCTGGCCGGCAGTCATGCCCCTCTGTGGGGCTGGAAAATCCCAGAAGGGAGGAGTTATTTTGAAGCTTGAACTCCATAAGGTAAAGATTGACAAAATCGTGTTTGGCGAAGAATTCTCCGTCAAAGGCGGAGTGCTCACCATCAACAAGAAGGCCATTATCGACAATCTGATGGATGATGAGCGCCTCGCCAGTGTTGATGTGGAACTTGCCCATCCCGGCGAGAAAACCCGCATCATGCCCGTCAAGGACGTGGTCGAGCCGCGCTGCAAGATCGAGGGCACCAATGAGGTGTTCCCCGGCATGATCGGCGACGTCGACACCGTCGGCGAAGGTTCCACTCTGGTTCTGGACGGTGCCGCGGTGGTCACCACCGGCCGTCTCATCGCTCCCCAGGAAGGCATTGTGGACATGTCCGGCCCCGGCGCCGAACTGACGCCGTTTTCCCAGACGAAGAACATCGTGCTGGTGCTGAACCCCGTTGAGGGTCTCGAGAACCACAACCGCGAGGCCAGCTGCCGTATGGCCGGGCTCAAGACCGCCGTGTTTGTCGCTCAGCAGATCAAGAAGGCCGGCTTCACCGCCGACAAGGTGGAGACCTATGAGGCTCCCAACTACAAAGAAGCTCTCGCCGCCTATCCTGAGCTTCCCAAAGTCGCTTACATCTACATGCTCCAGACTCAGGGACTTCTTCACGACACCTACGTCTACGGCGTGGACGCCAAGAAGATCATCCCCTCGGTGATTAACGCCACTGAAGTCATGGACGGCGCCATCTGCTCGGGCAACTGCGTGTCTGCCTGCGACAAGAACAGCACCTACGTGCACCTCAACAACCCCATCATCAAGAGCCTGTACGAGCACCACGGCAAGGATCTCAACTTCATCGGCGTCGTAATCACCAACGAGAACGTCACGCTGGCCGACAAGAAACGCAGCAGCTCCTATGCCGTGAAGATCGCTCAGATGCTGGGTGCCGACGCGGCAGTCATTTCCGAGGAAGGCTTCGGCAATCCCGACGCCGACCTGGTGCTGAACTGCTGGAAGTGCGAGCGCAAGGGCATCAAGACCGTTCTTGTCACCGACGAGTACGCCAACCGTGACGGAGCTTCCCAGTCTCTGGCCGATACCTGCCCTGAAGGCAACGCCTGCGTTACCGCCGGCAACGCCAATGCCACCATCACTCTGCCTCCTATGGACAGAATTATCGGCGACTCTCAGTTTGCCGACGTGATGGCCGGCGGTTTCTTCGGTTCGCTGAAGGAAGACGGCAGCATCTTCGCCGAAATCCAGATTATTACCGGCGCCACCAGTGAAGTCGGCTTCACGAAAAACGGCGCTTACACCATTTAGCGGCGAAGAATCCCTTTGTTCCAGGACAGACTCTTAAGGAGGGGAACTTATGACTTATAAAGTAGTTCACTATATTAACCAGTTCTTCGCCGGCATCGGCGGAGAAGAAAAGGCCGACATCGCGCCTGAAGTGCGCGAAGGTGTCGTCGGCCCCGGCATGGCCCTGAACAATTTTCTGAAGAAGGGCGATGCTGAAATTGTCGCCACCATTATCTGCGGAGACTCTTACTTCGCCGAGAACATGGATTCCGCTTCCGACTTCGTCGTCGAAGCCATGAAGAAATACAATGCCGACGGCTTTGTGGCCGGTCCCGCTTTCAACGCCGGCCGTTACGGCACCGCCTGCGGCGCCGTCTGCAAGGCGGTGGGCGAGAAGCTGGGCATTCCCACGGTTTCCGCCATGTACGTGGAAAACCCCGGCGTCGACCTGTACAAGAAGTATACCTACATCGTCAGCGCCGCCGACAGCGCCCGCGGCATGGGCAAGGCCGTTCCCGTCATGGCCAGCATGTTGCTTCGTCAGATCAAGGGCGAGAAAATCGGCACGCCCAAGGAAGAGGGCTACATTGAGCGCGGCGTCCGCGTCAACAAGTTCTACGATAAAGTCGGCGCCGAGCGCGCCGTCGAAATGCTGATCAAAAAGCTGAAGGGCGAGGAGTTCCAGACGGAGTATCCCATGCCCGTCTTCGACCGCGTCGAGCCCCGTCCCGCTCTCGCCGATGTCAGCAAGGCCACCATCGCTCTCGTGACCTCGGGCGGCATTGTGCCCTTCGGCAACCCCGACCACATCGCCGCTTCCAGCGCTCAGAACTACGGCGAGTACAACATTGCCGGCGTGGAGGATCTGAAGCAGGGCGAGTATCAGACCGCTCACGGCGGCTACGATCAGACCTATGCCAACGAAGATCCCGACCGCGTGCTGCCCGTCGACGTGATGCGCAAGCTGGAAAAAGAGCACAAGATCGGCAAGCTCTATGACTTCTACTATGCCACCGTCGGCAACGGCACCGGCGTGGCCAACGCCAAGCGCTTCGGCACGGAAATCGGCAAGAAGCTGCACGGCAAGGTCGATGCGGTTATTCTCACTTCCACCTGAGGCACCTGCACTCGTTGCGGTGCAACGATGGTCAAAGCTATTGAAGAGAATGCCGATGTCCCCGTGGTTCACATGCTGACGATTATCCCCATTTCTCTCAGCGTGGGCGCCAACCGTCTGATCCCCACCATTGCCATTCCCCATCCTCTCGGCAATCCCGCTCTGAAGCCCGAGGAGGAGTTCAAGCTCCGTTATCGTCTGGTCACTCGTGCCCTCAAGGCCCTGCAGACCCCTGTAACCGAGCAGACGGTGTTCACCGAGGACTAAGTTTTACGAGTTTTCAAAAAAAGACGCCTTCCAAGGCGTCTTTTTTTTATGCGCAAAAATGATTATAATGGAACCGTAAAAACTACCCTATGCAGGGGAGCGTGCTGACCTTGAAAGATATCAAGATATTGACGGGATGCGTCGCTGTGCTGACGGTAATTGCCGTGGGGTGTGTCCTTCAGGTGGCACAGGGCGTTTTCCTGCCGCTGTTCATCGCTTGGATTCTTTCCTATATGATGGCGCCGGGCGTGCGTTTTCTGACGCGACTGAAAGTTCCCATCATGCTGACCACGGTGCTTTTGCTTTCGGTGCTGATCTACATGATCGCCTGGGGCGGCAGCTTGCTCAGCGACCTCATCATCGGTTCGTCGGCGCAGTTTGTGGACTATTATCAGCGCCTCATGGCCATCTGGGGCGAAGTGGCGCTGAAATATCACATCACCACCGACTATTTCAGGGGCGTCGACTGGGGGGGGACGCTGCGCGGCGCTCTCTTTTCGCTTTCCGGTTCCATGGTGACTTTGTTCTCCAAGGCCATTATGGTGGCGGTGTTTCTCATGTTCATCCTCATGGGCTCTCCCTACGCGGAGTATAAAATGCGCCGGGCCTTTCCTCAGAAGAGCGCGCAGGTGATGAACATTCTCGACTCCATTTCCAAGCAGATCGGCCGATTTCTTTCCGTTATGGTGCTGATCAGCGCGGCCACGGGGCTGTGCATATGGTTCGGCCTGAGCCTCGTCGGCGTGGACTTCGCCGCCACCTGGGGCATCCTGGCTTTTATGCTGAACTTCATTCCCACGGTGGGCTCCATTGTGGCCTCCATTCCGCCGGTTCTGGTGTCCATCGTCCAGTTTTACCCCGCGGCTCACGGCGCGGCTTTCGGCATTCCGCCGCAGGTTCTGATGACCGTTGCGGTGGTGCTGGTGGTGCAGGTGAGCATCGGCAACATCATTACGCCTAAAGTGATGGGCGACAGCATGAATCTCAGTCCCGTGATCATCCTGCTTTCGCTGCTGTTTTGGGGCTGGTTGTGGGGAGTGGGCGGCGCTTTGCTCTCCATGCCCATTGCCGGCATGATCAAAATCGTATGCGACAACGTGAAGCCTCTCAATATGGTGGGCGTACTGCTGGGGTCGGGGCAATTCTACAAAAAAGAACACGAGCTTGAAAGCGAAAAATCGCAGAGCTGACCTTTTCGGCGGAGCATCACCGCTGAAACTGCCGCTCTGAGAAGTGCCCAGGCGCACTTTTCAGACCGCCCCGACGACGGGCGTTCCGTCGGAGGAAAAAAGACGCGGTCGGCAAGGATTGTGTAATGTGCTAAGACATGTGTTACAGAAACAGCGTAAAAAAAGAGAGCCTCCGGTACAATAGGATTCGTCTAAAAATCAACCGTACCGGGGAGGCCCTCATGAGCATTATAACCGAAGAAA
>CABTYW010000082.1 GCA_902489135.1 uncultured Synergistaceae bacterium
AGATTTTTTCCTGAAGCCATTCCATCAGCGGTCGCTCTTCGCCCAGTCCTCTGAGCAGTGCCATGGCCGCATGGCAGTGGGCGTTGAAAAACCCGGGAAGCACCAGCGCTTCGCCTTTTCCGTCAAAGACTTCACAGGTCTCGCCGGAAAGCGATCGCGGCGCGGCTTTCAGCCCGATGCTCTCGCCGTCGATGAAAAGATCGCAGCGCTGTGCCCGATCCATGGAGCCGTCCAGAATGTAGACGTCCCGCAGGAGCTTTTTCATCCTCAGTCCTCTCGCCAATCCGCCATATAGGCGCGTTGTTCATCGGTGAGGCGCTCCAGGGAAATTCCCATGGCGGACAGACGGGTCTCCATGACGCCCGAATCGATTTCGGCGGGCACATCCATAAGTCCGGCGCGCAGTGTGCCGCTGTGCGCATTGAGATAAAGCGCCGATTCCAGCTGAAGCGCAAAGCTCAAATCCATGATCTCGATGGGATGTCCGTCTCCGCAGGCCAAGTTGACCAGCCGGCCTTCGCCCAAAAGATTGAGCCGACGCCCATCCTCCATGGTGAAGGTTTCAATGTTGGTACGGGCGGTTCGGCGTTGGACCGCCAGTGAGGTCAGGGCTTTTTTATCGATTTCCACGTCAAAATGTCCGGCATTGCCCATGATGGCGTTGTCCTTCATGCGTTTAAAGTGTTCGGAGCGGATCACGTGAGTGTTCCCCGTAAAGGTCAGGAAAATGTCGCCCAGCGGCGCCGCCTGCTCCATGGTCATGACTTCGTTGCCGTCCATAAGGGCTTCAAAGGCGCGATGGGGGTTCAGCTCCGTCACCACCACCCGCGCGCCGAGAGCTTTGGCGCGCATGGCGGCGCCTCGGCCGCACCAGCCGTATCCCGCGATCACCACGACTTTGCCGGCGATTAGAATGTTGGTGGTTCGCATAAAACCGTCCCACACCGACTGTCCCGTGCCGTAGCGGTTGTCAAAAAGATACTTGCTGTGAGCGTCGTTGACGGAGATCACGGGAAACGGAAGAATTCCCTGCTTCTCCATGGCCTTGAGTCGCTTCACGCCCGAAGTGGTTTCCTCCGAAGCGCCGCGAATTCCGGGAATGAGATCCTTCATTTCCGAAAGAACGGTGGCCACGAGGTCGGCTCCGTCGTCGGCAATAATCGAAGGGGCGAAGGCCAGAGCGTCTCGGAGATATTCATGGTACTCCGCGCCGGTCATGCCGTGGCGGCTGAACACGGAGACACCGCACTCCACAAGAGCGGCGCACACATCGTCCTGCGTAGACAGCGGATTGCTCCCCGCGGCGCAGATCTGCGCGCCGAGATCCTTAAAGGTTTTCAGCAGGCAGGCGGTTTTTGCTTCAAGATGAAGACAGGCCGAAAGGCGCACGCCCTTCAGGGGCTGTTGGGCTTCGTAGCGTTTTTTCAAGGCGTTGAGCACGGGCATGGAACGCCATGCCCAGTCCATTTTGGCGTGTCCGCCCGGTGCCAGAGACAGGTCGGCAACTTTTGAGCTCATGGAAAGCAATCTCCTTATAAAAAATATAAAAACAAATTCAAGGTAATTCCCAACGGGCGTCGCAACGCATGGAAGGAAGCTCAGCGGCTGTTCAGGCCCGTCACGCGGCCAACCACGTCGCCGTCGAGAAGCTGAACGGTCAACTCATCGCCGACGGCTGTCTGTGCGGCGGACGTCAAAGGTACGCCGCCGACTTGCACCAGACTGTAGCCGCGCTGCGCCAGCCGCTTCGGTGAAAGGTTGGCCAAAGTGCGCTCAATCCCCGTCAGTCGGGTTTTATTTTCAGACAATGCCGCCGCAGCGTTCTTCTCAAGTTCTTCGTCGGCGCCGTCAAGATGGAGCACGGCCTCCTGAAGGATGTGAGCCGCCACTCTATCCAACGTTTTTTTACAGTTTTGCAGCAACGTCCCGCAGGCTTCGAAAGTTCGCCGCAATCCTCGCCGCATTCCCCGCGACGCCGTCTCCAGCGCGGCCAGTTCCGCAAATCGGTCGGGAAAGACGGCCGCAGCGGCCGCGGTGGGCGTGGGCTGACGCAGATCGGCGGCCAGGTCGCAGAGGCTCTCGTCGATCTCATGGCCGATGCCGGTGACGACCGGCACAGGACAACGGGCGACTTCTCGCACCAACTCTTCGTCGTCGAAGGGATTGAGGTCTTCTTTCGCGCCGCCGCCTCTCACCAGAAGCACCGCTTCCACTCCGCTCAGCGTTCCGGCGCGCCGCAGGGCGAATGTGGCGCTTTCCGCCGCGCGAACCCCCTGAACAAGGCAGGGCACCACAATAAGATGCGCTGCGGGAAAGCGGCTGTCATGCTGGCGAATCACGTCGCGCACGGCGGCGCCCGTGTCGGAAGTGACACAGGCCACGGTGCGCGGACAAAGGGGAACGGCGCGTTTGCGTTCGGGGGCGAAAAGTCCTTCGCCTTCAAGCTTTCGACGAAGTTCTTCTTTGGCGCGTGCCGCGGCGCCCTGACCGAGAGGATACATCTTTCTGGCGTAGACCTGAACGGTTCCCCGCGCTTCATAAAGCCGCACTGCGCCCGTTACGAGGACGCGGTCGCCCCTTTGCGGCCACAGAAGCAGCCCCTGGGCGTCACTTCGGAACATCACGCAGTTCATTGACGCGCTCTGTCCCTTCAGCGAAAAGTAAACGTGTCCTGAAACGTGGCGTTTCAGGTCCGTCAGTTCACCTTCGACGGAAACATGTGCCAGCACTTCGTCATATTCAATCAGTTTTCTGACGCGAGTCACCACTTCATCCACCGACAGCGGACGGTCGGCGGGCGGCAGGACGCCTCTAAGGGGTCCCATGATCTTCCGCGGCTCTGACGACGCGCGCCAGCACACCGTTGACGAAGCGCGACGACTCGTCTCTGCCGAATTCCCGCGCCAGCAACACCGCTTCGCTCAGGGCGATCTGAACGTTTACGGAATGGGCGATAAGGCATTCATAAACGGCAAGGCGGATGACGGCGCGATCCACGACGGTCAAACGGTCGATGGTCCAGCCCGTCATGTTTGGAGCAATCAAAGCATCGATCTCTTCGCGGCGGTTCCAGATCTCACAGGCTTCAGCGCAGCTTCTGCTCAGCGCGTCCAGCTCGGCAACGATGTTTTTGCTGGGCGCGGCATTTTGTGCCCCCTCGACGTCGGTCGACGGGTCTTCGGTAAAAAGCGTCTCCAGGCGCAGCGCCAGTTCAGAGGGCTGCAGATCCTCTCCGCCGCCGTCCAGCGCGCAGAGAATCTGAAACAGGCGTACGCGGTCGGCATGTGCTGCCATCTGTTTTGCGGGGCATTTCTTTTCCTTCGTCATGGTTGTTCCTCTTTAAAAAATCCCTTTTCAGCTTATTTTCATCTTTTTCAGGAAAGGCAGTAACTGCCCGACTTTATCCCACCCGCCGGAGACCAGCCATGCCGACGTCAGCCAAGCACCGCACAGAGTCAGACAATATCCCACAAAATAGGCGAAGTTCAGCGCGATAAATGCGAAAATGACGCCGGCGATGTTCATCCAAAAGGCCGGCAGGCAGTAAAGGGGCTGCTCGGCAACGGGCGGATGTTCTTCAAAATAGCGGTTCTGGCGGATCCACTGAAGCCGCGGAAGTTCCACGCCTATGGTGCGCAACGCGTCGGCAATGGAACGGGCGCGGCGCAGATCATCCTCACGGCTCCAGAATTCACGGCGATCCTTGATCACCACCAGACAGAGACGATCATTGGCGCGGAGTCTCACGGCACTGCACTGAACGCCTTTGGGCAGCCAGCGGAATACCAGCGACATCACGGCTCCCGTGTCCACTCTTATATACCCGAGACGGGTACGTGCGAAGTCCTGATACACCGCGCATCTCTCCTCTCAGATGGTCGTGGCAAATGAAAAGTGCCGGCCCGAGACGAGCCGGCAGTCTGTATCATTCTCCGGCAGTGGTGAAAGCTGCCTTGGCGCTGTCATTTTGAGGCGCGGTTTCAGTGTTTTCTCCTGCTGAAAGTTCAGTTTCGTCAACGGTGGGACGCTCCTGAAAGAACACGCCCTGCACATAAATATTTACGGCTTTGACGGCGTAGCCCGTGGATTTTTCAAGTTCGTTTTTCAGGAACTCCTGAAGATCCCAGGCCACATCGGGAATGCGGAGACCGTACTTCACCTGAACGTACACGTCCATGGAGATCTGCGGAATGTCGCCCTCTTCAAGGGACACTCTGACGCCGTCGGAACTTTTACGCCCGATGCCCAGCACCGAACCGCCCGCAGGTGCGGGCGCCACCGACGAAACACGACCCAGGGCGCGGCTTGCGATCTCCTGAATGACGTCGGTGCTGATGTGAAGCCGTTCTCCCGTGGAAGCATCGTTGTCATCAACGGCCTCCGCGACGGCACGCTCAAGGTCGAAACCGTTTTCCGCCTGTGGAGGAACGCCGCTCTGGTCCAGTTTGTCCATGTCATTCATCGTGGGGCCGCCTTTCGTCCCTGCGCATCGCCGCGTCGCTCTCAAAGGCGGAACGGGGGACAGTCAAGCCTTCACTTCCGAAAAAACCGTCGTTTTCCTGCCTTTTCACGGTGAAGCCGCCTCCCCTTTGACCGAAATTTTTTGCGTCAGTTACTTTTTCACCCGTTCGATGTACTCGCCGCTGCGGGTATCGACCATGACGCTTTCGCCGTTCATGACGAACATGGGCACGGTAATCACCAGCCCCGTTTCCAGCGTCGCAGGTTTTCCGCCGCCGGCGGCCGTGTCGCCCTTGAAGTTGGGCTGAGTGTCCACGATCTTCAGCGCAACGCTGTTGGGCAGCGTAATGCCCATGACGCGCCCTTCATACATGTCCAGATCCACTTCAAGGTTGTCGGTCAGGTAGTTCAGAGCAGGGCCGAGAACTTCCTTGGTCAAATAGACCTCTTCATAGCTCTGCATATCCATAAAGACATAGTGATCGCCGTCTTTATAGGTGTATTGCGCGGGTTTTTCATCGAAAACGACGCGCTCGAACTTGTCGTTGCCGCTGACAAAACTGTTTTCAGAGATGCTGCCCGTATCGAGGTTGCGCATCTTGCACTTCAATACGGCGCCGCCGCGGCCCTTCATGTGGTGTTGACAGTCAACCACTTCCCAAAGACCGTCCTGCCATTTCAGTTTCATTCCCGGATAAAATTTGCTTGTATCCACAATATCAGCCATAAAACAAGAACCTCCCAAAAATGTTCACTTTCTCCGGTGCAATGTTTTTCGTGATGCCGGTACGATGTATTATTCTATAGTTTTTTGCCTCTGTTTGCAAGCAAAAGCCACAGTTTTCGTAAAAAGACGCCGCAGCCGCGGCGTCGCTCTAATCCGCCGCACCGTCGGGAATTTCCAGCACGGCGGGAATGATCACCATGACGACCTGACTGCGAATGTTTCTGGAGGTTCTGTACCGAAAGAGCCAGCCCAAAAGCGGCAGGTTTTCAAGCACAGGAACGCCGGTGCGGATGCGGCTTTTGGTGTTTTTGAACAGGCCGCCGATGACAAAGGGTTCGCCGTCTCGAACGCACACCTGCGTGGTGACGCTCCGCGAATTGACCTGAGGGATTTGTTCGCCGCGGCTTCCGCGAATCCATTGAACCACTTCACCGGTGGACAGAGCCACGTCCACGGTGATCACGCCGCCGCGGCCTATTCTCGGAAGCACCTCCAGCGTGGGCCCCACTTCTTCGTCGCCGTAGGACGGGTTGTTGGCGTCGTCGCGGCGGGAAACGTACTTGAGTTTATCCACCAGCTTGACCGTGGCTTTTTCGCCGTCGATGACGGTGACGGTGGGATCGGCGAGAACGCGCGCTTTCTTTTCCTCCACCAGCACATTCAGACGAAAATCGAGCATCTTCGCCGCCCTCCCTGCAAGGTCAACGATACCTTTGCCGATGGATCCCGGCAGTTTGCCGGAACTTTCAGTGTCGAGGAGGCCGGGGCGTTCCGATCTCCTCCGGCTTGAATAGGCGGCTCCGGCGGAGAGCCCGCCGCTCTGATAGCTCGCCCACCACCAGTCATACACGGCATTAATGGCCGTCTCGAGCTGTTCGCTGCCTTCGTCGTTCACCTCGATAATCCGCGCTTTCAGCATGACCTGCCGCTTCGGCGCGTCCAAAAGGTGCAGCGCCGACCTCACGCGCTCCTGCTGAAGCGCCGTGGCCGTGATGATCAGCAAATTCTGCCGTTGATCCACAAGAATTCTGTTGGCCGGCGAAAACAGCTCCGCCATTTCTTTCAGAAGCGGCGCAATCTTCTGGGGGTCGCCGTAGGCCACGGAGTAACTTTTGGTGATCAACCGCCCCGCCAGCATCCCCAACGATCCCCGCGCTCCCACGACGAGAGTCTTTCCGATGCCGCGCCACTCGAGATTTTGGCTTTGAAGAACGTAGCGCAGAACTTCGTCAAAGGGGGCGTCTTTAAAAGAAAGCGTCATTCGGGCACTTTGCGGCACCGATCCGTCAACCACGATGTTGACGTCCGCCAGGGCGCCCAGCATCCTGAAAATGTCGTGAAGGTCGCAATCCTTCAGGCTCAGGTCGATGTTCTTCGACGGCAGAGACGCTCGCTCTGCCCTGTTTTTCAGCTCCGCACTTCCGCCGTGAAAAGCGGATTTTTCATCTCTTTTCAGGCGAATTCCCATGTGCCCGGTGCCGGCGCCGCGAACGCCGTCGATGCGCAACGGAACCTCGCAGGAAAGGACGATCACCGTCCCCCGATCGACCTGTTCAACAGTCACATGGGGAGCCATGGGCGCCTCACAATCGCGCTCGTACTTCAGCGCCGGAAAGGCAACGTCCTCCAGGAGCAAGGTAAATTCACGCGAATTTCGATAGATCGCCCGGGGTGCTGAAAGCGCCTTCCCTTCAAGGGAAATCGTAAGAAGTGAATCGCCCGCCTGCTCTATGCGAAGTGCCGTCAGGCAGGGACCGGAAGGTTTCGCTTCGCGCGCTCCGGCGGCTCCGGGCGCGGGCG
>CABTYW010000083.1 GCA_902489135.1 uncultured Synergistaceae bacterium
ACCGACGACACGCTGCCCTGGCTGTTTTACCTGATGAGCGACGGCGAGGTGAGGGAGTACGCGGCGAAGCGGCGGCGGGAGCTGAAGAGCGAGATGAAGGCGCTGCAAAACGCCGACGACCCCGGCGGCCTGCGGACGCGGACGAGTTAAAAAAAAGCCCTTGACAGTGCCGTTAGATGTGATAAACTCTCGGGTAGTTAGTTATCTATAACTAATGAACGCCGCAAAGGGGTTCCCTCTTGCTTCGTTTGGAGCGATGAGAAGCGCTTTTTGGGTATCTATGTAAAAAATGTCGTTGGTTTCGCCGTGGGCGGAACGGGAATTTCAGTGCAGGGAGATGTGGCAATGGTGACGAAAAATATTCGGCGCCGGTGGTTGGCCGGACTGTTTGCAGTCGCGGTTCTTGTGGCCTTCTTCTCTTGGGAGCAGGGCGCTTCCGCGGCCAAGAAGAAGAAATACGACTCGTGGAAAGCCGTCGCGGCCGACATGGCCGTAGAGTTTTCGCGGGCGCGCGAGAACGTGGAGCAGGGAAATTATAAGGCCGCTCACAAAAACATGAACGATGCCTATTTCGGTCACTATGAAATTCAGGGCTTTGAAAAGAACGTCATGGTGGCCATTTCGGCGGCCCGCGTGGGTCACATCGAAGGGCGTTTCGCGGCCATAAAGCACGTGCTGCTGGGCAACAACGACTCAATGGACCGCTCGACGCTCATCGACGAAATAGAGCAACTGAAGGTCAAGGTCTACAAGGACGCCATGGTCCTAGACGGCGATATCAGCGCCTCCGATCCCGACAGCCTCGGTGAAGCCGTTTACGGTGCGGCGGGAAGGCCGGCGCCCTACGGCGGTGAAACTGTGGCGGCGGCATCGGGACAAAGCCTTGTGGAGAATGCCGGTCTTTCGGGCGCCCCGGTCGCTCCGTCGGAAGCGGCGCAGCCGTCGGTGCCGAAAAAAGCTCCCGTCAGCCGTGATTGGCTGACGTTCCTGACAGCCTTCGGGCTTTTGGTGCGCGAGGGGCTGGAAGCCATTCTGGTTATCGCCGCCATTGTGGCCTATCTCATCAAGACGGGCAACAAGCCCATGATCAAAGGCGTCTACCTCGGCTGTTTTGCCGCCGTCTTTGCCAGCGCCGCGCTGGCATGGTTTTTGGAATACATAATGGGAGATGCCGGCGGCGTCGCCCGCGAACTGCTGGAAGGCTGGACCATGTTCCTGGCGGTGGCGGTGCTGTTTTACGTCAGCAACTGGATGCTGTCCAAATCGGACACTGAGCGCTGGGAGAGTTACATCGGCGGCAAGGTGCGGCAGTCCATCGACAGCAAGAGCCGACTGACGCTGGTTTTTGCGGCGTTCATCGCCGTGATGCGCGAGGGAGCCGAGCTGATTTTGTTCTACAAGGCGGCGTTCACGGGCGGCATGAACAGCGTTCCGCACATCGTTTACGGCATTCTTGCCGGTACGGCGGTGCTGGCCGTCGTCTGGGTGGCTTTCCGTTATTTCAGTGTCAAGCTGCCGCTCAAGCCCTTCTTTCTGTTCACCAGCATCCTGCTGTTTCTCATGTGCATTTCTTTTATGGGCAAGGGCGTCATGGAACTGACGGAGGCCGATGTGATCTCGGGGCGTACGGTCATTCCCGCCATGAAGGGCTTCAGCATCGAGATTTTGAACATTTACGACCGGGCCGAGACGTTGATCCCTCAGGTCATGCTGCTCATTGCCTCGGTGTGGGTGACGCTGCCCCATCTGTGGGGCAGGAAGAAGGCCGACGGAGAAAAGTAGCTTTTCTTGTGGGAAGATTCCGCATGGTGCGGAACTTTTATAGAACATGATCGTTATTTTTAAGGAGGAATTGTTATGAAAAAGTCTTTGGTTGCGCTTCTGGCCGGTTTTGCCATGGCGGCTCTGGCTGTGTCGTCCATGGCGGCTCCCGCCGTGGAAAAGCCCGGCGAGAGCGGTTTTGAGGAAATTCCCATCGGCGAGGAAAAACAGGTCGGCCCCTACAATGTCGCCGCCGTGTATTTCCAGGCCGTGGACATGTATCCCGCGGGCAAAAATCCTTCCAAGGAAGAGTCGGATTTGCACCTTGAGGCCGACATTCACCTGCAGCCCGAGTATGCCGTCAAGTACGGCTTCGGCTCCGGCGACAATGTATGGCCCGCCTATCTGACTGTCAAGTACGAAATTCTCGACAAGAGCGGCAAGTGCGTCATGAACGGCTCCTTCATGCCCATGAACGCCGACGACGGCCCCCACTACGGCGCCAACGTCAAGAAGGGTCTGAAGGTGGGCACCTACACCCTTCGTCTGACCATTGAGCCTCCCACGGATTATCTTCTTCATACCGATCCCGAGACGGGCGTCCCCGCCAAAGAAGGCGCCAAGGATTACTTCAAAACTTACAACTGCGATTTCAAGTGGAAGTACACCGCTCAGCAGCTTCAGAACCAATAACCACGAAGCGCGGCAGAAGGAAACGCTGTGAATATGCGGGGCTGTTATGCTTGAGAGCAAAGCGGGCCCCGCTTTGTTCTTTTTTGTGATCGGAGGTCAGAGCTATTTTTAAATATCTTGTTGCAGTGACGGATCAACTTGCCTCCGTGTCGTTTTTGGCCGGTCTGATCCTGAGCTTCGCGGCGCGGAGCAAAGAGAAGTTCGGCACTTTGATCGTCCTGAGCGGAATGGCGTCGGGGCTCGTTTTGGGCGCGGCGGTCTTCGGCGTGCGCCTGACCGATCCCAGGGGAATGAATTTGCTTTTGACGCGGTTCAACCGCTGGGTCATCGTAATCATCGCGGCGGCGGCGGCGCTGGCCCTTCTCCGCGTCCTGTTTTCGACGTTGCTTCTCCGCGTACGGGGCGCCCGGGGTGGGCTGCCCGATACGGTCCTGACGGCGGCGCTTCTGGGCGTCGCCTTGATGTATTTGGCACCGACGGTCATCCAGTTCACCCGGGAGTTCGTTTATTTCGGCGAAAGCGGCCTCAGTACCAAGGCACTGCTGCGCGCCGTGGGTTTCACCCTCGGACTTGTGCTGTGCCTGCTTCTGGCGTTGAGTTCCTTTAAAGTTCACCGCGCTTTGAGCGATGCCGAGGCTCCGGCGTTTCTCCTCCTTTCGCTGCTTGTCTTTTTTGTCGAATACGGGTTCAACGCCGTGGCGGCGCTGCAAAGATTGAAGATCATTCCGCTCAGCGACCTCGTTTTCGAGATCATGGTGTGGGGCGACGAATACAAAAATTGCTTTCTCTTCGCTCAGCTGCTGCTGGGGCTGGTGATGCTGCTGCGGGTAGCCGTGGTTCACCGGCGCCCCCGGGGAGAATTCGCCAACCGTGCGCAGCTGCGCAAAGAGAAAGCGCGCCTTCGCAGCTGCAGGCGCTGGTCGTGGAGTTTGCTTGTCTGGGCGCTGACGGCGGCACTGACGGTGACGGCGCTGCATTATTACGACACCAAGCCGCCGGAAGAAGTGCGCCCCGAAGCGTATGACCTCAGTGACGGCATCATTTCCATAGACCTTGAAAAGGTGTCCGACGGCCATCTGCACAAATTTTCCTACGTGACGCCCCATGGCTATGACGTGCGCTTTCTCGTGGTGAAAAAGCCCGTGGGCACCGCGTACGGCGTCGGACTGGACGCCTGCGAAATCTGCGGCGTTGCCGGCTATTTCGAGCGCGGTGACGAAGTGATCTGCCGCCGCTGCGACGTGGTCATGAACAAGAACACCATCGGCTTCAAGGGCGGCTGCAATCCCATTCCCTTCCCCTATGAAGTGGTCAAAGGCAAGATCTTCATCGACGTCAGGGAGCTTGAGCGCCATGAACGGCGTTTCAGGTAGAAGGTGAGGCACGCATGTTTTGGAGAATGATCGGGCGGACGCTTGTCCGTCAGAAGAGCAAAATGCTGATGATCGCTTTCACCGTGATCCTCGGGGTGTCGCTGTCCGCGGCCATGATGAACGTCATGCTGGGCGTGGGCGATAAAGTCAACCGCGAGCTGAAAGTTTACGGGGCGAACATTACGGTGCGTCACAAGGATGCGGCGCTGATGAATGATCTCTACGGCCTCAGCGAGGGCCTGGGAGTCACCGACAAATTTCTGTACGAGGAGGATGTGCTCAAGCTCAAGACCATCTTCTGGGGGTTCAACATCATCGACTTCGCCCCCACGCTGGACGGTCGGGCCCGGGTGAACGGCGGCGAAGAAGTGCCGCTGCTGGGCACCTGGGTGCAGAAACATGCCTCGCTCAGTACCGGTGAGGAACTGGACACGGGTCTGCGCCCGCTGCGCAGCTGGTGGCAGATCGACCTGAAGGGCGACTGGCTGGGTGAAAACGACGACGATTTCGTCATGGTCGGCAGTGCGCTGGCGTCGCGGCTACATATTGACGTCGGCAGCGAGCTGGTTCTTGACCGCGGCGGAATGACGAAAAAAGTGACCGTCAAAGGCATTTTCACCGACGGAGGCGCCGCCGACGGAGAAATTGTGGGCACGCTGAAAACGGTGCAGCACCTCATGAACCTGCCCGGCAAAATTTCGCGCCTTGAAGTGTCGGCGCTGACCACGCCCGACAACGATTTGGCGCGCAAGGCCGCACAGGATCCCCGCAGTCTTTCGCCCGACGAGTACGAAACGTGGTACTGTACGGCGTACGTCAGCGCCATCTGCCATCAAATTCAGGAAGTGGTGCGCGACGGTGTGGCCAAGCCCGTGCGTCAGGTGGCTCAGTCGGAAGGCACGATCCTCAACAAGACCATGCTGCTGATGATTTTGATCACCCTTCTGAGCTCCATCGGTTCGGCGCTGGCGATTTCCAACCTGATTACCGCCGGCGTCATCGAACGCAGCCGGGAACTGGGGCTGCTGAAGGCTCTGGGCGCCCAGAACGGCCAGATTGTTTTGCTGGTGCTGGCCGAAGTGATGCTGACGAGCCTGGCCGGCGGCGTTTTGGGCTACTTTCTCGGCATCGGCTTTGCGCAGATCATCGGTCACACCGTATTCGGATCCTCCATCGAGACCGCGCAGGTCGTCATTGTCATCGTGGCGGTGATTTTGGTCTTTGTGACGCTGTTGGGGTCAATTCCCGCCATACGATATTTGCTGAGGCTGAAGCCTACGGAGGTTCTCCATGGCAAATAAAAGACGGAAAATGTACCTTCGGATGGTGACGAGTTCGCTCATTCGCCGCGCGTCGCGGCTGATTATCGCCGTGCTCGCCGTCGCCATCGGCGCCACTATTTTGTCGGGCCTGGTGACCATCTATTATGATATTCCGCGCCAGCTGGGGCGGGAATTCCGCTCCTACGGCGCCAATTTGCTGCTGCTCCCCGAGGGTGACGGCCGAATCAGCCGTGAGGATATGAAACAGGCGGCCCGCATCATCGGCGGTGACCGGATGGTGGGCATGGCGCCCTATCGCTATTGGACGGTGAAAGTCAACGAACAGCCCTGCATCATCGCCGGCACCGATCTGGTCCAGGCCGGGAAGAACAGCCCCTTCTGGTACGTGGAAGGCCGGTGGGGCAGCGCCGCCGCTCCCGATCGGGTCATGGTGGGCAAGGAAATTGCCGAAACGCTCAATCTCTCAGTCGGCGACAGCTTCACCGTGGTGGGCGTCAAGTACGGCCGCCGCGCCGAAGCTTCGGGGCAGAATTTGTCGGCTGAGGAGAACCGCGTCCGCGACGAAGGCGAACAGAATTTCGCAAAGAAACTGACGGTCTGCGCCATTATCACCACCGGCGGTGCGGAAGAGGGATTTATCTTCGCCGACGTGGACATGCTCGACGATCTCATCGGCGACGGCTTTCGCGGCGACGCCGTGGAGTGCAGCGTCGTGGCCGATTCCAAGCAGATGGAAGAGCTTACTTCGCTTTTGGAAGCGAAGCTGCCCGGCATTCGACCGCGCGCCGTACGCCGTCTCACCCAGTCGCAGGACATCGTCCTGGGCAAACTGCAGGCGCTGGTGCTGCTGGTCACCGCCGTGGTGCTGATCATCACCATGATCTCCGTCTCCACCACCATGATGGCCATGGTGGCCGAACGCCGTCGCGAGATTGCTCTCAAGAAAGCGCTCGGCGCCGAAAACCGCCTCGTCATGGGCGAACTGTTGGGCGAAGGCGTACTGCTGGGCCTTGTGGGCAGCGTTGTCGGCGTGTTCCTCGGCTTCCAATTCGCCCAGCGCGTCAGCCTCAACGTTTTCGGCCGGGCCATCAACTTTCCGTGGCTCATTATTCCCGTCACCATCGCAGTTTTCATCGCAGTTACCGTGCTGGCTTCAGTTCTGCCGGTGCGCCGGGTGATGGACATTCATCCCGCGATCGTCCTGAAAGGGGAATAGAAGTGGGTAAAATTCTTGAATTGAAAGACGTTTCAAAGATTTACGGCGATCTTCACGCGCTCTCCCATGTGAGCCTGACGGTAAACGAAGGCGAGTGGGTGTCCATTATGGGGCCTTCGGGCTCGGGCAAAACGACGATGCTGAACATCGTCGGCTGCATGGACACGCCCTCCGAGGGCAGCGTCGTGCTCGACGGCGTCGATGTGAGTTGCGAGTGCGCTTCCAATCTGACGAAAATCCGCCGCGACAAAATCGGGCTGATTTTTCAGCAGTTTCACCTGATCAGCTATCTTTCCGCGCTGGAAAACGTCATGGTGGCTCAGTACTACCACAGCATGCCCGACGAGAAAGAGGCCATGGAGGCTCTGGAAAAAGTAGGGCTGGGTTCGCGCGCCCGTCATCTGCCGGCGCAGCTTTCCGGCGGCGAGCAGCAGCGCG
>CABTYW010000084.1 GCA_902489135.1 uncultured Synergistaceae bacterium
CCCCCCCCCCCCCCCCCCGCAGAGGGCATCATCACGAGACGGAAAGATCATGACACACCTCGACAAAGCCCGTCCCTAACTTGCCGGGTATGAATCGCTCATCGCAACGGGCTTTCATCTTGAAATTGGGCCGTTCAATCTCCATGACCAAGTGATATTTTCGCCGGCCGGGTGAAGTGGCATTTTCACCGGTTGGCGGCAGAGCCCGGTTATATTTTCAGGACAGGCTGCCGAGGCAGAGCGGCGGCTTTCGGTCATTGCGCGATCGAAAGTTTTTTTTAAAAGCTTACCGCCGGGCACAACTGAAGGTGTACCGTGACGCCGGATTCCTTTGACAGGGGCGTTGGCGTCGCATAAAAAAGGGCTTCGGACCATTGACGGTCCGAAACCCTTTTTTTGTAAAGCTAGTGTGCGGCGTCGGCGCTGAGGGCCTGTCCGTCACCGCTTGTTGGGGCGGAGGAGGTGTCGGCGGACACGGATGTTTCAACCTCGGCGGCGGGCTGCTGATCGGCCGACTTTTCGACAGTTGCGGATGCATCGGCGGAAGCGGGAGTGTCGGTGGACACGGGTGTTTCAACCTCGGCAGCGGGCTGCTGATCGGCAGGTTTTTCAACGGCTGTGGGCGCATCGGCTGAGGGCTGCCGGTCGGCAGGTTTTTCAACGGCTGCGGGCGCGTCGGCGGCGGGCTGCTGATCAGCCGACTTTTCGACAGTTGCGGATACGTCGGCGGAAACGGGCGTGTCGGCGGAAACGGGAACGGTGACGTCGCGGCTTTTCACGGTGAAAATGTCAGGCGTCAGAATTTTCACGTTCATTTTTTCGGCAAGCTCTTTGACGTATTTCTGCTGAACTTCCATTTTTTTGCTCTGAAGGAGCATGTTCTTCAGCGA
The DNA here is from genome assembly GCA_902489135.1 of uncultured Synergistaceae bacterium. GTDB lineage: Bacteria > Synergistota > Synergistia > Synergistales > Dethiosulfovibrionaceae > Pyramidobacter. Next base: position 891 of record CABTYW010000084.1, read on the forward strand.
ATCCTGAACTTCCGAAAGGGGACGCACATCCTCGGAAAGGGCCTTGAGGCGTTGCACCACAAAAAAATCTTGGCTGGTCAGTTCGATGGGAGCGCTGACGTCGCCGTCTTTCAGGTCTTTGACGGCTTCAAGTTTTCCCACCATTTCGGCGTTGGCAAGGCGTTCATGCCGATCCCCCGAAGTGGCCTGGACGATGTCGGCGGACACCAGCGCGACGGCTTTGTCCCAGTCGCCCTGCTCTTTGGCGTCGGCGATGAGCCTCTCGGCGGCCTGCCGGCTCTTCAGCGAGGCGTAATTGACCTGGATGCCTTCGGGCTGGGTGAAGTTGCCTTTGAGCGCGTCGTACAGCGCCTTGATTTCATCATCGGAAACCACGACGCCGCCGGAAACGTCGCTGAGCATTTTGTTGATGGCCAATTCGCGGCCGATGCCGGCTTTTACCTGGTCAAGGGTTTGTCCCTGCGATTGGATGGTCTGAAGGAAAGCTTCTTTGGTGACGTACTGTTTTTCCAGTGCTTTGAGCTGGTTCTCCACGTCCTCGACGGGGGCGGTGATCTTCAGTCGTCCTACTTCGTCGATGACTGCGCGGTTGGAGACCATCTCGTCGAAGGCCGCCTTGTAAATAAGGGGCATCTGTTTGTCCGACAGGTCGCGAATTCCATGGCGCTGGACGTAGTCGCGCACGCGCTGCTGCAGCTGGCTTATGTGCAGCTCTTCGCCGTTGACCACGGCGACCACGTAGTCGCCGGTGTGCTGCTCGTCGCCGGAGCGGAGGCGCCCGGTCCCGTACATAAATCCGACGGAGAGAGTGAAGATGACGATGAACAGCGCAAGGATCCATTTAATTTGGGTTCGAATTGCAGTTAAAATTAACAACGACGTTTACCCCTTTCAGAAGTCACGGATAAAAAGGCTATGGTTCACAACTTCAAAATTCTACCATAAAACGTTAAATTGTGGCGAGTGTTTTTCCTATCGACCGTTCAGTTTTCATGGGTACTGACAGCTCAACGGCATGCTCCATAACTTCGCCGAGTTGGGCGGCCCGCTCTTCTGCCTCCTGCGCGGGACATTCGCAGACCAGTGAGTCGTGAACTTGAAGGACCATGTGGACGTCGGTGCCGGCAAAATGTTCAGTGACTTTTCTCATGGCAATTTTCGTGATGTCCGCAGCGGTTCCCTGAATGGGGGAATTGACGGCGACTCGGTTTTGATGGACCTTCGTGGAGCCCGTGGTGATCTCATCGAGGGGCCGGCGGCGCCCGAAAAGGGTAGCCGTGTAGCCGTCGGAAAGGGATTTTTCACGGCTGGTTTCTATGTATTGACGTACTCCGGGCATGGCGTTGAAATAGGCGTCCATAATGCGGGCCGCTGAAGCACGGTCGGTGCCCAGCCTTGAAGCCAGACCGAAGACGCTCATGCCGTAAATCAGACCGAAGCTCACTGTTTTTGCGCTGCGGCGCAGTTCTTTCGTCACCGATTCGGGCGGCAGGCCGAAAATCAGCGCGGCCGTTTCGGTGTGAATGTCGCGGTCGGAGTTGAAAATTGCAATGAGCTGCGGATCGCCTGAAAGATGGGCCAAGACGCGCAGTTCGATTTGGGAGTAATCGGCCGCCACGAAGACGCTGCCTTCCCGGGCCGGGAGCAGGCACTCGCGGACGCGCGTTCCCCATCCGCCGTAGGCCGGCAGGTTCTGCATGTTGGGATCTCTGCTGCTCAGCCGGCCTGTGCCGGTGGTGAGCGCTTCAAAGGTGCTGTGAATGAGGCCGTCTTTCTCGCTGGCGGAAAGAAGGGGCTGGACAAAGCCCGAAGCCATTTTCTGAAGTTCGCGGTACTCCAAAAGCTGGGCCGGCACATCACATCGAGTTCCGCAAATTTCCCGCAGCTGCTCCAATACGGACACGTTGGTGGAGTATCCCGTCTTCGTCTTTTTAATGGGCGGTAGCCCCAGTTTTTCAAAGAGAAGCTCGCCGATTTGCTTGGGAGAGTTGACGTTAATGTCGCTTCCTGCGGCGTCGCGGATTTTTTGAGAGATCTCTTCAAGGCGCCGGTTCAGCTCAACGGACAGCGCCGTCATTTTTTCGCGGTCCACGCGAATGCCCCGCCGTTCCATATTCACGAGGATGGGAATGAGGGGCAGGTCAATGTCGTTCATCACCGATGTGAGTTTTTGACGGGCAATCTGCCGCTGCAGCTCTTCGCTCAGGGTGAAAAGACGCGCGGCGCGCGAAGGCGAGAACTCCAGTCCCAGTTCCTTGGCGGCGTCGTATTTTTCCAGGTCGGGGTGGAGAAGATACCATGCCGTTTTTATGTCGGTGATGCCCCCCACGGCGGGATGCTCCATCAGAGAGCACAGTGCTTTGGCATCGAGACAGATGAGTCGGTGCTCCATCAGCGGTTCTTTGTAAGGGCGAAGGTCGTCCAAAGTGCCCTTCCACCAGCTGCCGTCGGGCGCGGCGAGAATAACGGCGCGGGCTTTCAAAACTTCGGGGGTAACGGCATAAACTTTGTCGCAGCTGTGTTCGTCGAGGTCCAGCGACAGGCGCGGAGCTTCCAGAAGCGTCTCAAGAGGGACGGGACCTTGGAGCTCGGCCGGCGGCGGGGATTTTTCGTCGTCGGGCGCGGATGCGGCTCCATCGGGCAAAGGCGCGGGGGTATGAAAGGTCTCCGCCGCTTTTTTCAGGCCGAGGCGGAAGCAGAATTTTCTGAAAGCTTCAAAATCGGCGGAACTTTCGGCATCGATGAATTCACTGAGATCCTCGTCGCACTTCAGACGGGTGAGACGGCGATTTTCAATGGCCCGGGTGCCCTGGGCGGTCAGGTTTTTTCGCAAAGACGGCGAGAGGTCTTGGGCATGAGCCAAAATTTCCTCAATGGAACCGTACTGACCGATGAGCCGCGACGCCGTTTTGTCGCCCACGCCGGCCACGCCGTGAATGTTGTCCGCCGTGTCGCCCATGAGCGAGAGATAATCCACCATCTTTTCGGGCTGAAAACCGTACCGCTCGGCAAAGCTCTCGGGCGTATAAACGTCGAAAGACGACAGTCCCTTGCCGGGACGGATAATTTTGACCCTCGGACGAAGGACCTGCATGATGTCTTTGTCGGAGGTGAGAATGGTCACGTCGTCGCCGCCGCGCGAAAACTGCACGGCCGCCGAGCCGATGAGATCGTCGGCTTCCACGGTTTGACGCGCCATAATGCGAATTCCCAGCAGAGGAAGCATCTGCTGCAGCAGCGGAATCTGCTGTTTAAACTCTTCAGGCGTCGGAGAGCGTGTGCCCTTGTAGTCGGGGTAGAGCAGATGGCGGAACGTTGGACCCTTCATGTCGAAGGCCGTGTAAATTTCATCGGGCTGAAACTCCTGCAGAGCCTTGCCCAACATGTTGAAAAAACCCACCAGCGCGTTGGTCGGCGTGCCGTCGGCGGCGTTGAGATGGGGAATGGCGTAAAAGGCGCGAAAGGCGATGCCGTGTCCGTCAATGAGCAGAATGTTTTTTGATGGCATATTTCCATAAACCTCCAGGACAGGTATAATGCTGTATGTCTATTTTACACGTCAGAGAAAAATTATGTGAGGAGGAACTTATATAAATGAACGATGAAGTAAGAGTTCGTTTTGCTCCCAGTCCTACGGGCGCCTTGCACATCGGCGGCGCGCATACCGCACTTTTCAACTGGCTGTGGGCGCGGCACAACGGCGGAAAGTTCATTCTGCGCATTGAGGATACCGATCGCGTGCGTTCCACTAAAGAATACGAAGAGACTATCATGTCGGGCATGAAATGGCTTGACCTCGATTGGGACGAAGGCCCGGACGTGGGCGGCGATTACGGCCCCTACCGCCAGACGGAGCGTCTGGACCTGTACAATAAATACGCGACGCAGCTCCTCGATGAAGGCAAGGCCTACAAAGACGGCGAAGCCGTGATCTACAAAGTTCCGCTGGGATTGGATATCGGCTTTGACGACGAAGTTTACGGCCACGTGGACTATAAGAGCGACGCGCTCATCGACGGGCGCACTGGCGTGATGAAGGACATCGTTCTCATCAAGAGCGACGGCTTCCCCACCTATAATTATGCCGTGGTGGTGGACGATCATCTCATGAAAATGAGCCACGTCATTCGCGGCGAGGACCATATTTCCAATACGCCCAAGCAGGTGTTGCTCTATAAGGCGCTGGGCTGGGACATGCCGAAATTTGCCCACCTGCCCATGATCCTCGGCAAAGATAAGAAAAAACTTTCCAAGCGCCACGGCGCCACCAGCGTCTACGATTATCGCGACATGGGCTACCTGCCGAGCTCGATTTTCAATTTCCTGGCGCTGCTGGGCTGGGCGCCCAAGGGTGACGTGGAAATTTTCGGACGCGATCTGGCCATCGGGGAGTTTGAACTGCACAACATCAACCGCAAAGCGTCGGTGTTCGATTTCGATAAACTCAATTTTATCAATCAGGAACACATTACCCGCATGCCCGTCAAAGAGAAATTCCAGCTGATCCGCCCTTTCTGGGAAGCTGCCGGCATCGACTGCAGCCATTTGAATATGGAATATCTCGCCAAAGGTTTTGAACTCATGGCGGGACGCGGCAAGACCATCAAAGAACTGGCGGAGTTCTCCGATTACCTTGTGTCTTTTGCTCCCGTGGCCGCCCGCTACGACGGAAGCGACCTCAGCGAAGACGCTCGCTCTTTGCTGAAGGCCTACAGCGCCGACTTTATGGCTGCAGTGAACCTGAAAACGCCCGATGAGATGCTCAGCTTCTCCCGCGCCTGGTGCGAGGCCCACGGAGCGAAGCTCAAGGACGTCGCCATGCCGCTGCGCTTCATGCTCACGGGGTACAAAGTCAGTCCCGGCATTTTCGAGGTCATTGAGCTGCTTGGCCGCGGCGAAGTCGGCCTGAGACTGCGGCACTACGGCCTTTGCGAGGGATAGGGTTCGGGAAGGGCGGCGGTCTTGGCGTCGCCGCCGCCACTTTTCCCGCTGCGGACGCTTGAGAAAAAACAGGTTTCGTTAAAAATTAAGATTTGACATTTGGGAAAAATCGGTGTATAGTCTCCCCGTACTGAAGAAATTTTCGGTACAGCCGTGTTGCACGGACAATTTATAAGAAGTTTTTGGAGGCAAGCACTGTGAAAGGCAAAGTCAAATGGTTCAACAGCACTAAGGGCTACGGTTTCATCACAACCGAAGAGGGCAAGGACGTTTTCGTCCATTTCAGCGCGATCAAGATGGACGGCTATAAATCCCTTGAAGAGAACGAAGAGGTTGAGTTCGACGTTGTCGACGGTGAAAAGGGCCCTCAGGCCGCGAACGTTGTCCGCGTCTAAGACCGACGTTTGGGGTTGAACCCTTTTAGTTTAGAAAGCACAATAAAGGCCGGCAGATTTCAGTCTGTCGGCCTTTGTTTTACTCGACGTCGGAGCTTTGCGCCTGCGCGGTATTTTGATCGCGAAACTTCTTTCTCCTCAGATGCCAAACGTACAGCGCAACCACTGCCGAGCTCAACGCCACGAGGACGCCGCTGGCCCGGGACAGGTCGCGATGAATGATCGCCTGATTGGCGCCGAGGAAATATCCCAGCAGCGTAAGGACCGACGACCAAATGCCCGCTCCCAGCGTCGTGTACAGGCAGAACTGCGCCAAATTCATGCGGGCGATGCCGGCCGGCAGCGAGATGTACTGTCTGATGACCGGAACAAGGCGCCCCACGAAGGTGCTGATGTGACCGTGCCGCTCAAAAAAGCGGTCGGCCTTGTCCAGCACTTCGGGAGTCACTCCCACGTATCTGCCGTACTTGCGAAAAAAAGGCCGGCC
>CABTYW010000085.1 GCA_902489135.1 uncultured Synergistaceae bacterium
CCGCTTTGCGGGCTGCACGGGAGGAGAGAACTACGGTGAAAAACCATGCACGCTTGGGCGGGCACGGTGCGCGCAGGCGGTAGGGGGTTGAAGGCTTTGCGGCGAAGGGCGGCGGCCGCAAAACGGCCGCCGCCCTTCGGAAGTGCGTGAGCGCATTTTTTTGTGGGCGGAGCGTCTCTCGTCAAAATTGCCGAAGCCAACGGGCCGTCTCGTCGTACAGCATTCTCAGAGGCGCGTCAAGACGTGCCAGGGCCTCGCGGCCGATATCTTCGGGCACGCCTCCGCAAGCTTCGGCAATGCTGCCCGCGATGGCGGCCTGGGTGTCGCTGTCGCCGCCCAGCGACACGGCACCCCGCACCGCTTCCTCAAAGGTATCGCCTTCGAGAAAGGCCTCGATGGCCTGAGGCACGCTGCCCCCGCAGGACGAATCGAAGCGGTAGTCCCTGCGGATATCGTCCAGCGAGAAGTCCAGAGGATAAAAGCCCTCGGTCACGAACTTTCGAATTTCGCCGCGGCTTTCTCCCTGTCGGGCGAGAAAAATACAGCACGCCACAGCCTCGGCGGCTTTCAGCGCTTCCGGGTGATTGTGGGTCACCTCGGTGACGGCGCGTGAGAGGCGGCGCGCCTCTTCAAGGCTTTTCGCCGCCCAGCCGCAGGCACTGACGCGCATGGCCGCACCGTTGCCGAAGCTTCCGTAGGGCCGGGGGCGGTCCGAGAAAAGCCACGCCTTAAATCGACCGCCGTAGCCGCAGTTCGGGTATTGCCGTCCCAGTGACTGCATGTTCTTCACCGCCATCGCCCCCGGTTCTTCCCCCTGTTCCGCCGCTTCCTTCAGCGCCTTGGCGACGGCCAACGTCATTACCGTATCGTCGGTAAAGCGCGACTGCGCCGAAAACAGCGGAAAATCCTCGCTTTTGACGCTTCGTCTCTCGTAGGGCGATCCGATGACGTCCCCCGCTATGGCTCCAAGCATGAAGGCCCCTCCTTTTTGCGTCCGCTATTTTTCGCCACCGACGGCCGCGCCAATGACGTCGGCCACGTCCTCGAGGATTTGGCGATCCTTGGGCGTGAGACGTCCTTCCGCCAGACGGCGCAGAAATTCCGACGCCTCATCGTGGGGAAGGCTCCACAGATCATCGGGAACGCTGCAGTGAATTCCCCGTTTTCTGTTCCACAGCACAGTCACATGAGAGCCGTCATAAAAAGTCTTGCAGAACGCCCGATCGCCGTCGTCGTTTTTCGTCATGGCAACGCACCCTTCCATTCATTTTTTCCAGTTTACACCCGTCACAGGGAAAAATCATGGTCTCCCGCAAAAAATGAAAAACTTTGTCAGAAAACGTCCCCTGTCGCCGCTCGAAAAAACAAGCCCCGAAGATGCCGACGAGGCGCTCCCCGCCGGCCTTCGCCCCGCCATTTCCGCAATCACCCCCACGCTTTGCGCCCCGCGGTCCGGCCCCGCTTTCACCGCCCACGCTTTGACAAATCCCTGAAGTCCGGTGCCGCAGCGGAGACAGAAAAAACACGGCGGGAACGGCCGCTTTTTTTCGCCGAAGACATCCCCGTGACTCAGCGAATGTGCCGGATTGCTGACATGCGTCCCAAGGGCCGGAGTACGCCTTTGAGTTTTGCCCAAATCGTCAAAGGATGCGCCCTTTTGGCGTCGGCATCTCACGCCCGAAACCGCGACGGCCCTCTTTCTTCGGAGAAAAAGACGTGGCGGGAACGCATCTTCCGCCGCAGCCGCACAGCATCGAAGCCCTGCTCGCGACCTTTTCGTTCCGCCGTCAACTATGTATAATATAAAAGGAAGCCGAATCCTGTCGCTCCATTGAATGAAGCATCCCCCGCCGCATGACGAAAGGGCTTCGCGCGCCTTCCCGCAGCCCCCGCACTGAACTTCTGCAAAGCAAAAAATAAATTTTTTCACGAAAGGCGGCATCACCATGAACATCACCGAAAAGTTTGCCCTCCTGGGCATCGACAACGCTCCCGGACAGGAAAGCCTCCAGAAATCCCGCCGGCTTGACCTTCGCGGACCGGAGCTTCCGGGCGCCTTTGTGGACTTCTCCCACGGCGATGTGGACGCCCACGCCCCCACGCCCGGCAGCTTCGAGACCTTCGCCCGCGGCTTTTTCGAGGGCGGCGCCCAAGCCTACACGCCCTACCGCGGCCGCCGTTCAGTGCTGGAACACGTAGCCGAAAAACTTTCGGCCTTCACCGGTGTCAACATCGACGCCGCGTCGGAGCTGATTTTGACTCCCGGCACACAGGGCGCCCTGTTCCTCGCCGTGGGCGCCAACGTGATGCCCGGCGACAAAGTAGCCTTTGTGGAGCCCGACTACTTCGCCAACCGCAAGATGGTCCAGTTCTTCGGCGGTCAAATGTGCCCCGTGCCCATGCACTTTGAGGGCGTCACGGGAAAGTCGGGCATCGACCTCGAAGAGCTTGAGCGGGCCTTTCAGTCGGGAGCGCGGCTCTTTCTGTTCTCCAACCCCAACAACCCCACGGGCTGCGTTTATTCGACCGAAGAAATCCGCCGCATCGCCGCGCTGGCCGCGCAGTACGGCGCGACGCTCATCGTCGACGAACTCTACAGCCGCCAAATCTATCCCGGCGTGACCTACACGCACCTGGCCGCGTCGGCAAACGCCCCCGCAATGTGATCACCATCAACGGCCCGTCCAAGACCGAATCCCTCAGCGGCTTCCGTCTGGGCGCCGCCTTCGGCGCATCGGAGATTATCGACCGCATGGAAAAACTTCAGGCCATCATGTCGCTTCGCTGCCCCGGCTACAATCAGGCCGTGTTTTTCCGCTGGTTCAGCGAGCCCGAAGGCTGGCTGTCGGCCCGCATCGCCGCGCACCGGCGCATCCGCGACGACCTGATGGCCGTGCTGTCGGGCGCCGACGGCGTTTCCGCCCGTGCGTCCGACGGCGGTAGCTACCTCTTCGTCACATTGCCGGAACTTGAGGTGCCCCTTCACGACTTTATCGCCGCCGTCCGCCGCCTGGCAGGCGTCATCGTCACGCCGGGAACGGAATTCGGCCCGGGATTTGTCCACCAGTTCAGGATCAACTTCTCGCAAGACCACGACAACGCCGTAAACGCCCTGAAGCGCCTTTTGACCGTCATGGAACGCTACCGGAAAAATTAGCCTCGGCGGGAAAAAATTTGACACCCCGTCATCGGCGGCATGAATTTTAGGCGCCGCACTTTCAGCCGCACTTCAGCTTTAAATCGGACTTGATCCGCCCTCCATCGCCTCACCCGAAACAGGGCACGGGAGGCCCCCTCCACAAAACGCCCGCAGGGTCGTGCCGATCACCCCGCGGCCCGGCGGAGACGTTTTGCATGAAAAAAACAAAAGGCGGAAACTGCGGCAATGAATATCCAGAAGTCTGTCGGGAAAACCGCCGATTTTTAACCGCTTGAAGAGAGGGGCCCACTCTGAACTCAAAACGTGGGGGCGTCTCGCTGAACCTTGCAAAAAGACGCTTCAGGGGACGAAGTTCCCTGTCGGCGCAGGGGAAAACCGCCTCCCACACGGAAGTGTTTCCCGGCTTCACCGTACGGGAACCCCGTTCGTATTAAGGCTGAGAAATTCCTTCCGCTTTAAAAAACAGAAAAAAGGATTGGTTTCATCATCAGAAGCCGCTGCGGCATGCTCGTGGCGGCTTCCTTCGTGCCGAAAAAGGGGCCGTACAGCGTAAAGCTGCACGGCCCCTTCGTGATCTTTTTGCCCCTGTCGGTCTCTGTTATCCTTTCGGCCGCAAAACGCCGGCCTTCAGAGTTCTCCCCCGTCGATCCCCGCGTCGCGTAGCGCCGCATTGGCCCGCCGGACGTCCTCGGCACGAACATAAAGCGTGTAAATTGAACGGTCGATTTTTCCCCGCGCGCCGAAATCCCTCGGGTCAATTCGAGCGCCGCAGCCGCAGGGCTTCAACACGTCGTCGTCGTAAGATCCGGCGCGAAATTGGAATTCCCTGTCCTTCAAAAGGTCCTTCGCCCGCAGCCACGCCCCGCGGTCTTTCTTTTTGAAAATACAGACTTTCTTCGCGAAGAGGAAAAACACCGTTCAATCCTCCACAACGCAGGGCAGGCCGTGGCGCCGCATGGCGTCCAGTGCGGCCTCGCGGTCCCTTTCGCGCACTCTGACGTAGTACACGTCGCGATCCGCCTTGCCTCCGGCACCGAAATCCCGCGGATCCAACATTCCGCCGATGCCGTTGGGCGACAGCGGATCGCGGAAGTAATGACCGGCACTGACGTGGCTGATGCCCTCCTCCTTCAGAACGCGGCAGACCAGTTCCCACGTCTCCCGGTCCCTTTTTTTATAGACCGGCGTTTTTTTCTCGAAAAGTCCCCACAGCACGGCACATCCTCCTTTGTCAATCCTTGAGCTCCGTCAGCGTCGATGCCAGCAGCGTTCCCACCCGGGACGCCAGAGCTTCGATGTTCCTGACGGAAGCGAATTCCGTCCCGTAAATGAAGCGCACGGTGTCGGCATGAGCCGAAGATCCCAGATACACCGCCGCCGTATGAATTCCGCTCTGACGCAAAGCCCTGACCATCTCCGCCGTGTCGGTAGCGGCGACGTCTCCCCGATAGCCGCGGCCGAAAAAATCGCCTTCGCGCGGCGGCAAAGCCACGCTGTCATCGGGATTGGCATCGGTCAGCACAAAAAGAACCTGGTCGCCGCGCTGAGCCTCGGCGGGATTTTCGTAAATCAGACGTTTCATGGCCGACAGCGCCAGACCGTCGCGGTTCCAGCCCGCAGCGCAATAACGGAACAGCCCCGCGGGGCCTCTGGCGCCGCGCCCCTTGAGTTGCTGGAGCACCGTATAGCCGCGAAGCGAACGAAAAGCATACACGCTGACCGGAACCCCGAGGTTCTCCAGACTTTTGACGATGACGCAGGTCTGTGCCGCGATGACTTCCTGATAGTTGAGACGCGACGCCGACGCGTCAAGCAGAATGTGGACGCAGATTCGGCGCTCCGCCTCGTCGCCCCGACGAATAAAAACCCGCCGATCCTGAAACAGAGCGATCCTCCAGCACCGCCGCCCGTCCAGACGCCCCCGCGAAGAGCGCTCGGGCAGCGGCTCACGGTACGTGGCCAGCACCGTATCCAGCAATGCCGTCAGCGACCGCACCGCCGAGGCGATCTGCAGGGCGTGCCCGTCGAAATAGGCTTTATTGCGCGCCGCCTGCTCCGCCGAGTCCCTTTGAAAGCGCTCCGCTTCCCGGCGGCCGCATCCATCAAGACGCGCCAGCGCCTCGGCATCGCCGCCCGCGCTCCCCGCAAGGTAGAAGCGGCAGTTTTGATGAGAACCGCGGCAGAGCTGCTCGTCAAGAATTTTCAGCTCCCCGTCGGTACACAGCGGACGACCGAAGCACGCCCGGACATAAGCTTCGTCCAGAGGACTTCGCCGCAGAGTCACCTGACCCCGGGCGAGCATCCGCGCCCGTCCGCCTTCCGTCTCCGCGGAAACTCCGCGGCGCAGCAGCAGCGAGTCGGTCTGCCGCGTTTCGGAGTGCATGATCTTTCGCAGCAGAGCCCCCACGCCGCGACTCACCGCAAATCCCGGCGTGCGCCGCGTCGCGCCGCGCACGCCGAAGCCTTCTTCCAGAATGCGCCGCAGCCGCGCCATCACCTCGTCGGTTTCAAGCGTCCCGGGAAACCGCAGCTCTTCGGCAAGCGCGCGCCCCCGCCGCCCCAGCAGCGGACAGGGACGGCCCAGCACTTCGCTCCAACGGAAGCGGCGCTGCTCGTAAACGCGCAGACTGAGCGCCATGTTCTCCTGACGGGAAAGGGCGGCCAGCCCCTTCATAAACGCTTCGGCATGAGCCCGTCGAAGCGCCGGCAGCACAGGCCGGTGGGGCGCTTCCTTTTCAAAGAGGCAGTTCTCCAGAGCCAGCCAAACGATGACGTCAAATTCCTCGCAGCGCAGACTGCCCTCGTAAAATCGGAAAAATTTCTCAAGGCGCGGCAGATCAAGCCATCGCACCGCCAGTCCGATCACCGTGTTGAGATACAGATCGGGCTCACCCGAAGGAGCCGACGCCAAAAACGGCGGATCGAAGTCATAGCGCCCCGCCGCGTTGCAAATTTGATTGAGCGCGCGCTTTTCCAACGCACTGTACTGTCTCTGAATCACCTTCTCACCTCCCGCGCAGCCGCCGAAGCTTTTTCCTTCGCCGCCGCGCACAAAAAATCCCGCAAGGCTTGAGAGATACATTTCCACTAAAGCACGCCGCAGGATTTAAGTCAAGAGGAACGCTTCGCCCGCGACGCCGACGGGGCGCCCTCCGAAACCGACTGAGCCCGGGGGTACGGAAAGAATTTTGCGCCCTCGGCGCATCGCGGCGAAATTCCGCCGCCAATGCAAGCTGACCTCCGCCTCAAACGGAAAAAGCCGTTCAGCCGCCGAAGAGAGAACGCC
>CABTYW010000086.1 GCA_902489135.1 uncultured Synergistaceae bacterium
AATGGCAAAAGAGAAATTTGAGCGTTCCAAACCCCACCTTAATATTGGGACAATCGGACACATCGACCACGGCAAGACGACCCTGACAGCGGCCATCAGCCACATACTTTCTCAGGCCGGCTATGCCCAGGAAGAGAAATTCGATCAGATCGACAACGCGCCCGAAGAGAAAGAGCGCGGCATCACCATCAACATTTCCCACATCGAGTACACCACCGACAAACGCCACTACGCCCACATCGACTGCCCCGGGCACGCCGACTACATCAAGAACATGATCACCGGCGCGGCGCAGATGGACGGAGCCATACTCGTCGTGGCCGCCACCGACGGCCCCATGCCCCAGACCCGTGAGCACGTACTCCTTGCGCGCCAGGTCAACGTTCCCGCCCTCATCGTGTTCATGAACAAAATCGACCTCGTGGACGACCCCGAACTCCTTGACCTTGTGGAAATGGAAGTTCGCGAACTGCTGAGCAAATACAACTACCCCGGCGACGATATCCCCGTCATCCGCGGCAGCGCCCTGAAAGCATTGGAAGAAGGCAACGGCAAGCGAGACGACAAGTGGAGCAAACCCATTTGGGACCTGCTTGACGCGTGCGACAGCTACTTCCCCGAGCCCGTTCGCGAAATGGACAAACCCTTCCTGATGCCCATCGAAGACGTCTTCACCATCACCGGACGCGGCACCGTCGTAACCGGCCGAGTAGAGCGCGGCGTCATCAAACCCGGAGACGAAGCCGAAATCGTGGGAATCAAAGACACCCGGAAAGTGGTCATCACCAGCCTTGAAATGTTCCGCAAAATCCTTGACGACGCCGAAGCCGGCGACAACGTCGGCGCGCTTCTTCGCGGCATCGACAAAGACGACGTAGAGCGCGGTCAGGTCCTTGCGAAACCCGGCTCCATCAAACCCCACAAGAAATTCAAGGCCGAAGTTTACATACTGAAGAAAGAAGAAGGCGGCCGCCACACCCCCTTCTTCAACGGCTACAAACCCCAGTTCTACATTCGCACCACCGACGTGACCGGCTCCATCAAACTCCCCGAAGGCGTAGAGATGGTCATGCCCGGCGACAACAGCACCTTTGAAGTGGAGCTCATTGCGCCCGTGGCCATGAACGAACAGCTTCGCTTCGCCATTCGCGAGGGCGGCCACACCGTGGGCGCCGGCGTCGTCTCGCAGATCCTCGACTAAGGTTATACCCGGCGACGAAATAAAATCAGGCGCGTTCTCCTCCCTCCAGGGGGGAGAAACGCCTTTTTACAGATGAACAAGTGAGAGGGGGTGCACGTGATGACTGACGAGATCGGCCTTACATGCACTGAATGCAAGAACCGCAACTATGTGACTTTCGTCAACAAAAAGAACGTCGAAGGAAAACTGCAGCTGAAAAAATACTGCAAACACTGCAAAAAACATACCTTGCACAAAGAAAGCAAGTAGTGTATAATCCTCAGTTGTCGCAGGTCCGTAGCTCCAATCGGTAGAGCGTCGGTCTCCAAAACCGAGGGTTGAAGGTTCGAATCCTTCCGGGCCTGCCATTTATCATGTCAAAGCATAAAAGGACAGGGGGCCAGAAGCATGGAGAAATACAAGGTCATGTTCCGCGATGCGAGAGCAGAATTGAGCAAAATCACCTGGCCCGGCAAACAGCAAGTGTGGTATTCCACACTGGTTGTGATCTTCGTGACACTTATTGTGGCAACGTATCTCGGGATCGTCGACCTGATTCTTACGGGAGTTTTCTCAAGGATTCTTGGATAGAATCTTTTGCCGGGCATCCGATTCCAGTGCAGGGAGGTTCAGGGGGCCGAGTAGTTTTCGGGTCCCTTTTTTACTATGACCGAAAGCAAACGCCAGTGGTACACGGTACAGACCTATTCCGGATACGAAAACAAGGTCAAGGCCAACCTGGATCAGCGAATCGCTTCAATGAACATGGGCAACAGAATTTTTCGGGTTCTCGTTCCCACGGAAGAGCGTACCGTTGTCAAGGATGGAAAATCGCGGAAGGTGACCCATAAACTTTTCCCCAGTTACGTGCTCGTGGAAATGATTATGGATGACCAGTCGTGGTACGTGGTGCGGCATACCCCGGGCGTGACGGGATTTGTCGGAGTGGGCAATCACCCTCTGCCCATCACCGAGGAGGAAGTTGACGCTATTCTCATCAGAATCGGCGAAAAAGAGGCTCCCGAGGCTCCGAAAGTGGAAATTGACTGCGAAGTGGGCGACCGCGTGCGCGTCATTTCCGGTCCCTTTGCGGGAGCCGAAGGTCCGGTGACCGAAATTTCGCCCAACAAAGGCAAAGTCAAGTTTATAGGACAAGTCTTTGGCCGCGGCACGGAGATAGAAGTGGATTATGCAGAGCTCGAAAAGCTCTGATATAAAAACCCGTGGGGAAGCGCGGAAGCGTTTTTTGCCCTTGGGTCGTTAAATCTGCGTAAAGCGAGAGGAGTCTTTAAGTATGGCAAAGAAAGTAATTGGCGTGGTTAAGCTTCAGCTTCCTGCCGGTAAAGCCACGCCTGCGCCGCCCGTAGGACCCGCGCTTGGCCAGTACGGTGTGAATATCATGGAGTTCGTGAAGCAGTTCAACGCGAAAACCGCCAAGCAGCCGGGAATGATTATTCCCGCAGTGCTGACGGTTTACGCCGACCGCAGCTTCTCCTTCATTCTGAAAACACCGCCCGCCAGCGTGCTGATCCGCAAGGCTGCCGGTATTGAGAAGGGATCGGGCGTTCCCAACAAGACGAAAGTCGCCACGTTGACCCGCGAACAGATCCTTGAGATCGCCAAGGTCAAACTGCCCGACATGAACGCCAATGACGTGGAAGCCGCCGCTGAGATGGTGGCCGGCACCGCACGTTCCATGGGCGTCACTGTCACCGAGTAAACGCTGAAAAAGCGAATCGTGGAAGGCGAAAGCCGTTAAGACCACAAGGAGGAACATAATTATGGCAAAAATCGGAAAAAGACGTGCTGAGCTTCTGAAGAAGTTCGACCCTCAGAAGGCTTATCCTCTTGAAGAGGGCATCGCCATTCTGAGCGAGACTGCGAAGGCAAAATTTGACGAGACCGTTGAAATCCACGTTCGTCTGAACGTCGATCCCCGCCAGGCTGACCAACAGGTGCGCAGCACCGTGGGCCTGCCTCACGGAACCGGCAAGACCAAGCGGGTTGTCGTCCTGACCTCTACCGAGAAGAACGCCGAAGCTCAGGAAGCCGGCGCCGATTTCGTCGGAGGAAAGGATCTTGTCGACAAAATCAAGGGCGGCTGGCTTGAATTCGACGCCGTCGTGGCGACCCCCGAGATGATGAAGTTCATCGGCCCTCTCGGCAAGGTGCTGGGCCCCCGCGGACTGATGCCCAGTGCAAAAGCGGGCACCGTCACCATGAACGTGGGCTCCACCGTGAAGGAAATCAAAGCCGGTCGTGTGGAATACCGCATCGACAAGTTCGGCATCCTTCATAATGCCGTCGGCAAGGGCAGTTTCGGCAAAGAAAAGCTTTTTGAGAACGTGAAAACCTATTATGCGGCCGTCCTCAAGTCCCGTCCCGCTGCCGTCAAAGGAGCTTTCGTGAAGTCGGTGACCCTTTCCACCACCATGGGCATCGGCATCAAAATCGATGTCGCCGATGCCGAAAGAGTCTGCACCGTCGTCGCCTGAAAATTCTTCGAGACAGGAAAATCAACCGCCTCGCAAAACGAGGGGGTTGATTTTTTCTTCACCTTTCGGTATAATCCACAAATGTGAACTCAAGACAGTGGGTACCTTCGGGTACAAAGGTTTACCGCCCACCGAGGTTCGGAAAAGAAAATGAACGCCGCTGTGCGCACCTCGCGCAGAGTGTTTGCCGACATTGCCTTCCCCGTCCCTTGCGTGGCGGGGAAGTTTTTTTAAGGAGGTGAACTCTTTTGCCCGCACAGTATAAAGTAGATCAGGTGGCCGAACTGAAAGAGATTTTCAACGGCGCCGAAGCCTTTTTCGTCGCCGAGTATCGCGGCCTGACCGTGGAACAGGTTTCCGACCTTCGCAAAGCCATCCGCGAAGCCGGCGGAAAAGCTCGCGTTGCCCGGAACCGTCTGGCCTTGATCGCTCTCTCCGAGGACGGTCTGGGACACAATCCCCACATGATGAAAGGCCCCAACCTTTACATCGTCGCTCCCGCCAACAGCCCCGCAGTTGCCAAAGCCATCACGAAATTCGCCGAGGACAAGGCCAACGCCGCTTTCGTCATCAAAGGCGGATTTATGGGCCAGAACGAGCTGACGCTGGATAACATTAAAGCATTGGCCAGCATGCCTTCCCGCGACGAACTTATCGCCAAGGCCGTCGGTTCAATCGCCAGCCCGCTTCGCGGCCTCGTCACCGTTCTGTCTGGCCTGCCTCGCGGCCTCGTTACCGCCCTTTCCGCCATTGCCGACAAGAAAAAAGAAGCTGCGTAAACGACGCAGCGTAACCGCGCTTTGTGCGCAAAATTATGAAAAAATGGCGGCATAAGCCGTCAGAGATTTTTTCCCAGGAGGAAAATGACAATGACCAAAGATGAGATCATTTCCGCAATTGAAAGCATGTCCGTTCTTGACCTTGCCGATCTGGTGAAGGCCCTTGAAGAGAAATTCGGCGTTTCCGCCGCCGCTCCCGTGGCCGTTATGGCCGGCGGCGCCGCGGCCGGCGCGGCTGCTCCCGCTGCCGAAGAGAAGACCGAGTTCAACGTCGTTCTGAAGGCTGCCGGCGATCAGAAGCTCCAGGTCATTAAGACAGTTCGCGAAGTGACCGGACTCGGCCTCAAGGATGCCAAGGACTTCGTCGAGAATCCCGGCAAGCCCATCAAGGAAGGCGTCGCCAAAGAAGAAGCGCAGGAGCTTATCAAGAAGTTCGAGGCCGTGGGCGCCACCGTCGTCATGGAGTAAGCTCAGGCTTAAAATTGAAATGAACGGACCTTCCGCAGCGATGCGGAACGTCCGTTTTTTTTGTGCTTCCAAAGCCACCATCACAGGCGTCGGCGGCCACCCCGAAGCCGCCGCGAAATTGCAGGGGCGGCGTATCATTTTTTCGGGAATCTGCTATGATAAACTGAAGTCGGAGGCGATATCCATGATACGAGACGTACATGCCCATGTGTACCCCCAAGAGTTTCAGCGCGACCAGGAACTGATCTCAAAAACAGAACCTCATTTCAACCTGCTGACCCACAATAAAGTGCATCGGTGGGGCACCGCCGATGAGCTGGTGGCGCGCATGGACGAAACCGGTGTTGACGAAACCTGGATTTTCGGTTTCGCATTTCGCGATCCCGGGCTTTGCCGCCTCTGCAACGACTACGTCATTGATGCCGTCAGGCGCTATCCCCGTCGGTTGAAAGGCTTTGCGTCCGTATCTCCCATGGCGCCCGGCATGACCGCGGAAGTTGAGCGCTGTGCCGACGCCGGACTCATCGGCGTGGGGGAGCTTTTTCCTCAAGGACAGAATTTTGCTCTGGACGACCTGCGTCAAACCTGGCGCCTGGCCGCCGTCCTCGAAGAGAGAGGCCTGATCCTCAACGTCCACACCGCAGAACCCGTCGGGCACGATTATGCCGGCAAGGGCAACGTAGGCCCCAAAGAAGCTGCGGGATTTTGCATCAACCACCCCGGAGTGAACGTCATTTTTGCCCATTTCGGCGGAGGCCTCTGGCTGTATGAGACCATGCCGGAGATGAAGCTCTACCTGAAAAACGCCCGCTACGACACCGCAGCGTGGCCATTCCTCTACGGCCCGTCGGTTTTGGGAGCCGCAAAGGCCGCCGGAACGCTTGATAAAATGCTTTACGGCACCGACTGGCCCATTCTCGACAAAAAACGTTTCGACACCCGTCTTGCCGCCTGCGGTCTGACGGAAGAGGAAAAAAACGCCTTTCTCGGAGAGAATGCCGGCCGATTTTTAAAACAGGCGCTTTCACCCTGCGACGAAAAAGATCAACCGCACGAGGCAATTTCCTCGCTTGACACATAAAGTGCGGAATGGTAGAATGTCTCTCGTGCTAGCGATGCGGGGCGGTTAGCTCAGCGGAAGAGCGCCTGCCTTACAAGCAGGTGGTCACAGGTTCGATCCCTGTATCGCCCACCAGAACATGGGGTTGTAGCTCAGTTGGTTAGAGCGTCGGCCTGTCACGCCGAAGGTCGAGAGTTCGAGTCTCTTCAGCCCCGCCATCCTTTGGCGAGATAGCTCAGTTGGTAGAGCAAGGGACTGAAAATCCCTGTGTCCCCAGT
>CABTYW010000087.1 GCA_902489135.1 uncultured Synergistaceae bacterium
CGGGCGGCGCCGACCTCATCGCCGACAACCACCTCGACCTTTTCGCCTTCTGCGTCGGCAAGGTTGCCGCCATTGTGATGCAGATTGAGAGCACCACCGACGTGGTTCTTCTTGACATGAAGCAGGAGACCCTCGACAAGGTGTCCGCGGGCATGAACACGGCGACCTTCAACGTTGAACCCGGCATTTACAAGTGCCTGCCCGAGGGTTCGCAGCCCGTGAAAGTCGTGGGAGATTACACCTGCATCGTCGTTCGCGGGGATCTTGACGACGCCGTTGTCACCAAGCTTTGCGATTCCATGTACAAAAACATTGACGTGCTGTCCAAGGGCGTCAAGGATATCGCCGAGTTCAATCCCGACACCGCCATTTCCGCCGGCTCCATCGCCAGCCATCCCGGCGCCGTGAGCTACTGGGCGGAGGCCAGCAAGGCCAAAGCGGCCAAAGAAAAAGTCAATTCTGTCGTGGACGCCGCGAAAGACGCTGCTGCCGACGCTGCAAAGAACGCCGCCGGCGACCTTCTCAAAAAGTAACGCTTCTTCGGGACATATCTGTTTTTGCGCTCTCAGATAAAAAAAGGCAGGCGTAACGCCTGCCTTTTTTATCTTTGACATCTCGCTTCGGCCTTCTCGAGGAAGTTCTTCCTTTTCGAGCTCCCTCTAATCTTCACAGAGAGGATTGATGTCACAATATGACAAAAAGAAATCTTGACGGAGTCGTCGCCAAAGGACTCTGGCTTTATATTCTCCTTTTGGGCGTATTTCACCTCTACACTGCCGTATTCGGCGCATTTGAAGCCTACCTGCAGAGGGCGATCCATTTGACGTGGGTTCTTCCCATGGTGTTCGTTCTCTACCCCATGTTTGACAGCAAGGTGGACGGACGGCCTCAAGCGCAAACTTCAGTGCCGTGGTACGATTGGGTTTTTGCGCTTCTCTCGGCTCTTCCCGGCATTTATATTATTCTGAATTACAACGACATCGTCATGCGCATGGTTCAGGTGGATCCCGTCACGACGGCGCAGTTGATCCTCGGAACCGTTCTGATTGTGGCGCTGCTGGATGCCACGCGCCGCGTGGTGGGACTCCCCATCATTGTGGTGTCTCTGGTCTTTATGGGCTACTGCCTCTATTACACCATGAGCGATGTGGCCACTCAAATGGGAACCACCATCTCCGCCAGCTTCGGAGAGTGTTTGAGCACCGCCTACAAGCTTCTGGTGGAGGAAATGTTCCTCACCGACGAAGGCATCTATTCGTCGTCGCTGGGGGTCTCGGCGACATTGGTCATTATTTTCCTCATCTTCGGAGGCTTTCTCGAGGACAGCGGCGTGGGCGAATATTTTATGGAATTCGCCCAGGCTTTTACGGGAACTCAGGCGGGCGGCCCCGCTAAAATCGCCGTTCTCAGTTCCTGCCTCTTCGGTTCCATTTCCGGTTCCGCCGTGGCCAACGTTTACGGCACGGGAACTTTCACCATTCCTCTGATGAAGCGCATCGGCTACAAGCCTCACTTTGCCGGTGCCGTCGAGGCCGTGGCCAGCTCCGGAGGGCAGATCATGCCGCCGGTCATGGGGGCCGGTGCCTTCATCATGGCGTCCTTCCTGAACGTGCAGTTCAGCAAAATCATCATTGCCGCCGTGATGCCGGCGCTGCTCTATTACGGCGCCGTACTTCTGATGGTCCATCTGACGGCCAAAAGGGACGGCCTCAAGGGGTTGGATCCCGAGGAACTTCCGTCAAAGAAAAGCGTCGTCATGCGCCTTTATATGATGACGCCCATCCTCCTGCTGGTCTATATGCTTCTTGCCGGCTACACGGCCATGTACGCCGCCATCGCCGGCATCGTTCTGGCATGGATCGTCTCGCTGCCCAACCCCAAGCGCCGCATGGGACCCGTGGGTATCATGAAGGCCATTCACAACGGCGCGAAGGGCATCCCCATGGTCTGCACGGCCTGCGCTTCGGCGGGCTTTGTCCTCGGTGCGGTGGCTCTTTCGGGCATCGGCCCTAAAATCGTCAGCGTGGTGCTGTCGGTGTCCCACGGAATTCCCTCCGTAACGCTCCTTCTCATCGCCGTGGTCTGTCTCATTCTCGGCATGGGACTTCCCACCACCAGCGCGTACATTCTCGCGGCGTCGCTGAGCGTTCCGGCGCTGGGACAGCTTCACTTCGTCGGCATCGCCGCTCACCTCTTCGTTTTCTATTACGCCATCATTTCCAACATCACGCCTCCCATGGCACTCGCCGCCTATGCCGCGGCGTCCATCGCCCAGGATTCGCCAAACAAGATCGGCTGGACCGCCTGCAGACTGGGCTTCATCGCCTTCGTCATCCCCTTCGCCTTCATCTACGACACGGGGCTGATCTTCCAGATGGGCTGGGCGAGAAACTGCTATTCCGTTCTCTGCGGAATCGCGTTGGTGCTGGGCGTTGGATTTTGCTTCACAGGATACTGCGGCGGCAGAATCGCCATGTCAAAGCGCTTGGTGTTCATGGCCGGAGCGATGGCCTCGCTGTTCTCCCTTCCGGTGATCTCCGGCATCGACTTGCCCGTCGTTTCTCTTGCCGGCATCGTCACGGTCTTTACGCTGCTGTTTCTTTGCCTGCATAAAAACAACCATCTCCGGGCGGCTTCGGTTTAAGATTTTTCACGGAACTCCGCGCGTTGCGGAGTTCTTTTTTTTGTTTTCAGACGCTCTTTCGTTGGACATCGGGCGCTCCATTGGGTAATATAGTGAAGCGGTTCTCTCTTTAATTCTGATGCACACGTGAAAGGAGCCTTTTGGTTTATGGCTGATTCTACAGAGCGTATCGCCGAAGAACTCAAGCTGCCGCTCAGCGGCGTGACTGCCGTGGTCTCTCTGCTTAATGAGGGCTGCACGGTGCCCTTTATCGCCCGATACCGCAAGGAAAAAACCGGCTCTCTTGACGAAGTGGCCGTCACCGCCATCCGCGACGGCCTCAAACGCCTCGAGGAACTGGAGACTCGAAGAAATTCCATCCTTTCGTCGCTGGACCAACGCGGGGTTTTGACCGAAGAGCTGAAAAACGCCGTTGAGAGCGCTGCGACGCTGACGGCTCTCGAAGACGTCTACCTTCCCTATCGCCCCAAGCGTCGCACCCGCGCGCTTGTGGCCAAGGAAGCGGGATTGCAGCCTCTGGCCGACGCGCTGCTTCTCCAGGAAGGCAAAGACCCCCAGGAGACGGCCCGTCCTTACGTCAATGCCGACAAAGGCATCGCCGACGTCGAAGCCGCTCTGGCCGGAGCCCGTGACATCATCGCCGAAAGCATCAGCGAGAACGCCGCGGTGCGCCAGGATATGCGAGTCGTCTTCGTCATGTTCGGAATTTGCGCCACCAAAGCCAACGAAAAGAAAAAAGACGAGGCCGAAGCGGCGACTTACGCCGATTACTTCGATTGGCAGGAGCGTCTGCCCCGGGTGCCCTCCCACCGATTTCTGGCCGCTCTTCGCGGAGAGAAGGCGGGCTATCTTTCGCTCTCCGTCCGCCCCGATGAACAGTTGGCGCTGAATAAAATCATGCCGCGCTTCATCACGGGAACGGGAGCCGACTCTCAGGAAGTGGAAAAGGCCATTATCGACGGGTACCGAAGGCTGTTGGCGCCCTCCATGGAAACGGAAGCCCGTGCCGCCATGAAGCAGCGCGCCGATGGGGAGTCCATCGCCATTTTCGCACGCAACCTGAGAGAGCTTCTGATGGCGTCGCCCTTCGGCGCGCGCCCCGTTTTGGCCATCGACCCGGGCATCAGAACGGGCTGCAAAGTGGTCTGCCTGGATTCCAAGGGCGACTTGCTGTACCATGACGTCATCTTTTTGCAGCGTTCACAAGCCGAATTGGAAAAGAGCAAAAGGGTCATCGCCGATCTGATCTCGCGCTATCGTCCCGATGCCGTGGCCGTGGGCAACGGCACGGCAAGCCGCGAAACCGAAGACTTTCTTCGCGGGCTGAAACTCCAAATTCCCATTGTCGTCGTCAGCGAAAGCGGCGCCTCGGTCTATTCCGCTTCGGAGCTGGCCCGAAAGGAATTTCCCGATCAGGACGTCACCGTCCGCGGGGCCGTCTCCATCGGCCGCCGGCTTATGGATCCGCTGGCGGAGCTGGTTAAGATCGACCCCAAAGCCATCGGCGTCGGTCAGTATCAGCATGACGTCGATCAGAAACAGCTGAAAAACGCTTTAGACGACACGGTGGCTTCCTGCGTCAACGCCGTGGGCGTCGATTTGAACACGGCGAGTTCAAAGCTTCTCTCCTATGTTTCGGGACTGACGCCCTCTTTGGCCGACAACATCGTCAAATACCGCGAAACCGAAGGCCCCTTTAAAAACCGCAAGGACGTTCTGCACGTCCCCCGCCTTGGCCCGAAGGCCTACCAGCAGGCGGCGGGCTTCCTGCGAATTCACGATGCCACCAACCCGCTGGACGGCAGCGCCGTTCACCCCGAAAATTACGATGTGGTCGATGCCTTCGCCCGGGACTTGAACTGCGGCGTCGCCGACCTGATCTCGTCGAAAGAGCTTCGCGACCGAATCGACCTCAAGAGCTATGTCACCGACACCGTGGGACTGCCCACGCTGGAGGACATCCTTTCTGAACTTGAAAAGCCCGGGCGCGATCCCCGCAGCGGTTTTGAAGTTTTTTCCTTCGACCCCGACGTTCACGAAATCGCCGATCTGAAGGTGGGCATGGAACTTCCGGGCATCGTGTCCAACGTGACGGCCTTCGGCGCCTTTGTCAACATCGGCGTTCACCAGGACGGACTGGTGCACATCAGCCGGCTTGGGCGCTATGTCAGCGACATATCGGAAGTTCTTCGTCCCGGAATGGCGGTGAAAGTCATCGTTGCCGACGTGGACGTAAAGCGTCAGCGCATCGGCCTTCGCATGGAACTGGCCGGCAAGGGAGAGAAGAAAGGCTGCGTCCGAAAAACGCACCGACTCCGCCGATAAAAAAAATGCCGCGCGCCCCCTTCGTTAGGGGGTGCGCGGCAGTCACTGTCGGAGGCCATACATCAATTCATGAATTGGGGACGGTCATTCAAACCGAACGTCAGAGAGCTCGCAAACCTCGGCGCCGGCATTTTTCATCTCTTCAAGCGCCTTGGCACCGTCGTCGGGATGAACGTTTACGGCGCGGCACCCGTCGGAAACCACGCAGACTTCAAAGCCCTCTTTCAGAGCGTCGAGTACGCTGGCTTTGACGCAGTAATCAGTGGCGAGGCCGCACATGATCAACCGTTCCACCTCGGCTTCTTTGAGGATCTGAGCCGTGGGCGTGCCGTCAAAAGCCGAATAGGCTTCGGCGCCGGCGTCGGTGCCCTTGCTGAAGATCATGGCATCCACTGGAAGCTGCAAATCTTTATGGAACTCGGCTCCGGGCTGATCAGCCACGCAGTGGGCCGGCCACGTTCCGCCGTTTTCGGAGAAGCTGCAGTGATCGGCGGGATGCCAATCGCGGCTTGCCAGCACGGCACATCCATACTTGGCCGCCTGCTGAATGAGTTCGTTGCAAACGGGAACCACTTCATCTCCGTCGGGCACCGCGAGAGCGCCTCCGCTGCAAAAGTCACGCTGAACGTCAATGAGAAAAACCGCCGTTTTTTTCATACCCAACCTCCATGAAGTTCAGGACTCTTTTTTTCATCCTGAGAATAGTTATAATTGTATTATACTCCTCACAAAATAACACGGCCGTGATAGTATTATACAACGTAAATTTAAGCTGAAAGTTCAAAAGGAGATTTTCAATGAGCAGATTCGACGTCGTTGTAATCGGCGGAGGCCCCGCCGGCATGATGGCCGCAGCGCGGGCTGCCCAGTACGGAGCCCGCACCGCGCTGATTGAAAAGAACAGGGAACTGGGCAGGAAACTGATGATTACGGGGCGCGGACGCTGCAATTTTGCTCATGACGAAGAAGATCCCCAAATCCTTGCCCGAAGTTACCGCCGCGGCGGCGATTTTTTGCTGCCGTCGCTTCGAAAATTCGGAACGAAAGAAACGCTGGCGTTCTTTCTTCGCCGAGGCGTCGTCGCCGCCCACGAAAGGGGCCGCCGCATTTATCCCAAAGAGGGTATGGACGCCTCGTCCGTTCTCAACGCCCTGTGGACGGCACTCAAAGACGGCAATGTTCATCTGCTCCGCGGAGCTCAGGTCAAAGCGCTGGATTTTTTCGGCGGCAAGGCGCGCCGCGTCATCACCGAC
>CABTYW010000088.1 GCA_902489135.1 uncultured Synergistaceae bacterium
GGAGACCTCATCGCCGCTCTCGCGCAGACGGGCCTCAATGCGTCCGGCAATATCCTCGATGGTGTCCAGCGAAACGGGAAGGCGCTCGCAGGCGCGGCTGATGCCCCGTATCAGCTTTGTGCGGTCGAAGGCTTCGCGGCGGCCGTCCTTTTTGGAGATCCACAGGACTTTCTGCTCCTCCACCCGTTCGTAGGTGGTGAAGCGAAATCCGCAGTCGCCGCACATCCGGCGCCGACGCACCGTGCACCCGTCGTCGGCCGTGCGCGTTTCCATGACTCGCGTATCCATGGAACCGCATTGCGGACATCTCATGGAGATCACTCTCCTTAAGGGTGAGTGTTAAAAAAAACGGATCCGGAAGTTCGCACCCTCCAGATCCGTTCATTGTAGACTTAGCCCCGCAGGGCGCGCATGACAGTGTCCTTGACAAGTTTCCCGTCGGCCGCGCCTTTGAGCTTCGGCATCAGGGCTTTCATGACCTTTCCCATGTCCTTGGGCGACGACGCGCCCGTCTCGACCACCGCACATCGAACCAGGTCCTCCACCTCGGCGGCGCTGAGCTGCCTGGGCAGATAGGATTGGAGAATTTTGCTCTCGTCGAGTTCGCTGCGCGCACGGTCGGCAGCGCCGGCGGCTTGGTACTGCTCAGCGGCTTCTCTGCGCTGCTTGACCATTCGAGACGCCAACGTGACCACATCGTCGTCGGTGATGCAGTAGTCCGCTCCGCGGTCAGCCTGAAATTTCTGGATCTCGGACTTGAGCATGCGCAACACCGAAAGCTCCAGCTCGCGGTGCTCCTTCATCGCATTTTTAAGGTCGCAAGACACACGATCCGTTAAAGCGCTCATGACGGCTTACCCTCTGACTTTTCTGCGAGAGAGTTCCTGACGCTTACGTTTTTTCGCCTCGCTGGGTTTCTCGTAATGTTCTTTCTTACGGGCCTCGCGAAGGACGCCGGCTCTGGATACGTCTCTCTTGAAACGGCGAAGGACGTCTTCGATCGATTCATTGTCTTTTCTAACGACTGTCGTCAAAACAATTCCCTCCCTTCTGGTCCACCTGCATCAATCTTTAAAACCCGGGGCCGACGGGCTGTCCGCGCCCCGACAATAAATGGATGTGAAGGTGGGAGACTGTCTGACCTGCAGATTTTCCGCAATTAATGACAATCCTGTAGTCACCAGTCAGACCGAGCTTGCCGACGACCGCCTTCACGGCAACCATCAGTCGGCTCCACATCGCGAGATCAGCAACTGCATCCATGTTCTCCACGTGCTCTTTCGGCACCACCAGAACATGAACGGGCGCCAGCGGCCGAATATCGTGAAAAGCCACGGCGTATTCGTCCTCGTAGACGAACTGCGCAGGAAGCTTTTTTTCAACAATCGCACAAAACGGACATGCGGCCATCGTCGTCACCTCGCATAACGGTAATTCTATCACCTTTCAGCCGCATCAGACAATAGGTAATTTGATTAAAATCACAAATTCAGCACTCACTCGCCTGAAAGAACGCCGTGAAACGCCGATTTTACAGTCATTAAGAGAACTTCATTATAAATACTTTTTTTAATCGGCCGAAATTCAAAATACTCTCTCGTATAGCCCTGAGAACGTCCTCGTCCCGTTCCTTCAAACAGCACTTCCACACCTTTGCCGATCCAGCGGCGCGCTTCTTCGTCGAGGCGCCGCAAAGAAGCCCGTTTCAACCGTTCGCTGCGCTCCAGCGCCTGATCCGACGGCACCTGACGGGGAAAATCCGCCGCCGCCGTCCCCGGCCTCGGCGAATACCGAAAACTGTGAACGCGCCCGATCCGCGCGGCGTCCAGCAGAGAAAGCGTATTTGAAAAAGCCCGCTCCGTCTCGCCCGGAAAGGCGCACATCACGTCGGTGGAAACGTGCAGGTCATCGCCCAGCGCGGCGCGCAGACGGCGCACCAGATTGAGGTAGTCATCGGCGCTGTGGCCGCGCCCCATGCGCCGCAGCACTTCATCGTCGCCGGACTGCAGGGGCAAATGAAGATGACGGCAAAAAACCTTCGACTCCGCCAGCGCCTCGAGGAGATCGTCGCCGATGCTGAAGGGCTCCAGCGAGCCGAAACGCAGCCGGCTGACGCCCTCCACCGCCGAAAGCGCCCGGACGGCCGCAGCGAGCGAGCTGCCGTTGTCGCGCCCGTAAAGCCCCAGGTGCACTCCCGTCAAAATCACCTCGCAGCGACCGGCGGAAGCGCAACGCCGCGCTTCGGCGACCACGCTGTCAAGGGGACGGCTCACCGACGGGCCTCGCAGCAGCGGCACAATACAATAGGTGCAGCGGTGGTCGCAGCCGTCCTGAATTTTGACAAAAGCCCGACCGAAGTAGGGCGACCGCGTCAGTTCCAAGTCGTCCCAGCGGCGTCCCATGGCGTCGCGCAGAGCGAAAAAAGAGGAAGAGGCCCCTTCAAGCCACTGCGCCACAAGGCCGGGAATTTCGCTTTTATGGCGGTTGCCCACCAGCAGCGAAACGCCCATTTTTCGAGCCTCCGCTTCATCGGCTCCCTGCGCCCAGCAGCCGCAGACGACCACACACCCCCGGGGATTTTCCCGCCGGAAGCGATAAATCAGCTGACGACTCTTGCGGTCCGCCACCGACGTCACCGAACAGGTGAGAATTACGGCGGCGTCGCAGGCGCCGCCGGTAACAATCTGAGCGCCGCAGGCTTCAAATTCCGACGCCAGCGCCTCGGCTTCCGCCAAATTGGTGCGACAGCCCAGCGCCTGAACGGCAATTATTCGCCCCGAAAGGAGGTCAGATTTTCTCAACGGCAAGACCGCACCATTCGTCGATCTGCACCTCGTCAACGAGACGCAGACCGCATTTTTTCAGCTTTTTTTTGAACTTCTCGCCCTCTTCGACCACCAGTCCCGAGAAAATCGCGCGGCCGCCGTCCTTCAGTCCGCCCGCCACGTCGGGAAGCATGGCCAGATTGGGCTCGTACAAAATGTTGGCCATGAGCAGATCCACCTTCGGCTCAAAGCCCTTCAGCAAGTCGCCCACGCCGATTTCGAGTTTTGAACCGTCAATGCCGTTGAGCTCCAGCGTGTTGCGCACCGCCTCCCGCACCGCCGTCACGTCGATGTCACGGGCGTAAGCGTGCTCCGCCCCCAGCTTGAGCGCGGCAATGGACAGAATGGCCGATCCGCAGCCGATGTCCGCCGTCACGTCGCCGGGCTTCAGCCAGCGTTCAAGCAACACCAGCACCGCCTGAGTGCTTTGATGATAGCCCGTGCCGAAGGCCGCTCCGGGGTAAATCACCACGGGAATGCGGCCGTCCTCCTGCTTGCCCAGATGCCACGGCGCCATGACCACGAGCTTTTTGCCGACGTTCAGCGGAGGAAAGGCGTCCATCCATTGGGTGTTCCACGCGCGGTTTTCCACTTTGCCCATGTCGCTGATGGACAGCGACTCCCACGGTTCAAGGTATGGCCGGAGAACGGCCAGCCAATCGCCCAGGTCACGGTTGGCGGGATAGTAGATCTGAACGTCCACAGACTCGCCGTGGTCAGTCACCATCGAACCGATGCAGCCCGAATTTTCCGCCGCGGAACTGAGGACGTCCTCCAGCCCGGCGGGGCCGCTCAGCGTGATGTACCACCAGAAATTATCCGTCAGAGCCATTTTAAACACCTCTTGCCGTAAAGGACAGATTTGTCGTTATTATATCAAAAAGGGCAAGCCGCCACAAACGGGACGCCCGACTGGCCGGGAGGTGGCCGCCGGCGGCGAAATAGCGTTGGGCACTCTTGTACTCGGCGGCGACACTCTGGGCGCCGGTCTGCTCGCAGGCGGATTGATTCTGAGTACCAAGAGTGATAAAGCCTTGGA
Organism: uncultured Synergistaceae bacterium; assembly: GCA_902489135.1. Taxonomy (GTDB): domain Bacteria; phylum Synergistota; class Synergistia; order Synergistales; family Dethiosulfovibrionaceae; genus Pyramidobacter. The sequence continues at coordinate 3,865 of CABTYW010000088.1, forward strand.
AGAGGGCAATACTCTCTTGGAAGAAGTCCTAGAACACGAAAAAAGCAAACGAAGTTTGTGAATTTCTAGATGAGTTATGTTACGCGAGCGCTATCTATATCACATCACTAAAAAGTATAAAAAATTTATAGAAGTTATATTAACGCTTTAGAACACATGATGCATGTAAAAACTGATTGGAATTATTTCACGGAGCATGAAAAATTCATCACAGAGAACGCGGTATTGCTTGTTCAACTGTTATACAGTACGTGCAAAGTTTCGATGGTGCATAAATCCGAAGGCCCTACACATGAACAAACAGTTAACAACGTTAACACCGATGAAGTAGAAAAGCGCATTTATGAAAGCGGCAAAATATTAGCCGATCATAATATTGCCACTATCCTGAATACAAACACCGAGTGGGCCATAAACACCATGGTACGATGAGTGCCCTTTGCAAGTGGACTCAAGCTTCGACGAAAAATCAGCCCTGAAAGGCCTTAAAGGCCTTTCGGGGCTGATTTTATGTTACTCCAACTGAAATTTTCGCTTCACGTTCCACGAGGTTTTCCGGCATTCTGTCCGCACAGTTTATGCGCACCTGTGGCGCAGTGTTTTTGGCACCTGTCTGCGCATTTTTGCACGTTGTTTCGCCGTTTCCGGCGCTACTTTTTCCTGGCGGTTCTCTTTTTCGCGGCCGTTTTCTTGCCGCCGAACAACTTGTCCAGCAAGCCTTCTTTTTCGCCAGTTGCCACGTCCATCTCCTCGGCCAGCCGCTTAATCAGATCGGCGGCTTCGGGCGTCAACTTGCTGCCCTTGGGAACGTCCACGGTGACGTGCAGGTACAAATCGCCGCGGCCCGAGCCGCGCAGGCGGGGCATGCCTTTGCCCTTGACGCGCAGGACCTGTCCCGGTGCGGTGCCTTCGGGAACATCGAATTGGGCCTCGCCGTCGATAAGCGTGACGGTTGTGGACTTCCCGCCCATAACGGCCAGCGGGAAGGGCAGGGTGACGGTACGGTGCAGGTCGGCGCCGTCGCGTTGGAACAGCGGATTGTCTTTGACCTGCATGACGATGTAGAGGTCGCCGGGAGGTCCTCCGTTGGCGCCCAATTCGCCGGCGCCTGGCACGCGCAACCGCGTGCCCGTATCCACGCCGGGCTGGATTTTGATTTCCTGTTCGCGGCGTCGATGGATGCGCCCTTCGCCGCCGCACTCTCTGCAGGGTTTCTCCACCACTTTGCCGCGTCCGCCGCAGGTGGGACAGGTGCCGACGCTCACGGTGTCGCCGAAGATGGTGCGCAGACGTGTGTGCACCTGTCCTGTGCCATGGCAGGTGGGACACTGGCGCGGTTCGCAGCCGGGCTCCGAACCGTTGCCGTGGCAGTGGTCGCAGGGTTCCCAGCGCGGTATGGTGATTTTTTTGGATACGCCGGTGGCGGCTTCTTCCAAGGTGATGGAAAGCACCATCTGAAGGTCACTGCCGCGCATGGGGGCATTGGCGCGATGGGCGCCGGCAAAGGAACCGAACATGCCGCCGAAAAGGTCGCTGAAGATGTCCTCGGCGCCGCCGAAGGGATTGCCGCCGTTCATGTCGTCTACGGTGCCGAACCGGTCGTAATGCGCCCGTTTTTCCTGATTGCTCAGCACGGCAAAGGCTTCGTTGACGGCTTTGTACTTGTGCTCCGCTTCAGGGTCGTCGGGGTGGGTGTCGGGATGACAGTCGCGCACTTTCAGTCGGTAGGCTTTTTTGATCTCCTCGGCTGTGGCGGTTTTTGAAACTTCCAGTATTTCGTAATAATCCCGTTGCGCTTCTGCCATGGGAAAAGCCCGGAATTATTCGCTGAACTCGGCGTCGACAGTGTCTCCGTCTTTTTTGTTGCCGCCGTTTTCCGCCCCGGCGGAACCGCCGTCGGCGTGGTCGGCACCGCTCTGCTTTTGAGCGTTCTGCTGATACAGTCTCACGCCGATGGGCTGCATGACGGTGTTGAGCTCTTCAATGGCCTTTTTGATGGCCTCGAGATCGCCGCCGTCTTTGAGCTTTTTCAGCTCTTCGATCTTGGTATTGACGGCGCCTTTCTCCTCGGGAGTCACCTTGTCGCCCAGATCTTTCAGGGTCTTTTCGGACTGGTAGATGACGGAGTCAGCCATGTTTTTGGCTTCGATGGCGTCTTTCTTCTTTTTGTCTTCGGCTTCGTGAGCTTCGGCTTCCTGCTTCATCTTCTCGATCTGATCTTTGGACAGGCTCGAGGACTGAATGGTGATCTTCTGCTCTTTGCCGGTGCCCTTGTCCTTGGCCGAGAC
>CABTYW010000089.1 GCA_902489135.1 uncultured Synergistaceae bacterium
CAGACGTGTGCTCTTCCGATCTGGAAGTGATGAGAAAAATGGCACGGCGCCATCACTTTCAGCTGCTTCTGCACGAAAAGCCCTTCGAGAGCGTCAACGGCAGCGGCAAGCACCTGAACTTCTCCCTTCGCGACGACGAAGGGCGCAATCTGCTGAAACCGTCGGGCAATCTTCGGCGCAGCATCCAGTTTTTCTCCTTTCTCTGCGCCTTTCTTCTGGGCCTTTCGCGCCACGGCGGTCTGCTGCGCGCCTGCGTGGCATCGGCCGGCAATGCCCATCGCCTTGGCGGCCACGAAGCGCCGCCCGCGGTGATGAGCGTCTACGTCGGCTCCCGCATCAACAGCGTACTCAACGCCCTGTCAAAGGGCGTTGCCGAAGATCCGTCGTCGCGAACCCTTCTTGATCTCGGCATGGGGCGGCTGCCCCATATGGACGTGGACGGCACCGACAGGAACCGCACGTCGCCGCTGGCCTTCACGGGCAACAAATTCGAGTTCCGCGCCGTGGGGGCGCCGCAGGCGCTGGGCGGCCCGCTGACCATTCTGCTGGCCCTGTGGGCGGACGGTCTCGACCGATTTTGTGCGTCCATGGAAGCCCGCATGATGGAGGGCGTCGATGCCGCCGATGCCGCCGTGGCCGCCATACGCGAGGCCTGGGAGGAGTCCTCGAACGTGCGCTTTGAGGGCAACGGCTACGATCCTTCATGGATTGAACAGGCGCGCCGCAGCGGCCTCCCGGTGTGCGAAAACACTCCCGACGCCCTTGACCAGTACCTGGTGAAAGAACACGGCGAACTGCTTTCGAGGCTGGGCATCATGACCGACCGCGAGCTGGAAGCCTATCATCAGGTGCGCGTCAGCCAGTTCTGCGAGACTGAACTGACGGAAATCGGCACGCTGAGATCCATGATGTACGAAGGCGTCCTTCCCGCCATTACTCAGCAGCTGATTCGCGAGAACGAAGCTCTCGAAGGCGTCCCCGCCGCACTGAAGGACAAAGCCGGCCCGTGGCTTCGCCATCAGGAGAAACTTGTTCTGCTCAAGTGCGTCATCCTCGACAAACTCTCTCAGATGGACGCCTTGACGGAGTCCCTTCGGGGCAAAAGCCCCCGCGAGACGGCGAAGCTTCTGACGGAGCAGGGCGACCGCCTCATGGAAGAAATTCGCAAAAGCAGCGACGCCGCCGAGCAGATCGTGGCCAAAGATCTGTGGCCCTATCCCACCTACGCCGATCTCTTCAGAATTGAGGATTTCGACGGCGCTCACCGCTAAGCGCCAAAGTTCGAAAAAACGGCGCCACGCGCCTTGAGCTGGCGTCGTAAAGGAAAAAAAGGGCGGCGCCGCCGGAAAAATAAAACCTTTTGCAGTCGTTTTACGGCACGCGCTGCCGTATAATACATGGGAACAGTACGGTAATTTTAAAATTTCGGGGAGGAAAAAACCATGGCGACACAGCTTCAATATTTAGGACACGCGAGCTTCAAAATTCAGAGCGACTACAGCTCCATTCTCATTGATCCCTTCTTCACGGGCAATCCCTATGCCTGCTGCACTGCCGACGATTTCATCGCCCTCGACGCGATGTTCATCACCCACGGACATTTCGACCACCTGAAAGACGCCGCAGCCATCGCCAAAAGCACCGAATGCGCGGTGATCTGCGGAGAGGATGTGGCGAACTTTTTGAAGACGCAGGGCGTCTCGCCCGATCTGATCACGGTGATGAAAGTGGGCGAGACCAAGAATTTCAGCTTTGCCGGCGTCTCCGTCGTTCCCGCCGTTCACCACAGCCAGATCAACGTGACCGAACCCGCTCTGCCCGACGGCGATCCCCGCGGCTACATCATCGAAGTGGATCGTCACAAAGTCTATCACGCCGGCGACACCATGCTGTTCGACGGCATGAAGGACTTCAGAACCCTGGCCATCGACATCGCCCTGCTGCCCATCGGCGGAAAATACACCATGAATGCCGACGAAGCCGTGAAGGCCGTGGAGATGATTCAGCCCCGCGAAGTCATTCCCATGCACTTCAATACCTTCCCCGACATCTCCGCCGATCCTCAGGCCTTTGCCAAAAAGGTCCCTTCGGGCGTTGCCGTCGCCGTCCTTCAGTCCAGCGAGAAAGAGACGCTGTAAAACAACCTTCGGGAGAGCCGGCGGGAATTCCCGCCGGCTCTTTTTACATGAGGAGAACGAGAACATGCTCAAAACAGTGGCCGTTGCCGTGCTTCTTCTGTGCTGCAGCAACGTTTTTATGACCTTTGCGTGGTATGGACATTTGAAAAACCTCGCCGATCGCCCCTGGTATACGGCGGCCTTCATCAGCTGGGGAATTGCCTTTTTCGAGTACTGCCTGCAAGTTCCCGCCAACCGGCTGGGCAGCGGCGTCTTAACAGTGGCGCAGCTCAAGATCATCCAGGAAGCCGTAGCTCTGACCGTCTTTGTTCCCTTTTCGACGCTGTACCTGAAAGAGAAACTGACTCTGGATTACCTCTGGGCCATGCTGTGTATTTTGGGCGCCCTGTTTTTCATCTTCAGAAGCCGAATGACGGGAGCGTAGCGGCTGGTGGGGCGATGAGGCGAAAGGGCGCGGAGTTGAGAGGAAAAAGTCTTCTGTTATAATGGAAAACGGTTGAAAAACCTTTATCTCATGGGCGGGAGTGAGCGGCATGAAGGGCGTTGGCGTATCCCACGGCATTGTGATGGGCGAAGTTTACGTGGACTGGAAAGAGCGGCTTGAGATCGAAAAGGACTACATCGACGACGCGGAAGGCGAGATCGAACGACTGAACCTCGCCGCCGCCACAGCCGGAGAGGAGATCAAAGAGCTTTACGGGGCGGCGAAAAACGTGGTCGACCAGGATGAAGCCGGTCCCGACCTTTACCGCGAGCACGGCGTGATGCTGCGCGATCCCGAATTCCTGGGCGAAATCAAGGACATGATCGTCAATCAGAACGTCAACGCCGCCTGGGCGGTGAAAAACGTGGCCGAAAAGTTCGCCAAGGTCTTTGAAAACATGGACAACGACAGTCTGAAAGCCCGAGCCGACGACGTGAAGGACGTGGCGGCGCGGATGTGCCGCCTGCTGATGCACATCGAAGGCGGCGACTCTCTCAGGGACAGTCAGGACGGGCTTATTCTGGTGTGTAAATCCCTGGGCACCGCCGAAATGTCGCTGATGCAGAAGGAAAACATCGTCGGCCTGGCCTGCGAAGAAGGTACCGGCGGATCCCATTTCATCATCATGGCCAGAAACTGCCGAAAACCCGCCGTGGTGGGCCTGTCGGGCATTGTCGACAACGTGTACCGCGGCGATTTTCTCATCGTCGACGGAGACCGCGGCCTGGTCTACGTCAACCCCGACGAAGAGACCGTTGCGCGGTGTCGACGCCTTCAGGAACAGGAAAAAGCCTTCAGCAAAACACTTCAGGATTATGTGGGACGCCCCGTGCGCAGCGCCGACGGAATTCCCCTGAAAGTTTACGGCAACGCCACGTCGGATCAGGACATCCGACTGGTGACCGAAGTGGGCGGACACGGCGTGGGACTCTACCGCACCGAGTATATTTATCTCACGCGCGACCGCCTGCCCACCGAGGGCGAACAGTTTTGGGAGTACAAAAAGACCATGCTGGCCATGAAAGGCCGTCCCGTCACCTTCAGAACGCTGGACATCGGGGGCGACAAAGTGCCTCCCTACCTGAACATGCCCGTGGAGCACAATCCCGCTCTGGGACACCGCGCTATCCGGTATTCTCTGACCCGCGTGGACATTTTCCGCAGCCAGATCAAAGCGCTGCTGCGCGCCGGAGCCTACGGCGACGTGTTCATACTGTTGCCGCTCATCTCGTCGGTGGGCGAGCTGCGCGTGGCGAAAAACATCATCGACGACGTGAAAGAGGAACTTCGGAAAGAGGAAATTGCCTTCAATCCCGAGACAAAAGTGGGCGTCATGATCGAGACTCCTTCCGCCGCGGTCATTTCGGATTTTATTGCCCATGAATGCGACTTTATGAGCATCGGCAGCAACGACCTCATCCAGTACACCATGGCGGCCGATCGCCTCGCGCCGTCGCTGTCCTACCTCTATTCGCCTTTTTCGCCGTCGGTGCTTCGCCTGGTGCAAACCATCATCAGAAACGGCGAAAGGGCGGGCAAGCCCGTAAGTCTCTGCGGCGAAATGGCGGGAGACCCCCTTCTCAGCCCCATACTGTTCGGCATGGGACTGCGCATTTTCAGCATGAACCCCTCGGAAATGCTCCGCACCCAATGGCTTCTGTCTCAGCTGAAAGAGGAAGAGCTTCGACAGTGCGCCCGGGAAGTGCTCGATCTGCCCACCGAGGACGAAGTGCGCGACTACTGCGAACGACATTTTTTGCGCTTTTCATCGGGCGCCGGCGGGGACGGCGAAAGCGACCGTCCCGAGAACGGGAGCCCCGAGCGGGAAAAGTAATCAATGCGGGCGAGTTGGAATTTTTCTGACCCACCGCATCAAGGCGGCGAAGCCATCTCAAGGGGTGAGACGGTTTCGCCGCCTTGATGTTGCCACGCAGAAAAGGCGCCATTTCCTCGCGAAAATCTCCTTGAGGCCCCCTGCCGCGGCGGTTTTGCGGCAGGAGAAGTTCATGTTAAACTAATTTCACAGTAAAAATAAGGAAAAACGATAAAATCGTCGATAAGCATGATAAATATTAAATATTTACATGTGAATAGCCTTGAATTTGTCGGCCAAGAATGTATTATATCCTTTGTTAGCACTCAATAATATTAAGTGCTAACACAATTACATCGAATATGATGAGAATATATTTAGGGAGGAATCATCAATGCAGTTAAGACCTCTTGCAGATCACATTGTGGTGAAAGTTGTCAACTCCGAAGAGAAGACCAAAGGCGGCCTTTATCTGCCCGATACGGCGCAGGAGAAACCTCAGGAAGGCGAAGTGGTTGCCGTCGGTTCGGGGAAAATTCTCGATAACGGCCAGAAGCTGCCCATGGAAGTCAAAGTGGGCGACCGCATTATTTTCAGCAAATACTCAGGATCGGAAATCTCCCTGGACGGCGAGAAGTTTGTCATCTTCAGCGAGCGCGACGTCCTTGCCGTGATCGACTAGCGATTTTGATCCCGTTACAAGACACTTTTTGAGGAGGAATTTATAAATGTCGAAAATTCTTGCGTTTGGTGAAGAATCCCGCCGCGCTCTGGAGCGCGGCATCAATAAAGTTGCCGACACCGTGGGCGTTACCCTCGGCCCCAAAGGCCGCAACGTGGTGCTCGACAAGAAGTTCGGATCTCCCGCCATCACCAACGACGGCGTGACCATCGCCAAGGAGATCGAACTGGAGGATCCCTTTGAGAACATGGGAGCTCAGCTTCTGAAGGAAGTGGCCTCCAAGACCAACGACGTCGCCGGAGACGGCACCACCACCGCCACCGTTCTGGCCCGCGAGATGATTTCCGAGGGCATGAAGAACGTGGCCGCCGGCGCCAACGGAATGTATCTGCGCAACGGCATCGAGTGGGCCGTTGACGTGGTCACCGAGAACCTCAAGGCCATGGCCCATCAGGTGAACGGCAAAGACGACATCGCCCAGGTGGCTGCGATCTCCGCCAACGACAAGGCCATCGGTTCCATTATCGCCGAAGCCATGGAGAAGGTAGGGCGCGACGGCGTCATCACCGTCGAGGACAGCCAGACCACCGGCACCACCCTTGAGACCGTCGACGGACTTCAGTTCGACAAAGGTTACATCAGCCCCTACATGGTCACTGATCCCGAGCGCATGGAGGCCGCCCTTGACGACGCCTACGTGCTCATTCACGACGGCAAGATCAGCAACGTGAAGGACCTCCTTCCCATCCTGGAAAAAGTCCTTCAGACGGGCAAGCCCCTGCTGATCATCGCCGAGGA
>CABTYW010000090.1 GCA_902489135.1 uncultured Synergistaceae bacterium
CGTCGTTTTTATGTTTTGCTTTATTTGGAGGGAGATCCCGGGGCAAAAACCGCGGCGGCCTTTTTCCGCCAGGAAAATCGTCGTCCGCTCTTTTTTTGCGGGCCTCCGCCTTTGAGGCCGGGCCGCATAGACTTGTGCAACGGGCCTCGATCGTTCATAGCCGGAGCTTAAACAACTTTATTTATCTCGAATTTGACGGGGTTGCAGACCTCCGGCCGTTCCATTTTCCGTTTTTTCGGGTATGATGGAAGGGATCGCTGATTTAAGGAGGGATTTTCATGTCAGACAACAGGGCCCTTTCTTCGCGCATGATCACGGCGGAGAGGAAAGAGTGGCTGCGCACTCTTGCCAGTATCACCTTCGGTGCCGCGCTGTACTGCGTCGGGACGGTATTCTTCATCAAGCCCGCCATGCTTCCCAACTCGGGCGTCACGGGAATCGCTCTTTTCGTGAATTATCTGTTCAACGTTCCCCTGGGACTCACCAATGCGGCCGTCAACGGCGTGTTGTTCATTTTCGCCTATCGCTTTCTGCCGCGGAGGTTCTTCTGGTGGACGCTTTATACGGTCATTCTCATGTCGGTTCTCATGGATCTTTTTGACCTTCTGCCCAAACCGGCCTTGCAGGATCGAATGCTGCAAGTGGTGGTGGCTTCGGTCCTTCACGGTATCGGCATGGCCATGACGTTCTCGGCGGGAGGCTCCACCGGCGGCACCGACATTATCGCCGTCGCCCTTCGCCGGCGCTACGGCATCGAAATCGGGAGCGTCGGCATGTACATCAACTTCGCCATCATCCTGTCCTTCCTTTTTATCATTCCCGTGGAAAACGCCGTTTACGGCCTGCTGATCGCCTACTTGACGGCGCTGGTGCTCAACGGAGACCTCCGCGCTTTCGCCGAGCGCAAGGAGGCCATGGTGATCACTAACTCACCTGAGCTGGTGCGTAACTATATTGTCTATACACTGCACCGCGGCGTCACCATGTTCAAGGCTCAGGGCGGCTGGGACACCCAGAGCCGGGATGTGCTGGTTTCGCTGCTTTCGCCGCGACAGGCTTTTCAGCTCAAGCTGTTTCTCCGCCACAACGACCCCCACGCTTTCATGCGTCTCGCGGTGATCAGCGAGGTGCACGGACGGGGCTTCCAGGACTGGGAAGAGTAGGCGGACCATCTCGGCCGGAAAATCCTCCAAAAGGACGCTCCGGCTGTTTTTTTATTCCGCGATGAGGATCTGCTGCGCTTTTGCCGCTCGCCTCTCGAAATCCAGAAGGCACATTTTTCGCTCGATGCCGGCGCCGTACCCCACCGGTGCGCCGTCGGCGCCGATAACGCGATGGCATGGAACGATGACCGCCGCGGGATTTCTGTTGTTGGCCATGCCCACGGCCCGTGCCCCGCGGGAATTGCCCAAAGCGGCGGCGATTTGGCCGTAACTGCGGGTCTGTCCAAAGGGAATGTCGGTCAGTTCCCGCCAGACGGCTCGCTGAAACTCCGTGCCGCGAAGGTCCAAAGGCACGTCGAAGCGTCGCCGCGTTCCGGCAAAATATTCCTCAAGCTGGCACAGGGCCCGGTCGAGGTAACGCGCGCCCTGTGCATGATCCTCCTCCGCTTCGGGGACAAAGCGGACCGACAGAATTCCGCGGCGCCCCTCTTCAAGGCGCAGCCAGCCCAGCGGGGTTTCCATGAAACGCCACCGCCGATCGCTCCGTCGCCCGCGCGCAAAATCCTCGGGGGAAAGGCCGGTGCGGTCCATGAAACGGGCGCGGAAATCCGCCGCGGAACGAAACCCCGTTGACCGCGCCGTTTCCGCGGTGCTTTGTCCCTCAAGGAGTGCGGCCTTTGCTTTTGCCAGACGGATTTGCCGCAGATAGTCTGAAAGTGATGTGCCAAAAACCGATCGGAAGGTTTCTTTCAGACTTCCCGGGTCAATGCCGAGGCCTGCAAGGGCAAGATCCGGCGCGCCGTCGGCGTAATGCCTCTCCATGATTTGTCTGACGCGCCGGGCCCTTTCGCGTTGCAGCGCATCAAACTTAAGTCCCGCACACCTGACGGCACCGTTCTCCAACGCCGCGTGTTCACCCTCTTCCATGGGCGAGATCGCATTTTTTAACGAAGCGGAAGCTCCGCCGCCCTGCGGTGCCCTCGCTGTCCTTTCCTCATCGCTCATGAACCCGCCCCCCTTTCACCTTCAATTATACTCCGGGAATACACCCGAGAGCCGCCGGAACAGAGCGCCTTGAAAGGGACGACCGCCGTCCTGACCTTGAAGGCTTGAGGGAAAGGCTCAGTTTCACCGCGTGCCAAAGGATGTTAAAATTCAAAGAGGTCTTTGCTCCCCACGTTGATACGTCCGGACGACACTTTTCGCGCCCCGGTGTCAGTGAAGTCCGACGGGGAAAGCGAACTCCGAAGATGACCGCCGGTCAGCCGCCCAAGGCGTGCGCTCCGACGTCAAGCGCAAAAAGAGATTGCGGAGGCCGAAGGCGCCGCCATGACGCGCTCTCAGCCTTCACCGACGGGCGCTCTCAGCCCTTTGAATTCAATTCACAGGAGGTTTCGCCATGAAATACAGAAAACTCGGCACATCCGACCTTCAAGCCTCAGTTATCGCCTTCGGTTCATGGGGTGCAGGCGGCGGCAGCGTCTGGTCCGACCGGACACTCTCCGCCGCGGATTTGTCCCGTCTCCTGGACGCCGCGGAGGACCGGGGCATCAACTACATCGACACCGCCCCCGTCTACGGCACCGGCGCCAGCGAACAGCTGCTGGGTGAGGCGCTGAAGGGACGGCGCGGCCGCTTTATCCTTCAGACCAAATGCTCGCTGAACTGGCGCGGCGAGGGCGGAAACTTCCACTACCAACGCGACGGATACACCGTCAATAACGACACCCGGCCCCGTGCCGTCAGAAAAGACGTTGAAGACTCGCTGCGCCGCCTGAAAACCGACATGATCGACGTGATCGTCGTCCACTACGTATGCTCGTCATGGCCGGCCGCCGAAACCATGGGCGCTCTGATGGAGCTGGTGAAGGAAGGCAAAATCCGCGCCGTCGGACTGTCCAACTCCCGCCCCGCCGACCTGGAGGAGTACCGTCAGTACGGCCCTGTGGCTCTGGTGCAGGAACAGTACAGTCTGCTCGCCCCGTATCACGGCATGGAATACTTCCCCGCGGCGAAAAAGTGCGGTGTCACCTTTCAAGTGTACGGAGCGCTGGAGGAGGGCTTTCTCACGTCGCCCGACTTCGTCGAACGGTCTTTCCCCAAAGGAGACATTCGCGGCAGGCTGCCGTGGAACGCCGAGCCCATCAAGGGCAAAGTGAGCGAGATGTTCCGCCGCATTGCGCCCCTCACGGAAAAATACGGTTGCTCTTTCGCCAACCTGGTTCAGGCGTGGACGCTGAAGCAGTATCCCGACCTCAGCCTGCTGACGGGCTTCCGCCGCGTTGAAACCATTGCCGACACCCTTCGGTGCCTTGACATTCCTCTGACCGACGAAGACGCGGCACTGATGTGGGAGGCCGCTCTGCCGGCACAGGTTCGGGAGATCGACAAATAAAAAAACCGCAGGGGGAACGCCGCGCCCCCGTTTTTCATGGAACATGCGCGGCATTTATCTCTAAAGGCGGGATTACATGAAAAAAAACATTGACCTCCTTCATGGCTCTCTGCCCCGTGGAATTATGCGATTTGTCTTTCCTCTGGCGGCCACGGGAATTCTGCAGCAGCTTTTCAACGCCGCGGACATCGCCGTGGTCGGACGGTTCGTCGGCAAGGAAGCCATGGCCGCCGTGGGAAGCAACGGCGCCCTCATCAACCTGCTCATCAACCTGCTCATGGGCGTCGCCATGGGGACCAACATCGTCGTCGCCACAGCCATCGGCAAAGGCGAAGAAGAGACCGTCCATCGGGCCGTGCACACCTCAATTATCATCTCCGTGGTGGGAGGCGTTTTCTTCGCCATACTCAACGAAATTTTCGCCATTCCCATTCTCGGCATTATCTCCGTGCCGCCGGAAGTCATCGGCATGGCTTCGGTCTATCTGCGCATTTACTTCGCGGGACTGCCGCTCATCGTCCTGTACAACTTCGAAGCCGCCGTATTTCGAAGCTGCGGCGACACGCGAACGCCCCTCATCGCCCTGACCGTATCGGGAGTCCTCAATGTCCTTCTCAACCTGATCTTCGTCGTGAAATTGAACCTGGGCGTCGCAGGCGTCGCCATCGCCACGGTCATCGCCAACGGGGTCAGTGCGACGATGCTGTTTGTGGCGCTGGTCAGAACCCACAGGACCATCCGCCTCAGAAGAAAAGATCTGCGCATTGATCCGCTCCTTCTGCGGCAGATCCTCAAAATCGGCATCCCCACGGGCATTCAGGGCATGGTCTTTTCCATATCCAACATCATTCTCCAGGCCGCCATCAACAGTCTGGGAACGGTCTGCATCGCCGCTTCCGCCGCCGCGCTGAACATCGAGATCCTCAACTTTTTCATGTTCAACGCCTTCGGGCAGGCCTGCTCCACCTTCGTCAGCCAGAACAACGGCGCCGGAAACATCGGCCGTTGTCACAAAACTTTGGGCTGGAGCTTTGTTCTGGGATTTCTGTTCACCGGAACGACGGCGGGATTGGGCTTCCTGTTCGGAAAGGACCTGCTGGCTCTTTTCAATAAAGATCCTCAGGTCATCGCCGCGGGGGTCATCAGAGTGAGGATTTTGTGCGCTTCCTTCCTTTTCAGCCTGCTGAACGAATTGTCATCGGGGTATCTCAGAGGTTACGGCGTCACCCATCTGCCCGCTCTCTGCTCCGTCTTCGGCATCTGCGGCCTGCGGATTCTGTGGGTCACCACCGTATTCCGCCATTGGCGCACCTTCACTTCGCTCATCCTCGTCTATCCCGTCACCATCGGCCTGACGGGAGCGTCCATCGCCGTCGCCGCGTATATTTACGAAAGGCGAAGAGGATTCATATAGGATAAATGGCTCAGCAGCACAGATCAAGAAGAATACAAACGTGAAATAAAATCCGAAGGTCACGACAACCATCACAAAGGAGGCTGAACGCCTTGGACACCGCGATTTCACTGTCAGCCAGCGATGTGGCATCGTCGGTTTGGGCAAAGAGTTCACCTTACAAGAGTCTAAAGCAACATATGATCGAAACGGGCTGTTGTGCTCAAGTTCTCATGAATCGGGGGCCTGCGCAGCCTTTCTTGCATGCCCTGAGACACCTGACAGGACTCAGCGACGACAAAAACCTTCATCTCGTCGGCTATATCGCTGCGCTTCACGACATCGGCAAATGTCATCCTTTTTTTCAGAAAACCGCTGTAGATCTGCCGCAGATTCAAAAGCTCAAGGACGCCGGCTGCTTCGCTTCTTCAGGGGTCCCCTGTCGCTTTCGTCATGAACTTGCGACAGAAGAAATACTCAGCCGAATATGGGGAGAACGGCGTTTTTTTCCCCGCCGGACCCGCAGAACAATAACCCGTGTTCTTGCCATGCACCACCAGGGGAAGCATGGAGAATACTGCGATATCGAAAGAAAAGCTCAGCTGTGGCAGGACGCGCAGAATCTGCTTGAACTGGAGATGCGCCAAACCTTTCAGCCACCAGAGCTCACCGATGTAACCGATTTCGGACACAGCGATGCCTTCGCTTTAAACCTCATGGGCACGGTGATCCTCTCCGACTGGATCGCTTCCGGCGAGGTATGCGAAAACTCTGCTGCCGAAAAGACATCACTGAAGGATATCCAGCAAACGGCAGAAAGGACCATACAATCCTGCGGACTCATCAGCGGAAAGCTGCTACCTGCCTATGACGATTTCTGCGCCCTCTGGCCGGAAATTCCCCCTCAAGGAATACGGCCACTGCAAAAAGAATGTACCTGCATGAACTA
>CABTYW010000091.1 GCA_902489135.1 uncultured Synergistaceae bacterium
CATGCCCTCGTTGCGGAAATCCTTGCTGAGTTCGTAAACGCGTCCCATCATGCCCACCACAAGGCGCTTGAGGTACAGTTCCGTGGCGATGCGAAGGTACATATTGGTGCCCAGCGCATTGTGATAGGTGATAAAGGGGCGGGCGTTGGCGCCGCCGGCCAGATAGGACAGCACCGGCGTCTCCACTTCCAGCGAGCCGTGCTTTTCGAGAACGGCGCGGAAGGTGGAAATAATTCGGGCTCTTTTCCTGAAAACTTCGCGGGCCTCAGCGTTGACGATCAGGTCGAGATAGCGCTTGCGGTAACGAATCTCAAGATCGGTAAGGCCGTGCCATTTTTCAGGCAGCGGGCGCAAAGCCTTGGTCAGAAGTCGGAAACTTTCGACGGCGACGGTCAGCTGACCTCGCTGCGTCTTGAAGGGATGCCCCGTAAAACCGATAATATCGCCGGAGTCCAGCCATTTTTTAAAGAAGTTGTAGTCTTTTTCGCCCAACGTGTCGTAGCGGAAATAGATCTGTATGGTGCCCGTTTCGTCCTGAAGGTTGGCAAAGGCCGCTTTGCCCTGACGGCGGATCGTCATCAGACGCCCCGCCATGGAAAGTTTCCTGTCGGTCACCGCCTCTTGGGGCTTCAGCGAACCAAACTCCTTTTCAACCTCCGCCGCGCTGTGGTCCACCGTCCACTTTTCGTTTTCAAAAGGATTGTAGTTTTCTTCCGCGCGAAGTCTGTTGAGCTTGTCGATACGCTGTCTGAGAATTTCCGTTTCCTGAGAGACAGGTACATTCGCTTCTGCCATTTTAAGCCATTCCCCTTTCAAAATATGACTGCCAGCCGCACAGGATAGCATAGGAAGCCTGCCAGCCCTGCGCCGTTGCCAAAGCTCTCTTGAAATTTGCCGTTCCGGCTTTGCCGCGAAAAAAGCCGGGCAAAAAGCGCTTGAGAAGAACGAGGGCGACGCGCTCACTGTGGTATCGGTAAAGCTCGTCGGCAAAGTTTCGAAGCATCTCGGCCCGTTCCTCCAGCGAAGGATCGTCGGCGATTGATTTGTTATTATACCCTAAAAGGCGTAAAGTTTGCACTACCATCAGGGGATTGGCCACCGCTCCCCTGGCGGCAAGCACGGCGGCGCAGCCGTTTTTCAAATAGTACTGCGCGTCCTCGCCGGTCATCACGTCGCCCGACGCGATAATTCTGCCGGGAAAACGCCGGGCGACGGCGATCACTTCATCCTTGTCGGCGCAGCCCGAATACCGCTGCTGGGAGGTTCTTCCGTGGATTGTGACCGTGTCGGCCCCGGCTTCAAACAATTCTTCGGCGAACTTGAGCGTATTCAGCGGATAATTTTTTCCGTCAGGAATGATTTTTCTGATTTTCGGCCAGACGGGCACGCCCAGGGATTTAAGCCGGCGAACCATTTCCTTCGCGATTTCGGGCGTCTGCAGGAGTCTGCTGCCCGCGCCTCGGTGTGTGATCTTGGGCATGGGACAGGCCATATTGACGCTCAAAGCAGCGTAGTCGCAGCGGCGAAGGCAAAATTCCGCCGAACGGCAAAGCCTTTCCGGATCGCCGTCGAAAAACTGGATGACCAGAGGTTGTTCCTCGGGCGTATATTCCGTCATGTGAAGGGTTTTGCTTCCGCCGTAAATCAGCCCGGTGCTGCTGATCATTTCCGTGTGCGTCAGGCCGACGCCAAGCCGCCTGAAAAAACGGCGCACTGCCGAGACGCTGACTCCCGCCAGCGGTGCCAGAAAAAGCGGATTTTCCACGGACACTCCGCCGATTTTCAGTTTTTCTTCCATGTCCAAAACCTCGTGTTCTCGTTCAAAATCGTGCAAAGAGCGCCGCGCCGAGACCGCCGACGGCGGTGATCGCAAGTCTGCGCTTCACCGAAAGCCTCAATGCCGTTGAGGTGATAAAAAACAGCAGCCCCCCGCAGAACCAGAGCGGAAAATAATTGACAGGCAAAGCAGCGGGCAGCCATTCCACCCATTGGTCCGCCACTTTTCCCCAAAATTGCAGCAGCATTTCCGCCGGCAAGGAAAAATACAGGCCGTTGAGTCCCAGAAGGGATGGGAGGGATGCCAGCAGAACAAAACAGAGCAAAAACGCATAAAAGGCTGAAGCCATCATATTGACGGGCAGCGACGAAAAGGCAATGCCGCCCGCCATAGGCGCCGCAATGGGCGATGAGATAACCCACACGGCGGGACAGATCAGCAGGGCGAAAAAGCCGCCGCCGCACCCGCTTAGAGCCGTGACTGTCACTGCGGCCAGCATGGAGAGCTGCCATCCCGTGTCATAAAACGTCCAGGGATTGAGGAGCAGCAAAACCATGCCCGCCACGCCGATGGAATTCAGTGCGTTGGCGCGTTCTCCCCGCAGCAACCCCATCATGGCCGTCTGAATCATCAGCGAAGCGCGCAGTGCGCTGGCAGCCGCGCCGCTGAGCAGACAGTATCCCCAGAGCAGCAACGAACACAAAATCACTCCGCGGCGGCCGGCTCCGAAAAAGAAACACCCGGCGGCCACGGCAAGCCCCACATGCCAGCCCGATACGGCAAGTATATGGCTGATACCCCAGCGTCGATAGTCCTCGCTGAGATTGGCGTCACGATCGCCCAGGAGGACGGCGGCCGTCAAGGCGCGGCTACCCGGCGGGAGCCGGTCAATGCGCACCCGCAGCGTCTGCCTCAAAGTGTGCCGTGAAAAAACGCGCTTCAGCGGACGCGGCGCTTTTATCCTGCGAAGCTGCCCGCGCACCCCTCGGGACCGCCAGTACTTCAGCGGCGAAAAGGCGCTTCGAAAGGAGCTCTCACGCAGAGGCGCCACCGAAGCTTGCAGGGCATAACGGTCACCTTCCCGGGCTTCCTCCAGACCGCCCGCTGCGTCGGCAAGCCAAGTTCTGTCCTGCTCGTCTTTCAGCAGCAGAAGAAAATTCCCGGACACCGCGCGCCGCTCCGTCACTGTAAAAGCCCCGTCCACCGCGCGCGGCAGGTCGTCGGGGCGCTCCAAACGAACCATGATGTTCCACGAAAAAAGTCCCGTCAGCGCCAGAAGCATGAGAAAGATCAGAAATTTATTGAGGCTCCATTTCTCTTCGCCTGCAAAAATCTGGGCCGCCACAATCAAAAGCGCCGCAAATATCGAAAGCCCGGGCGACAGTTTCGCACCGCGAAGATAAACCGCGGCGGCCGTGCATTCAAAAAGCAGCAGCGAAGGAATGCGATTGAGCAGGGAGTCCATCTTTGATTAAAATCGAAGCAGGAAGGCAATCTGCTCCACTTTCGTTTTGCCGATGCCCGGTACGCCGCACAGATCGTCGGGACTTTGAAAGGCGCCGTGGCTTTGGCGATATTCGATGATCCTGCGCGCCAGTGACGGGCCGATGCCCGGCAGCGTGCACAGCTCCGCTTCGCCGGCGCTGTTCACGTACACGTACTGCGAGGCCTTTTCCTGTCCCCGGGCTCGTCCAGTTCTTTCCCCGTTGCTGGGTGCCTTCGGACGGGGATCTACGGTCCCCAGCGGCGCCGCGTCAATGTGAACGTGAGCGCCGTCGCGCACCGGCGCCGCAAGGTTGACCTTTCGGTCGTCGGCATCATAGCGCAGTCCGCCGGCGGCCTCCACTAGGTTGAAGACACGGGCGTCGTCGCTGACGGCGTAGACGCCCGGATTTATGACGGCACCCGTAATATAGGCGTAATGCTGATTTTCAGCGCCGCCGCTTCGAAGAGACGGCTGCCCGCGTTGAAAAGTCAGAGCCGGCCCCGCCACCGTGGTGGGCAACTCTTCTTCCCAGCTCCCCGCAAAGGGACGAATTAACAGACCGGCGGCGCCGATGCAGAGCAGAGCGGCTCCCAAAAACAGCACGAATTTCATTCGATTTCCCACAGCGGCGCCTCCTCCCCCTTCAGACCAACCGGCCTTTCAGCGACCACGCGTCGGCAGAGGTCACTTCGACGTCGACAAAGGTACCCATGAGAGCGCTGTCTCCCGGAAACAAAATTACCTTGTCGGTGGTACTGCGCCCCTGAAGCAGCTCCCCCTTCAGAGCTTTTCCGTCCACCAGAACGCGAAAGACACGTCCCGTCAGCTTTTCGTTTATTGCCCTCGCAATGTTGATCTGCAAGTCGTTGACTTCATTGAGACGGCGTTTTTTCTCCTCTTCGGAGACCTGATGTTCCATAACCGCCGCCGGCGTTCCCTGCCGCTTCGAATAGGCCGCCGTGTGCACCTGGTCAAAGCGGAAGCGCCGCAGAGCTTCGAGGGAGAGCTCAAAATCCTCCTCGGTCTCGCCGGGAAAGCCCACGATGAGATCGGACGTCAGAGCCGCCTCGGGCAGTCCGCGGCGAATTGTGGCGACCACCGCGGCATACTCCTCGACGGTGTAGCGGCGGTTCATGGCCTTCAAAATTTTGTCGCTGCCCGCCTGAATGGGCAAATTGATGGAGGGGCAAATGTTGTCGTTTTCGGCGATGGCGCGTACCACGTCCTCGGTGAAATCCGTGGGGTAGGATGTCATGAAGCGCAAACGTTCCAGTCCGTCAATTTTGGCCGTTTCACGCAGCAAATCGGCAAAGGAACAGCCCTCGAGGTCCTTGCCGTAGGTATCCACATTCTGCCCCAACAGGCTGATTTCCCTGACGCCGGAGGCCACAAGCTGCCGAACTTCGTCGAGAATATCGGCGGGGCGGCGCGACGCAAAACGCCCTCGCACATAGGGAACGATGCAGTAGGTGCAGAAATTGTCACAGCCGTGAGAAATCATCACCGAAGCTTTCCACGGAACGGTGCGCTCCAGCGGCGCGCAGGCCAGCTCATGAAGTTCACGGGGGTTGTCGTCAAGCAGCTTTGCACGTCCGCCGTCAAGGAACACGCTGTCCAAAGCGTCGGGGAGGCCGCCGATGTGCCGCGGTCCCGAGATCACGCGAACCCAGGGGTAACGTTTGGCCATGTCGCTGCCCACGTTTTGAGCGATACAGCCCGTCATGGCCACCAGCGGGCGCCCATGTGCCTTCCAGCGCTCTTCATAGTGTCCCAGTTCGCTCCACACCTTATGTTCAGCTTTATCCCGGATACTGCATCCCACGAAAATAATCCAGTCCGCCGCCTCTTCGGGCACTTCCACGTTGCCGCGGGAAAGCAGAGAAGTTCTGATTTTATCGGCGTCATACTGGTTCATCTGACAGCCGTATACTTTCATCGTAAAACCGTACACGTGAGCAACCTCCGATTTCTTTAGAGAGAACCATAAAGATTATACATGAAGCGCGCCCGAAATAAAGCCGTCAGTCGGTCAATCCGCAAAATCGCAGGATAGAAAAAGCCTCCGGGAAATCTCCCGAAGGCTCTGTTTTGCTCAAGTTTACTCTTCCGAGAACTGATCCTTGCCTACACCGCAGACCGGGCAGACAAAATCTTCGGGAAGATCCTCAAAGGGCGTACCGGCGGCAATTCCGTTATCGGGATCGCCGACGGCGGGATCATACACCCATCCGCAGACACTGCACACGTACTTTTTCATCCTAACCCCTCCTCTGTATGTTATGCACTTCGGAGATTATAACAAAAACTTCGCGCCAATGAAAGGCGACGAGGTTAAAAATTTCTTTTGAAGGCTAAATATTCAGGCAGAGAAATTCCTGTGGCAAATTTTTCGAAATCCGGCGTGCGCCGTCGGCCGTGATCAAATAGTCGTCCTCAATGCGCAGCCCTCCACGTCCGGGGATATAAATGCCGGGTTCAACGGTGACCACGTCTCCCGGTTGCAGAATATCCTCCGAAGCGGGAGACAGACGGGGCATTTCGTGAATTTCCAGGCCGAAACTGTGTCCCAAACCGTGGCCGAAATCATCGCCGTAGCCCGCGTCGGC
>CABTYW010000092.1 GCA_902489135.1 uncultured Synergistaceae bacterium
ACGGCGCCGTTCATGGTCATGGACACCGACATCTGTCCCAGCGGAATGCCCGAGAACAAAATCTCCATGTCGAGGATGGAGTCAACGGCCACGCCGGCCTTGCCCACGTCGCCGACGACGCGGGGATGGTCGGAGTCGTAGCCGCGGTGCGTCGCCAGGTCGAAGGCGATGGACAAGCCCTTCTGACCGGCCGCCAGATTGCGGCGATAGAAGGCGTTGGACTCTTCGGCGGTGGAAAATCCGGCGTACTGACGCACCGTCCACGGACGGGTCACATACATGGTGGGATAGGGGCCGCGCAAAAACGGCGGTATGCCCGACATAAATCCCAGATGGTGCATGCCCGCGTAATCTTCCGCCGTATACAGCGGTCTGACGTCGATTTGCTCCATGGTACGCATCGTCAGCTCCGAGACCGAATGTCCCGTCTCGCGCAACACGCGCTCTTCCCACTGCCGACGGCTTTCGGCGCGGCTTTCCTCTTGAAAGGCGATCTTGGTGAAATCAGGATTTTGATACATGGTCTACATCCCCTTCTTGTCCTGCATGGCAGTGAGAACCTGAAGACAATTGGCTTTCACGTGGATAAAGTCGTCAACTCCCGCATCGAGATAGCTCTGCTTGAAGTCCGGCGCCGGAGCTCCGGCAAGGAACACCGTCATTTCCGGGCACTTCTGCTTGATCAGCCGGGCCAGAGGCGGGACAAGTTCGGGATAGGCCGCGTCGGTGGAGCAAATCACCGCTGCGTCGGCACCGCTTCGGGCCGCCGCGTCGGCCGCCGCTTCGACGGTCTCGAAACCGTTGTTTTTCAGCACCGCAAAGTGCGCCACTTCAAAGAAACCCGTGCTGAAATCGGCACGGGGCTTGTGCTGAGGAATGGGCCCCATGTTGGCGAGGAAGACCTTCAGATTGTCACCCGTGCGGGCGATGAAATCCTCAGTGCGCTTTCTCAGCGCTTCGTACTGCTCCGTCCAGCGGTGAGGCTTCAGCGGCTCCGCCTTGAGATCGCAGCTTCCCGCGGCGTTCAGAGCCTCCCACACATCCGACAGCAGCGCGCCCGCCTCAAAGGCCTCGGCGGCGCGGGTCACCTGACTGCCCTTTGAGCATCTGGCGCTTTCCGACATGGCCTTCAGCGCAGCGGCCAAAGGGTCGGGACAGCGTTGGGCCTTCATCGCGGCGACCTTGGCCTCGCGGGATGCCTTGAACTCTTCAAAATCGTTCTCCGGCACGTCCAAAGGCTTTTCAGCCATGTTGGCGTACATGTTGTTGCCCACGGCGCGGTCGCCGCGCGTGGCCAACTTCTTGAAACGCGACTCCAACACCTCGCCGATTTCCTTCTGGACGACGCCGGCGGCCAGCGCCCCGGCCAGACCGCCTTCGGCCTCGATCTTCTGGAACAGTTCCCACGTGCGGTCTTCCACCTGACGCGTCAGCGTCTCCACGTACCACGAACCGCCCGCGGGGTCCACGGTGGCGTCGAAGTTGAACTCCGTCTGCATCATAATCTGCTGGTTGCGCGCAATGCGCCGCGCCTGATCGCCGGCGGGACGCACCGCGCTGTCAAAGCATTTCACGCTCATGGAATTTACGCCCGCCACCGCCGCCGAGAAGGCCTGCGTGGACGCGCGCAGAATGTTGACATAGGGATCGTAGACCGTCGTGGTAAAAGACGACGTCTCGGCAAAGACATCGGCCTTGAGCCCATCGCCCTGACAGCCAAAGGCGCGGGCCACATGCGCCCACAGTACGCGCAGCGCGCGCAGACGGGCGATTTCCATGAAGAAGTTGGCCCCCAGATCCACCTCAAAACGCACATGGCGCGCCGTCACGTCGGGGTCAATGCCGCGATCCGCCATGGCGCGAATGACCGCCGCGGCGTCAGCCAGCGCACAGGCCGTTTCCTGCACCGCCGACGCGCCGGCCTCGGCGTAAACGCTGCCGCGAATTAAAACGGTGCGCAGGGCGCAGCCGTTGTTTTCAGCCCAAAGGATCGTCTGAGCCATTTCGTCGTACAGACCGTCGAGCGAACGGCTCAGCGCACCGTCACGAGCCAGCGCGCCCAGAGGATCGGCGCCCACGCACCCCTTCACGTCGGAAAGCTTCACGCCGTGCTTTTTGCACCACGCCGCCAGCATGCCCAGCAAAGGCAGAGCTGACGCGCCCGTTGCCGCGTGCAGCTCGTGCTCCGCAGGACTGACGGAAGCGAAAAACTTGTCAAGATGCTCCAAAGCGCACAGACTGACGCCGCGCTTTTCGCAGCACGGGGCGTCCATGCCGTGCACAGTCGCCGCGTCCGGCACAAGATGAATGGCCGTGGCGCCGCGTTTCAGCTCCTCGGCCGCCAGTTCGCCGGCGCGACGGGGACAGCGGACGTCAACGCCCTGAGCGATCTGCCACAGCGCACCGCGCGACGGAGCGCTTTTCACGCCCCTCAAAAAATCCTGCTCCCCCGGGAAAGAGCGGCAGTCCTTCAGTTCCGCCGTGTCTTCGGCCCTGTAAATAGGCTGAAGCTTAATGCCCTCGTAAGTGGAAGTGAACATCTTCTTGTCGAAGGGAGCGCCTTTAAGAGACACCTCGGCTTCTTGCTTCCACTCCTCGTAGCTGGGAACCTTGAACTCGTCAAAAGTGACAGGAGAGATCGGCGCAGATTTCACGTTCTCTTTTTCCATGATGAATCAAAACCTCCCTGACGCTGAAAATTTTGCCCCGCTTCCCCCGCGCACGAACGGGGAAAACAGGCCTGCGCAGCAGAATCCCGCCCGCGCAAGATTCGCTCTCTTTTCCCGTTTCAGGCCGGTAACCTGACTCACGCATGAAGCGCTTACAGTGGCGGGGCCGCTTTGGTTTTTCACCAAATTCCCCGGGCTGAAACCTCGTAAACTCTTAGTTATTTTACTATAAAGCGTCATTGAAGTCCATGTGCTCCGCCGACGCCGAAAATCGCGGCACCTTCAGAAAATAAAATTGCTCATAAGTTTCAAAATATGAGTTTCACTTTGACAGAACCATTGGACGCCGACCTTTCGCGCATAAAAAAGACGGCGTATAAATTTTGTTTATCAAATTTCAAGAAAAACAGACTGATTAAAAATATCAGTTTCCCGTCGCCGAGCCTCGCCCTTTTTAGCAGAAAAAACGCCGCTGTTCGTACAGACCGTCGGTCGCTGCTTGGGAGTACAACCCCATCGGCCTTCGTATGCCGCCGCTGTTGGCGCAGACTGCCGGCAACACTTCTCCCGCCAAAGAGCGACGGTTTGCGCGAAAAACGTCAAAAACCGCCGCGGTGCTTGCGCCCCTCCCGGGCACCTTCAAAGACGGCTTGGGCGGCACAGTTCGGGGCCCGCTTTGCGGGCTGCACGGGAGGAGAGAACTACGGTGAAAAACCATGCACGCTTGGGCGGGCACGGTGCGCGCAGGCGGTAGGGGGGTTGAAGGCTTTGTACGGCGAAGGGCGGCCGCAAAACGTCCGCCGCCCCGCTTTCACCGCGAAAAACTCGCCGGCTGAACATCCTCAGTTACTACGCGTCGAAAAAGGAAATATTCCGTTTTATTTCACGGCGCGTTTTCCTCCAGAAGGACACATGGAGGGCGGAAAACGAAAAAACGTCCCGTAAATTTTTCCCGTTTCGCTAGGCTTCGTTTATAATGAAGTCGTTGAAGGCCTTAATTTACGTTTCGAGGGAGAATAACCCATGGCAGACTTTTTTCAGGCACAAGAATCTCTTTTCAACGACTCCGTTGAACAGATCATGACGACCCATGGCGCCCGCGGCATCGCCGTCGCCGTTGTGGATCGACGCGGCACGGTCTATCAGAAATTTTTCGGCTTCCGCGACGCGGCGCGGCGCCTGCCCATCGACGAAAACACCATTTTCGGCCTCGCTTCGGTGACCAAGTCTTTTACCGCCCTGGCGCTGATGCAGCTGTCGGAAAAAGGCGCCGTCGACCTGCAGGCCCCGGCGTCAACCTATTGTCCCGAATTCAAAAACGACGGTCAGGCGCCGGTGAGCGTGGCGCACTTCCTCAGCCACAGCGGCGGCTATTTTCCCATGCCGCGCGCGCTGCTGTCCGACCTTTTGAAAAAGCTGGACATCGATCCCCGCGAGCGGGAAACGGCTTACGACGACCGCGTCGCCCAAGCGGCCATTGAACAGGTGGCGAAAGGGTTGGACGCGCCGGCGCCGCGGCTGGGGCATCCCGGCGAATACATGAGCTATTGCAACGACGGCTACGGCATTCTCAGCGACATCGTCCGCCGCCGCGGCGGTGAAGGATCGTACGCCCGCTACGTCACCCGCCGCATCCTCGAGCCCCTCGGCATGAGCCGGAGCACCTGCGAATTTCTGCGCCCCGCCGAAGACGCCGACACGGCGCTGCTGTACAGCGACGACCTCGGCGTGAGCGAGGGCGACCGGGACTTTTACCGCAGCGCTTTCGTTCTCAACGGCGGCGGCGCCATGAAATCCACTTTGGCCGACATGAAAAAATATCTGCGCATGTACCTCAACGGCGGCCGCGGCGAAGAAGGCGCCATTGCCGCGAAGCAAAGCATCCGCGCCATGGTCCGCCCCCGCGTGCCCGCAAAACATCATCAATTCTACGGTTACGGTCTGAGCACCGCCTTCATGCGCGATCTGACGATCCATCGCCACGGCGGCAGTTTGCCGGGCGTTTCCTCGCACATCGCATGGTCGCCGGAACTGGAGCGCGGCGCCATTGTGCTGTGCAACACGCAGAACGTCCCCGTTTCGCTCATCGCCGACGCGCTGCTCAGAATCGCCGCCGGCCGGAGCCCTGAACCGGAAGACCTTTGGACCGACTGCCCCTGGGAGCGGGAAGTCATCGAAGCTGCCTGCGGCCGCTACCGCTCCGGCGAAGGCGCGGAGATTGTCATCGCCAAAGACGGCCGCGGCATTTCCGTCCTCAACGACGGCAAGCCGGTGAACGTACGCATGGTGCGCGGCCGTACAGCTCTGCTGCGCAACGGCTTCGCCGTGTCGGAGCTGCGCCCCTTCTTCAACACCGACGGCTCGGTCTGGGGCGCGCGCCTCAACGACCGCATCGTGCCGAAAGTCGGCGAAGCAGATCTCTAGCCCAAATTTTGCAACGGTGTACAAAGGGAACATAATAAAAAACTTAATGATGGACTGCCAATCTTACACAAAGTACCGCCCAAACGAGACTACGGGCGGTATTTTTGTATCATGGCGGAGAAAGGAGGAACTTCCCACGGGGGCTTGACTGAAAAGTTGAGCTCCTTTTTTCATGCAAAAAAACAGGAGGTAAATGCTTATGGCAGATGATAAAACCACAAAAACGCCGGAACAGCCGGTAACGGATAGCGGGCCGGGCAAGGAAACGCCTCCCGCTCCCCCAAAAGAGCCGGAGAAGGTTTCCGTTTCCTCGGAGCCGGGAAAAAAGACGGAACCAGAGGTAAAGAACCCACAGGTTTCCGTCTATAACTTCGCTGAAATTATGAAGGAAAAGAAAGCCGAGGAACGAGCGGCAGCTCCCGGCGTGGAAAAGCCTGACCCGGCAAAAGTGGTGAAACCGGAAAAGCAGCCGGAGACTCCGAAAAAAAGCAGAGGAAAAACCCAAAGAGCCGGAACATCCGAAGCGCCGGGGCCGTCCCCCGAAAGCAGATAAGGACAAGGCC
>CABTYW010000093.1 GCA_902489135.1 uncultured Synergistaceae bacterium
AGTGGTTGCCGCCGATGGCCGCGCAGTCGCCGTCGCCCATGACGTCAATCACCGTCAGGCCGGGACGGGCCATCTTGATGCCCGTGGCATACGCCAGGGAACGTCCGTGGGTCGTATGGAGCGTGCAGGCATTGACATAGCCGGGCAGACGGCTGGAGCAGCCGATTCCGGAAGCGAGAACGGTCTGGGCGGGGTCGAGTTTGAGATCGACAAAGGCACGAAGCATGGCGTTCAGAATAACTCCATGTCCGCAGCCGGGGCACCACATGTGCGGGAAAAAGCGAGGGCGCATCCATTCAAAGACTTCTTTGCTGGGCATCTTACTTGGCCTCCTCGACAATTTTATTAAAGATTTCAGAGGGCTGGAAAAGCTCACCGTCGACGCGGTTCAGGGGCAGCACGCGGGCCTTGCCGTGCACGGCGCGCTCAATTTCCAGGACCAACTGGCCGCAGTTGAGTTCGGGCACGATAATGGCTCTGACTCTGCGGGCCAGTTTCTCCAGTTCCTTATCGGGGAAGGGCCACAGGGTGATGGGACGGAAGTGACCGACCTTAATTCCCTGGGCGCGGGCGTCGCGGACGGCGCGGATGCTGGAGCGGGCGACGCTGCCGTAGGAAACCACGAGGATGTCGGCGTCCTCCACCTCAACGGTGTCGTACTCAACGATGTCGTCGCGGAAACGCTCCACCTTGCGCATCAGACGGCGCATCTTTTTGTCGATTTCTTCGGGATTGGTGGTGGGGAAGCCCCAGTCGTTATGGGTCAGGCCCGTCACATGCCAGCGGTAGCCGTCGCCGAAGCCTGCCATGGGAGGCACGTCGTCCTCGATGTCGGCCTCATAGGGCACGAAATGCTCGGGATCCACCGAGGGTTTTTTGCGGTCAACCACTTTCAGCGTCGCGGCATCGGGTACCACGAACTTCTCTCTCATATGTCCGATCTCGGCGTCGCTCATGATGAGGACGGGCTGACGGAAGCGCTCGGCCAGGTTGAAGGCCTTGATGGTCAGCTCGTAGCACTCCGTCACGGAGCTGGGAGCCAGAGCGATGGTCCCGTGGTCACCGTGAGTGCCCCAGCGGGCCTGCATGACGTCCTGCTGAGAGGCCTGCGTGGGAAGTCCCGTGGAAGGACCGCCGCGCATGACGTCCACCACCACGAGAGGAATTTCGGCTTCATAGGCAAGGCCGAGGTTCTCCTGTTTCAGCGTAAAGCCCGGGCCGGAGCTGGCCGTCATGGATTTCACGCCGGCAATGGAAGCGCCGATGGCGCAGGCGATGGATCCCAGTTCGTCTTCCATCTGCTGAAACACTCCGCCGACCTTGGGAAGCTCCACGGCCATGGTCTCCATGACTTCCGTCGAAGGAGTAATGGGATAGCCGGCGTAGAAACGGCATCCTGCCGCAAGTGCTCCGTATGCAACTGCTTCGTTGCCCTGCCAGAATTTGACCTCAGCCATTATTTTGTACCATCCTCTCGCACAGTGATAGCAAGATCGGGGCAGATATTGTCGCAGGATCTGCAGCCAATGCAATCATCCGGATGTACAGCCTCGCTCTTCACTCTCTCGTTGAGAGCGAGGACCTTCTTGGGGCAGACAGAAACACAGAGCCCGCAGCCCTTGCACCAGGTTTTGTTGATTGTTACGTCAAACTTCTTGGCCAACACCTTCACCTCCAAAAATAGTAACAGTTCCCCCAATTACCATAATGCCTGACTGAAATCTATAAAGAACGTCCAAGCCCCGGTTCGCGAAGGTACCGCGCCCGAAGCATGTTCGGCTTTATACGCAAATGGCGTTTTTCCCAGGCCGACAGCGCCGCCGCCGCTCCGTCGGGATGTTCGGCGAAGATCACGCCTTCGCAGGATGACGCGGCGAAGAGGCGTTTGTCCCTGACGGAACAGAGCCTGAAGTCAGAAGAAAAGGGCTTCAGCGCGTCCAGCAGCTCCTCCCGGGTGCGCTCTTTCTCCTCAAGAACGGGGCGTCCGTCCAGCCACGCCGAAGAAAAGACGGCTTCGCGGGAAGCGGCGATAAGCGGCGCTTTCAGGCCGCTGTTCCAGTCGGGAAAGGAACGCAGCACCACTTCCAGGCTGCTGATGGGGACGACCTCAATGCCCAGCGCGTAAGCCAGAGCGGCGACATAGGCCATGCCGATGCGAATTCCCGTAAAGTAGCCGGGCCCCGTCGTCACCGCCAGCACGCTGAGGTCGGACAATTTCAGGCCTTCCCCGCTCAGCAGTTTCTCGACCATGAGGGGCAGTTGGGCCGCCTGTCCGCGGCCGAGATCGAGATTGAGGGCGCCGCGGACTTCTCCGTCAACGGCAAGCCCCAGACAGGACCAGCGGTTGGAACAATCACACGCTAAAAGGGATTCACTCATGGGCACAGTTTCTCCAGTCGGCTCAAGGCCTCTTCGGCAGTTTTCCCCCGGGCGCTGACGTCAAAGCGGCGCCGTGTGCCGCTGACGCTCATGGAGCACCGCCACAGTTCATCGAAATCGCCTCGCGCCAGATGTTCGGGCCATTCAATGATCAGCACCCAGCCGTCGTCAAGGTACTCGTCAAATCCGAAATCCCGCGCGTCCACGTTCTCCAGCCGATAAAGATCGGCATGAGCCACGGGAATTTTCGCGCGGTCGTACTCGTTGACAATGGCGAAGGAAGGACTGCTCGTTTTGTGCCACCCCAAAGCTCCGCAGATTTCGCGCACCAGCGTGGTCTTCCCGGCGCCGAGAGCGCCTCTCAGCAACAGCGTCATGCCCGGCCTCAGCACTGCGGCGATTTTTCGCCCCAGCTCGGCCGTATCGTCGGGCGTTTCCAGAGTGAAACGCGCCGTGCCTCCGACCCGGGTTGTCTGCGTCAGCATCGGGCGTTCAGCTCCTTCAGCACAAAGGGAAGGCTGTCGGCGACTTCATGGGCGAGAACGCCGTCCTGTCCTTTCATCCCGCCGAGACGTTCTCCCGCCGCCCCGTGAATCCACGCCGCCGCCGCAAGGGCGCTTCGGGCTGAAATTCCCGACGCCAGAAGGGCGGCCGCCGCTCCGGCCAGCACGTCGCCTGAACCGGGAACGGAAAGCGTCCGATCGCCTTTGGAAATAATCAACGTCTTCTTCCCTTTTTCGGCCACCAGAGAACGGAAGCCCTTCAGAACCGACGTTCCGCAGCGCTCCGCCAGTGCCTGCGCCGCGGCAAAACGGTCGTGCAGCTTCTCTACGCCCAGCAGCCGCGCAGCTTCACCCTCGTGAGGCGTCAGGCAACGCTGCGCCGGCTCAAGACCGTCGCGGGCCATCCAGTACAGTCCGTCGCCGTCCCACAGCGACGGACCCTCCCAGCTTTCGGCGGCGCGGCAAATTTTCTTCGCCCTTTCATCGCGCCCGAGGCCCGATCCCACCAGAAGGGTTTTGCAGCGGTCTTTCCATTTTAACATTATTTTCTCAAATTTAGAATCTGTATCGACACGTTCGCCGATAATTTCCGGCAGCGCCACTGTCGCTCCGTCAATCACCGACGAGGGAGCGGCCAGCACCACCAATCCGGCTCCCATGCGCAAGGCGCCGCGGGCAGCCAGCAATGCCGCCCCGCGATATTGTTCCGAACCGGCGGCGATGAGCACGCCGCCGCGAGTTCCCTTGTGATCGTCGGCCCGCCGTATGGGCAAAAGGGATTGAATGTCCCGGGCTTCCGGTTCATCGGCATCGCTCTCCGACAGAAAACCGTCGGCGCGCGGATCAAGGGGAACGAGATGAAGTTCTCCCGCCAGCGCGGCGCGACGCCCCGTGGCAACGGGAAGTTTGCGCGCCGCCGCAGTACATGTCCACTGAGCGTTCATACAGAGGCCGTCGCCTTCAGCGCCGCTGGGCAAATCCACGGCCAGTACGCCGCGGCCGCCGCGTTGGGCGTTCACCAACTCAATGAGCCTGGCGGTCTCTCCGCGGGGAGCTCCGGCGGCCCCCGTTCCCAGAAGCGCGTCGATCACCACGGCGCTCTCATGGACCAGCGCCGCAATTTGTCCGTCGTCAAGACGAGAGCTTTCAGAACAGGTGCCTCCCTGTAAGCGAAATCGCTGGAGGTTGACGGCGGCATCGCCTCTGCTGCGCTCGATGCCGTGGCTCAGAAGGACGTTGACCTTCCAGCCGTTTCGCAAGAGAATGCGCGCCGCCGCCAAGCCGTCGCCGCCGTTGTTTCCGGCGCCGGCGAGGATCAGCGCCGACGGGAACGGCGCATGATTCACGGCAAAAGCCGCAATGCGGCGCGCCACGCGCTCCATCAGTTCGAGCCCCGGCGTTCCGGCCTCAATGAGACGCCCGTCCAGGGCGCGCACTTTTTCGCTTGCGTACCAGGGGATCATGTGACCAGACTCCTTAGGATTCGTAAATCACCACCGCCGCGGCCATACCACCGTCATGGCTGAGGGACAGATGAAATCGGGCGTTCTCGTAGGGCTTCAGAGCCTGACACTGGAAGTTCAGCGCCAGAAAGGGGCGTCCTCGATGATCGTGAACCACGCTCACGTTGTGCAGCCCCGTCTTCGCAAGGCCGAGACCCGTGGCCTTGGCAAAGGCTTCCCTGGCGGCAAAAGCCGCCGCAAGATGAATGAAACGTCCGGCGCTGTCAGCTTTCCACGCCAGTTCGGCCGGCGTAAAGACTTTTCGGCGGAAGGCCTCGGACGAGCACAGGCGCTTCATCCTCT
This sequence comes from uncultured Synergistaceae bacterium, assembly GCA_902489135.1. Lineage (GTDB taxonomy): Bacteria > Synergistota > Synergistia > Synergistales > Dethiosulfovibrionaceae > Pyramidobacter. Next base: position 4,688 of record CABTYW010000093.1, read on the forward strand.
CGATTTCGCAGATGTCCAGCCCCACACCCAGAACCATTTTTTCACCACCAATAAGTATAACAATCTTCTCTAAATTTACAATGCACTTACTCTAAAAAAAGAGCATAACACAACAGTTAGCAATTCATTCATAATGAAAATCAAAAAAAATCAATCGCTACAAAAAAAGAGCACCTCAACGGATGCTCTGGGCGTTCACTATGGTGGGTGATACAAGAATCGAACTTGTGACCTCTTCCGTGTCAGGGAAGCGCTCTTCCTCTGAGCTAATCACCCGCAAGTCTGTGCTGCAACAAAGAGCATTTTATCGTCTGGAAAAGATTCTGTCAAGACCTTTCAAAATGATATGTGGGCGCTCAGTGGTAAAGTTACCGATCGGCGTTCGCAGAAAAAGTCACTTCGGGACCGCACAATTCATGAAACGGGAGCCAATAGGGAGACTCAAGAACTGAACTGCATAGGGATTACAGGTGCGCTTGTGAAGGGACCTATGGCCACGAAACGGCAAAGCGGACGGGATCGGCCGGAAGCCCCATCGACTCCGTGTCTTCGACCTTTCTCCGACAGGGCGCGAAAGGTCGTCACATCGCCGAAAATACGTCCTCGGCGCAAAACGG
>CABTYW010000094.1 GCA_902489135.1 uncultured Synergistaceae bacterium
AGACGTGTGCTCTTCCGATCTTCTGAAACGAAAATTTTTTTGAGCGCCGCCCGGCACGCCCTGACGGGCTCCGGCGGATGAAGGGGGTGCCGCCGCGGTTCCGTCCTGCCCGACTGCGTCTTGAGCGCCGCCGTTCTTCGGCCTCCTGGGAGACGACGGAGAGCTTTTCTCCCGTCGAGCGCCTGGCCGCTGCGGTTTCCGATTTTTCCTTTTGGGCGGCGCGCTTTCAGCGCCGCGCGCTCCCTGGCGGAGTTCACCGTCTGTCCGCACATCCCGGGAGGATGGGGAGCGCTTTTCCTCTGAAAGGGCCTCGCCTTTTCCTTCAGCCGGCATGCCGGCTCCGCAGCCGCGGCAGAACCTGCAGCTTCCGGCGCAGACACGGTCCTCCCGGCGATCGTCGGGCGTCAGCGGCAGGCCTTTTTCGTCAAGCTGGTGTTCCTCGTTGTTCCATTCTTTGCCTGAAAGCAGAGTTTCTTTAAACTGAGGGTACATTTTCACGGGAATGTTTACGGTCTTCATGGGGCCGTGAATGCAGCAGGTTCCCGTGGAAAGATCCACGCCCGTCAACACCCACGTGCCGTCAGCCGTCTTGATTTTCGCGCCGTGAGACGGCAGTCCCTTCCAGAGTTCGTGGTAGGTCTCCTGTTCAAAGCTCATACAGCACATCAAACGGCCGCAGAGACCGGAAATCTTTGCCGGATTGAGTGCAAGATTTTGCTCTTTGACCATTTTGATGCCGATGGGCATAAAGCGCTGAAGCCAATAGCTGCAGCAGCAGACTCTGCCGCAGGCTCCCAGGCCCTTGACGACTTTGGCCTCGTCGCGCACGCCGATCTGGCGCAGTTCGATGCGCGTTTTAAACTCCCGCGCCAGATCCCGAACGTACGCACGGAAATCCACGCGCTGCTCCGACGTGAAATACAGAAACAGTTTTTTTCGATCGTTCATGTACTCCACGTCCACGAGCTTCATGTCCAGCGAGTGTCGGCCGAGAACTTCCCGTGCCTTGACCAGGACTTGATTCTCTTCAACTCGGTTGCTCTCGTCGCGGCGGAGATCCTCCGTTTGGGCGAGGCGGATGAGCGTCACGTTTCTCAGTCCGGCGTCGGCATTGGGCTGCCCCTCCTGGCGATTGTCGATGGAACGGTACAGCGCTTCCTGTTTTTCGGTGAGCTCGCCGGCCACAACGGCCGTTTCAACGCCGCGGGAGCTCTCGATAAGCAGTCGCGCGCCCTTTTCAAGCACAAGTTCGTCATCGACTTCCACCGAGCCCAGGTAGCGGGGTTTTCCAAAAATCGTCAAATACATTCTCAAAGGAATACTCCTCTCTCAGAAAAAGAAATAGAAGATCTGACCACATTGCTGAAGAGAGGTGTGTGGTCATGGCGGTTTCCGCAAGCTGCCGAAGCATTCCGGCGCGCTGCAGCCTGCCTTCGGCGCAAAGCCGGGCGGCATAGCCGTGAGCCATGGCATACCAGTCCGGGGCGTCTTTTTTATTGTTGGCGCGCAGCCACTCCAGCCACTCCGACGAATTGGACGGCGGATCCAGCGGCGCAATTTTCTCTTCAAGGTTAAATGATAACATCCAAAGGCGGCTTCGCAAAGTGGGAAGGATATCCGCCTTGTTCATCATGTACAGAAGATGACCGCGAGGCGGCGGCTCTTCGGTGATTTTCAGCAGGCTGTTGACCGCTCCGGGACTCATCTTTTCCGGGGCGTAAAAGACCAGCAGCCTCACGGGTGCAATCACGGGCGACAAACTGAGATCGGAGGCTTGGGCGCGACATTCCTCCACCGACGCGGGAACATCGGGCTCGCCGGCCGTCAACAGGTCGGGATGCTCGTCTTCTACCCATGAACGGCATGATCTGCACTCCCCGCAGGCGGTCCCTCTTTCGCAGAGAATGCGGTGTGCCAGACAAAGCGCCGTTTCCCGCTGCCATGGAACATGGATGACCACGCCCGTCGATCCGGGAACCGATCCGCTTTGTATGAAGCGAAGCAGTTCGAGCCAGTGCTCATCGTTCTGAAAAAGCTGCTCCGGCGCGTTCATAGGATCCCGCGTTCCTTCAGAGCCTTCCGGATCTCCCGCTGAGTCCGGGCCTTTTCCCCGCCGGCGTCAATCCGAACAAAGCGATGGCTGAATTGGGACGCAAGCTCGCCGAAACCGCAGGCCACTCGTCGATGAAAGTCCCGCTGTTCGCTTTCAATGCGGTCGCCGCCTCCTCGTTCCGCTCGCCGGCGCAGAGCTTCTTCCGAGGAAAGGTCAAGCCACAGCGTCAGATCGGGCTCGGGAAAGCCGCACCAGCTCAGCAGGTCTTCAAGCCGGCTTCGGCTCAACCCTCTGCCCCAGCATTGATAAGCCCGCGTTGAATCGCTGTACCTCTCGCAGACCACCCAGGTACCGCCTGACAGGGCGGGTTCGATCACCTGCGCCGCATGCTCGCATCGATCGGCCAGAAAGAGCAGAATTTCCGTCATGGGATTTTGAAGGCGGCCGTTGAGCAGAATGGAACGCAACGCTGCACCGTCGCTCCAGCATCCCGGCTCGCGCGTCCAAAGCACTTCTCTGCCCTGAGCGCGCAGGAGTTGGGAGAGAAAGGCGGCCTGCGTCGTTTTGCCGCAGCCGTCAATGCCTTCTATGGTTATAAACATTTTTCCTCTCAACCTCATCTCTAGAAAGGGAATTTCGATAGAATTTTACGCTATAATGACAGGGAATATTGTACACGAACTTTTTACCTTTGCACTGGAGGGTTCATCATGAAAAAAAGCACGAAAAGCTGGGACACGTACGGTTCCGATGCCGCACTGGAAGATCTGTGCGGGCAACTGAAGCGCTTTCTCACTCAAAACAAGACGGAACGGGAAGTGGTGCGTTCCGCAGTGTCGCAGCTGCGCGCTGCCGGCGCCCGATCCGTGGAAGAATGCCCAAGCGCCACGCCCGGCGATGTGGTCTACATGAACTGGAAAAATCGGGCCTTCGCCGCGGCGAAAATCGGCAGGACACCCGTCGCCGACGGTATCAACGCCATTATCTCTCACGGCGACTCGCCGCGCATCGACGTGAAGGAACGGCCGCTCTACGACAAGGATAATCTGGCGCTTTTGGACTGTCATTACTACGGCGGGATAAAAAAATACAATTGGGTCAACATTCCCATGGCCCTGCACGGCGAGCTTCACGACGGCAAGGGCGGAGTTACGCCCCTCGTGTTGGGCGAAAAGGAGGATGAACCGCTTTTCACCATTCCCGACCTTGAAATCCACGTGGACTCCGACCTGGCCAAACGGACGGCGAAAGAGGCCGTGGACGGAGAAAATCTCGACGTCCTTTCGGGCTCCATTACGGAGAGCGGCAACGAAGAAAAATCGGCGGATGCCCTGAAAAAGCTCAAAAAACTGCTTTCGGAAAAGTGGGGACTCAGCGAAAAGGCGCTGGCCTCCGCCGATCTCACCTTCGTTCCGGCAGGGGCCGCCCGCGATCTGGGATTTGACCGTTCTCTCATCGGCTCCTACGGCCTTGACGATCGTATCTGCGCAGCCGCCTCGTGGTTCGCCTTTCTGTCCTGTCGGGAAACGCCGGAACGCACCGCCGTTCACATGGTCATGGACAAAGAGGAAATCGGGAGCACCGGAATTTCCGGGGCCGACGGCGCCTTTTTTGAGACCTTTCTCCTGGAGCTGCTGCGTCTTGAAAATTCGCCCTGCCATGATCTGGCGCTTCGCCGGGCCGCGGCGGCGTCGATTGCCATCAGCGCCGACGTCACCAGCGGCAGCAATCCGCTCTATCAGTCCTCCTACGTCAGGGATCAGCAGCCCCTTTGCGGCAACGGCGTGGTCATTGTCAAATCTTCCGGATCGGGGGGAAAATACAATGCCAGCGAGGCGCGCGGCGAGTTGATGGCCGCCGTCATCGAACTTTTTGACGCCCATGACATTCCCTGGCAAGTGGGCTCCTTCGGCAAGGTGGATAAAGCCGGCGGCGGCACCCTTGGAAAGTACATCGCCCGTCTCGGCGTGGACGTCATCGACGTCGGCCCCGCGCTGCTTTCCATGCACACGCCCCTGGAAATTGCCAGCAAAGCCGACTTTGTGGCCCTTGAGCGCGGCTACCGCGCCTTCTTTACGGGAATGAAAACTCCCGTCTGATCCGCCGGCGAAGGCCCCGTCCGCAGAGTCCGTCGCTTCAGAGAGGCGCTCCTTCCGCAAGGCCTTCGACCATGTCGGCGTCGGCGGGACAGAAATCGAAATTTCTCAGCTCCCGAGGACGCACCCAACGCAGTTGGGTGTGGACGTTCATCTTCGGCGTACCTGAGAGAAGTTCGGCCTCGTAAAAGCAGAAATGGATTTCCCCATCGGGATAGGCATACGAAAACTCCGCGAAGAGTTCTTTCACTTTCAGCCCGACGCCGAGTTCTTCCCGGCACTCGCGGACAACGCAATCGCGCATGCTCTCTTCGCCTTCGCGCTTTCCGCCGGGAAATTCCCACAGATGGGCGCAGTTTCCGCCGTCACCGCGGCGACAGATCAGAATTTTTCCTGAGCGGTCGCGGATAATTGCCGCTGCAACGTCAATGATTTCCGTCACCCTCCTTTGCGGCTCCGGTCGTTTTCCCCGGCCGGGGAGAAACCGCTTGTCTTCCTGAACATAATAACACGCTCCGTGTTATAATATGCAAATATTCTGCGCCCGGCCAATGGATTTTGCGCAGAGCGATTCACATTCCGAAAGGAGTCTTTCATCATGCCTCTTTGCACCTGCGGCTCCGGCCGCGATTTTGAAGAATGCTGCCAGCCCATCATTAAAGGCAAGCGAAAAGCCCGCACAGCCGTCGAGCTGATGAAGGCGCGCTATGTCGCCTACACCAGCGGCGACATTGATTTTATCATTTCAAGCCACGATCCCGAAACGCGGGAGAACGTCAGCCGCGAGGCCACTGAAGAGTGGTCGCATTCCGCTCAGTGGCTGGGCATCGAAATTCGGAACACCACGGCGGGCGGCCCCGACGATACGGAAGGCATGGTGGAATTTGTCGCCCATTTCAAGCTGAAGGGCAGCCTCATCAACCATCACGAAAAGTCCTATTTCAAGAAGATCAACGACACCTGGTACTTCGTGGACGGACAGGTGGTGCCTGAAACCTACGTGCGCTCCGCGCCGAAGGTGGGCAGAAACGATCCGTGCCCCTGCGGAAGCGG
>CABTYW010000095.1 GCA_902489135.1 uncultured Synergistaceae bacterium
CATGGCGCCAGCCATGATAAAAGACGGCATGAGTATCGGCGCGGAAGTGAAAGATCTTTCCGGCTGGTTCTGCACTTGGGGGCCGGGCGGCGAGAAATAGAGCGTCACGGCGAAAAAACACCGAGGTGACACGAGCCTCGGCGGTGATGCAAAAAAAGCTCCGACCACATGAAGAGCGTCCGGCAAGGGGGATGGACCCTTCAAAGGCGGCGAAGAATAGCAAGCCGTGAGCCGCTACGCCGAAAAACGGCGAAGTTAAAGTTTCGAGCAAAGGAGCGGCGCCCTTTTTTGCCGAAAGCGGCTGCGTCGCCCCTTTCGGCGGTTGAAAGCAACTCCGCCGGAAGACATGCCCATTGAGACGAACGCGCGGTCGGGAGGGATTTTCAGCCGCCGTCCGCCGACTTTAAGACCGATGCGGCCGCAAAAAATGAGAGGCGGAACAATAATAGGGCCTGAGCGCCGAGAGCATGGAGAACATCGCCAAACCGGAGCGATAAACTCACTTTGTTGAGTCTCCATCGCGCGTCCCTTGCGTTCTTCCGATTTTAACGGCCGGCGGCGGTGTCTCCAAAGAGCGCGGAGAGGGCGCCGGGCGCCCTCTCCGTTGACTGGAAGTCTATTTGATTTTCAGGTATTTTTCGGGGATGGGCAGGTCGGTGTTGCCCAGATAGCCCAGGCCGAAAACGTAGGTGTCCTGATAGATCAGCAAATGGTTTTTCTTTTCGAGGCCCGTTTGCGCGTCGCGGTAGAACGAGCCGTTCCACTTGGCGCCGGGAGTGTTGGCGGTGAAGGCGCCGAAGAGATCTTCGGTCTTGAAGTAACGGCGCAGCCCCGTGGGAGTGACCTTGTCTTCGACGCATTTCTTGGCGTACTCCGTCAGAGCGATGACGGTGGTGAAGCCCGATGAGTAGGCCCAGGTGCCCATGCGTTTGGCGCCGCCGCGCTTGATCACTTCATTTTCGACGCGCTTCAAAATGGCGGGGAAATTGCCCGACACGTCGGAGAGGTCGAGGCCGAGGGCGCCGGGATAGCCCATGAGGGGCGAAGGCACGTCGGCTTCGACGAAAATTCCGCCGAGAGCGGCGATTTGCTTGAGCAGCGGCTCCGTATGGGCGTCGTTGGTGCAGAAGAAGGCCGTTTTCTTTCCGTAGCGGTCAAGCCAGGTGGGGACGTGTTCGAGGATAAACTGCTGTGCGCCGGCCACGCCCACGTCGCTCATGGGATCGGGAGCGGTTTCGGCGTGGAACTTGACGCCCATGTCCTTGCAGGCGGCTTCCATAATGTGGAAGCGTCGCAGCATCAGTTCGGAGCTGAGATGACGGGGGAAGGAGATGTGGACGAAATCGGTGGCGCCCATTTTCTTCGCGCCGTAAATAATCAGATAGCCGCGGGTGATGGAGTCCACGTTGGTCGCCAGGTCGGCGCTGCTCTCGATGACGCCGGGGTCTTCCTGAGGCTGTCCCGCGAAGAGCAGGATGTCGGGCCGTTTCTCGCGAATGCGGCGGAAGGCTTCGGTGGTGCCGGGAACGGCCGTCATCACCACGACGGCTTTCATCATGGGATCGTCGGCGAACGAGGCGATTTGGCTGATGGTGGTCTCCATTTCGGTCATGAAGTTGTCCGGCATGGTCACGTGTTTGATGTAGCCGCCGCTGCTGACGTCGCCGTAGCGGCGGATCAGCTCTTCGGCACCGCGAAGGTTGTCCTCGGCCTGTGAGACCGTTTCGGTGCAGACTCCGATATGGAACGGCGCGGCGGCGAAGGCGGTGCCCGTTAAAAGAGCTGTGGCCAGAAGAGCTGTCAGAAATTTGCGCATGTGAATACCTCCTGAAAAATGACGGTAGAAAGCTCTGCCCCAGGGCAGAGCGTGACGCCCCATGAACACTTGCTCCGCTGCGCGGAGGCGCCTGATTTTTGTGGGGGGCAAAACGAAGGATGAAAGGAACATTTTAACTTATTATAATATAAAACCCTAAAAATTACTTGTCTTTTTTCCATGAAGCGAAAATTTTTTCCGGCTTCTGTGCCGCGCACTTCGCCTCGGCGGGAAAGGCCTCAGAGGCGGGGACGTCAAAGTGCCTTGCCGTATGATGGAACATTAAGTTCGCCCAGGGAAAGGGCGCTGCGGACGGGCGCCTCATCGCCCAACCTGTGAATGAGCGCGAACGGTCGTTCCCTTAGCTGCGGGCTTTGCCGGGAGATACCTCATCCGGTCTAAGCGTCGCCTGGGCCGCGTCCGCCGGGGGCTGTGCGGAATCTGTTGTGCAGATCGAATTGGACCGGCGAGGCTCATGGAGTTTTGCAACGTGTGCCGCAGCGGCTGCTGTGACTGCGGCCTGCGGTGCGGCAACGTCGGTTTCCGTCGCCGCCGTTTTGCGCCCCATGAAGTCCCGGCGCGGAACGGCCGGCGGGGGGCTTTCTCGCCGCAAAACCTTGGCGGATATGGGGCGCTCTGCCATCATAGGATCGCCGCAGGTACGCCGAAGGGGCGGAAGCCCCGTTGAACTGAGAACGTGTGAGGCGCATCGGCTTTCAGGTCGTTGGGGAGCGCGGCCATGCCTCCGGCTTCAACGAAAAGTCCGCCTTCGCCGGCGCAGGGCTCCCTTTGAGCGGCACATCCGCGTGAAATTTTCGCACGGACGGGGCTTTAAGGCGTGGGCGTTTCAGGGAGCGGCTGAGTTATATTTTGCTCGAAGGCTCCGTAGGGTTCGAGAAATTTTATGAGGGATTTCACGCTGAACTGCCGCGCATTTTTCAGCAGCGTCAGGTAATCTTCAGCCGTCGGCTTCTGGCGGAAACAGTCGATGAGGCGGTTCAAGCCATCGGCGATCATGCCGCCGTCATTGGCTTTTTTCCCCTGTTCCAGCACCAGCAGCGCCGCCTCCCGGCGCGCGTGGTCGCCCAGCATGGGACTGAAGGCGGCTGTGGCAATCATCTCCTTCTTTTGTTCAGCGTCGGACGTGAAGCTGAGGGCTTGACGCAGCAGCCGGTCGGCTCTGAACCCGTCGATCCCGAACCAAAAGCCTGCCGTGGCTGCGGCCACAAGCAACACGCCGGTGAGATGATAGAGAAGCGGCGACACTTTTCGCAGTTTGAACGCCGCGTCTTTGCCCGAGAAAAGGTGACGGGCGCTCAAAGCGAAGGCCAAAACGATCCACAACGTGTTTTCGATTCGGTGAAACGGCCGAGTCCAAAGGGCGTCAAACCAAATGAGAAACAGCAGGGCCGCGCCCCATAGAAATTCTGTGGGCAGAGTTTTTCCGCGGTGCTTTCTCATGAAGATCACAAAGGCAGCGAGCCAAAGCGCCATGACGAAAAACAGCGACAGGCCTCCCCACAGGCCGAATTCGCAGAACCACTGGAGAATCTCGTTGTGCGCCCAGTAGGTGAACTGCCATTTCATGGACGGATGAAGGGCCATGGCGAGGTGCTGTCCTTCCAGGTAGTGCCATTTGAACTGCCCGAGGCCGACGCCGGTGAAGGGATGCATGAGAAAAACCTGCCACGACGATTTCCAGATGTCGCGCCGGGCCCCCAGGTCGGCGAGGTTGTGCAGCATGTCGCGGGTTTTCTTCAGGAAGTCGAGACCGCGGGTTTTGTCGAGAATCAGAAAGGCCGCGAGGACGATGAAAAACAGGACGATGCCGGCAACGAGCCGTTTTTGACGTTTTCGGTCGCGGTCGGTCAGGTGGGTCATCACCCCCAGGAAAAAGGCGCCCACCCAGAAAGCCAGAATGGCGGATCGGCTGGTTGAGCAGATGAGGCACCACGAAAGGATGATGTAAAAAAGAACGTTGCCGCAGATCAGCAGCTTGTTGGCGAAATTTTTTGCATAGCGGCCCCCGTAGCAGACAAAGAGAAAAAGTGAAGAGAACAACGCCAGCGCCATCCAGATGCCGAACATGTTCTGCTGTCCCGTATTGGCGATGTAAAAGCCGGGCGTAGGCATAATCAAATTCAGTCCAAGAATGGGCGATATGATGCCGCGCACCTGGAGCTCGGCGAAGACGCCCGTAACGGCGGCGTTGAGCACCGCCAGCCACAGCACGGCGCGCAGCCATTTTTCTCTGAAAGACGTGAAGGCCGCAAAGTAAAAGGCCATGCAGCCTGAATAAAAGAACCACTCGCGCAGCCAGCCGTTCAAGAGGCGGATGTTGACCCATAGCGGCTGCAACGTGATAAAGGCGAAGAAGCCCAGCCAGTACATTCCTAAAACGTCGATTTCCATCCGATCGTTTTGACCTTTGAGAATGGCCGCGGTGCCGGTACACAGCGCCATGACTCCCACGGGCACCAGCGCCGTGACCCATTTCATGAAGTGCAGTGTCTGATAAAAGCTTCCTCCGGAATAGACGAGGTTGGGCACGTCAAGGCACAGAACGAACATGAGAAGGAACAGCGCCTCGGAGAAAAGCGACGGAGATTCATCGGGTAGGGGCGACGGCCTCGGGGCGAAGATAACGGAAGGAAGCGCCTGCCATTCAATTTGTGCCCCCTTGGACGGCTCGGGCGCTTTGTCGACAGGTTCTGCAGTGAGCAATGACATTTTTCAATCTCCTCGTGAAAAGGGTCGAAGCACAAATTTTTCTTACTATATCATAGAAAGCGTAAAATATTTCAGAGGTTATGTTTTTTATGAGGAAAGTCGATCGCAGGGCCATTGGCTCTGTTGATTTTCCTGTTTTTGCGCTACAATAAACAAACAGTACTGCAAACTGACGGAGGGGCGCCCATGGCACGACAGGATGGAAAAAGAACGGCTCATGAAAACGAACTCGGCGTGCGCTTGCCCGTCGCCCCAGTGTCAGAACGTCACGGCAGCGACGAAAAGGAGCCCCGAAGCGTTCGCCGCCGCGGCTTCTCTTCGCTGTGGCACCGCGACGGCCCGGGCGGCGAAAGATCCGCCGCGGGGAAGGTCAAATGGCCCAAAAGATCCCGCGCTTCGGACTACGAGCGATTTAACCGGGCTTTTTCGGCGCTGGACGAGACTGAAACATTGTCGCGGCCGCGAAACTTGGGCGGAGAAAGCGGACGCCCCCCCCGGGCGGACAGACCCTCTTTCTCGATGAAGCCGTCGGAAAA
>CABTYW010000096.1 GCA_902489135.1 uncultured Synergistaceae bacterium
CCGGCGTCATGCACGCCTGCGGCCACGACGGCCACATGGCCATGCTGCTGGGAGCCGCGCAGATGCTCTGCGAGGTGAAAGAACAGCTTCCGGGGGCTGTGCGCCTCATCTTTCAACCCTCGGAAGAGTCGGCGGAGTTCATTCAGGGTGCGCGAGCCGTCGTCGAGGACGGACGCGCGCTCGCGGGAGTGGACGCCATCTTCGGCGTGCACCTCTGGAGCCCCCTGCCGGCGGGGCTGTTGGGCTGGCGCATGGGCCCCATGATGGCCTGTTCCGATTCATGGACGGTGAAGCTTCACGGTCAAGGCGGACACGGCGCGTCGCCCCACCAAACTCACGACCCCACCGTGGCGGCGGCACAGATCATCTGCGCGCTGCAAACCTTCGTGAGCCGCGAGGTCGATCCGCTGAAAAGCGCCGTGCTCTCCACAGGCATCATGAAAGCCGGCGAGGCTTTCAACGTCATTCCCTCGGAGGTGGAGCTGACGGGCACGGCCCGCTCCTTCGAGCCTCAGATCAGCATGGACTGCGAGGCCTTTATCCGCCGCATGGCCCAAAATATGGGCGCGGCCTTCCGCTGCACGGCGGAGCTGGATTACCGGCGCAATTTGCCGCCCACCGTCAACGACCCGGCCATGGCGAAGCTCGGCGCGGAAATCGGGACGCTCATCTTTGGCGCCGACGGGGTGCAGGAAGTGCCGCCCACCATGGGCGGCGAGGATTTCAGCTTCTATCTCGAAAAAGTTCCCGGCGCCTTCTTCTTCATCGGATCGGGCGACAAAGACAAGGGCACCCATTGGCCCCACCACCATTGCCGGTTCACCGTCGACGAATCCCAGCTTCGCAAGGGCGCGGCCTTCGAAGCCGCCTGCGCCTGGGCCTTTTTGAACCGGTAGTCCGCAAAACGCCGCCGCAAGTCGGCGACATTGAAAAGCATGGACCCATCACGAGTTCCACACAGCATGGAAGCCGTCTCAAAAATTCCCTGAGACGGCTTCCATGCTTCTTTGTTCCTGAATAAACAAACGGTGCGGCACGGGCGGTGAAAATTCACGTCATTCTCTGCGCCCTTCGCGGCCTCAATGGCCCCGCCGCGCGCCGTATAAAGTTGTACAGACCGAAGGTGCGAAATGACCGCGTCCCTTTGGGGATAATCGACCCCTTTGTTTCCCGAAAGAACGCACAGGGACCGCACGTCAAAGGGATCGGTGACAGCCGCTCGCGGTTTTGCTTGTCGCCGGCGCATCAGTCAACTTGAGCAAAACGGGAAAGTTTTGTCCCGGCTTCTCGGGAGGGCGGCGCATCTAAGCATCGTCGCCGAAAAGACGATGCGCGCCGATTTTTTCCGTTTTTGAAGAGCCCTCATTGCCCGCTGAGAAGGCAAGGGAGCGCCTCTTCGATAAAAACAGGCCATTCAAAGCGACGCTGCCGGGCGCGTCCATGTTTGAGACAAAGCACTCCGAGGGAAGGGTGCCCGCCGAAACCGCGGGCACGACAGGCCGCCCCTTGCCTTTCACGAAAGCGAAGAGCCGCCGCAACTTGACGGCGCCCTTTTGTCCGAACAACGAAGGGCCTGCCCATAGTGGCCGTGGGTCGGCCCCAGGTCCTTTTCTTCCCGCCGCGCCGGGCACATTACTGCGCCAGTTCCAGAAGGCAGTCAAGCAGAACTTCGGCGCCGTCACAAATCCCGTCCATATCCGATTGTTCCTGCGGGCAGTGGCTTTTGCCGCCGATGGAAGGCACGAAGATCATGGCTGTGGGAACGATGTGGGCCATCATCTGGGCGTCATGTCCGGCGCCGCTGAAAAGTCGAATGTGGCTCAAGCCGCGTCGGTCCGCATGGTGCTCCACCATATCCACCATGGGCGCATCGAAGACCACGGGCCGTGCGTCCACGGTCTGCTCCATCTCCAAAGTCAGTTCGTTCTCGTCGGCGGCTTGCTTCATGAGCCCCTCAAAGGCGGCCTTCAGCCGATCCAGCACTTTGGGGTCGGGATGGCGCAGGTCCACGGAGAAGGAAACTTCGCCGGGAACAATATTGACGACACAGGGTTGAGGCAGCACTTTGCCGATGGTAAAGCAGGCTCCCTGCTGTCGGGCGATCTCCGTCATGCGCACGTGAACTTGGGAGAGCGCCAAAAGCGCGTCTTTTCTCATATTCATGGGCGTGGTGCCGGCGTGGTTGGCCTCTCCGACGAAGCGCCCGTGCCACCAGTTGATGCCCTGAATGCCCGTGACGACACCCAGCTGAATTCCCCGGCGGTCGAGAAAGGGCCCCTGTTCAACGTGATACTCCAGGTAAGCCGAAGGCCTGACGGTGTCGCCGCCTTTATAGCCGATGCGTTCCAGCTCGGAAAGAACGGTTTTTCCGCCGTCATCGACGGAAGCGTACATTTCTTCGACTTTTCTCAGGCCGCTGACGGCGAGGCTGCCCATCATGTCGGGGTGAAAGCGCGCCCCCTCTTCATTGGTGAAAGCCGCCATAGCCAAAGGCTTGGCGTGGGGCAGCTTCTTTTCGGCGACGGTGCGCAGGCATTCCAGAGCGCTGAGGACTCCCACACAGCCGTCGAACATTCCCGCGTTGCGCACGGTGTCGATGTGCGACCCCGCCATAACGGGATGGCCTTCAACTTTTCCGGGAAGCACGCCGAAGATGTTGCCGACGGCATCGATTTTCAGCTCCAATCCGGCGCTGCGGATCCAGGCGCACAGCAGATCGCGGGCCTGTTTGTCCTCGTCGGTCAAAGCCAAACGGGTACGCAGGCCGTCGGATCCCACGCCGATTTTTCCCAGTTCCTCCAAGGAGCCTGCGAGGCGCTGGCGATTCATTCTCCCTTCTGCCATGAAAACTCATCCTCTCCGAAAATTTCTGCCCGACACGGGCGGACCTTTGATGAATGGGCAACTCCCTCGCCCGAAATGATCGTCGCCGCTGCTCTTGATGGCTTCCCGCCTTTAGGCTTCGGTGCCCAGCAAACCGATCTCGGCGGCATAGGGCTTCATGCCCTCGATGCAGATGGCCGCCACGTCTCTGACGTCCATGCCGAGCATGGCGCAGCCTTGCTTGATCAGATCGCGATTGCACTTGCGGGCAAAGGCTTTGTCCTTGAATTTTTTCATGAAGCTCTTCACTTCAAGATCGGTAATTCCATGGGGACGCATGCGCGCGCAGGCTTCAATGATCCCCGTCAGCTCATCGACGGTATACAGGCTTTTCTCCATGTTGCTTTTCGGCTCCACGTCGGAGCAGATCCCCCAGCCGTGGCTCAGAATGGCGCGAACGTCTTCTTCGGACACGCCCGCGGCCAGCAGCGGTTCTTTTGTGTGTTTCAGGTGGTCGTCGGGGTATTTTTCATAATCGAAGTCATGCAGATACCCGACGGCTTTCCAATGCTCTTCGTCCTCGCCGAAATGTTTCGCCATGGCTCCCATAGCCGCCATGACGTTGGTGCAATGGACACGGAGATGGGGTTCGGTAATCATGGCCGCGTTCAGTTCTTTTGCTCGTTCAAGTGTCAGCATTCCAGTCCTCCGAAAGTTATGGTGTTGGATGCGCCGCAGCTCTTCCGCTTCAACGCGGCACACAAAACCATTTTTGCACTTTTCTGATTTTTATTCAATACGGCCGGGAAGCCAAATTCATTTTACACGTGCGTTTTCACTTTCCGGCGGTTATCGTTGAAAATCCGGGGCCGGCATCCTTTGTCGCATCGCCTGCCATATTTTTTGTATCACCTTCGGCCCGAACAGAACTTTTTCATTTGGGCACAGGCCTCCTTCAACGACAAAATCTTGCCGTCATGGACGAACCTCTTGGGAAAATAAAAGTTTTTGTCGCCGCCGCGCGCAAAAAAACGAAAGGTAAGGTATAATAAGAGAGTGTTTTTTCTTTGCCTCGTCGTCCAATGGCAGGACAAGGGTCTTTGGAACCCGGAATCATGGTTCGAATCCATGCGAGGCAGCCAGTTTTTTCTATGAAGCATCCTCGGCGCCGAACTTTTTTCAGAAGTTCGGCGCTTTTTATTTCTCTCGCGAAAAGCCGAAAATTTTCCGAAAGTCGGGCAATCAGGGCAATCAGAAAAAGCGGCGGAAGTTCAACGCCCCTTTCGGCCTCTGCCGGAGGCGAAAATCCGTTGAAATTTTGCAGGCGCACCGCGGTATAATAAAAGCGCGATCATCCATGATGCGGTCCCTGCGCCGCCATGTCCATACCATCAGCGAAAGGGTGAACTCTCTCATGTCATTCATTGATGAAACGCTCAGCACCGTCTCCGTTCCCCAGTTCGTCAGAGTGCGCCAGAACTTTAAGCGTCCGTGCCTGGAAGACCCCGTCGGCGATCTGATTTCAAAACTTGAGGCGGGGCATCACCTGTCCTCCATAAAGCCCGGCATGTCCATCGCCGTCACGGCGGGCAGCCGCGGAATTGTCAATTACCCGCTTCTGTTAAAAACGCTGGTCTCGGAGGTAAAAAAACGCGGCGGAAAACCCTTTATTTTCCCCGCCATGGGCAGCCACGGCGGCGCCACCGCCCAAGGCCAGCGCGCGTTGCTGGAAGGACTGGGGATTTCCGAAGAGACCATGGGATGCCCCGTGCGCGCCACCATGGACACCGTCGAGCTGGGCACCGCCGCCAACGGTCGCCCGGTGTACATCGACCGCTACGCCCACGAAGCCGACGGCATCATGATCATCAACCGCGTCAAACCCCATACGGGGTTCCGCGGCAAAGTGGAAAGCGGCCTCTGCAAAATGTGCGCCATCGGCATGGGCAAACAGAAAGGGGCCGCCTTTTGTCACGCCGAAGGCTTTGATCACATGGCGGAAAACATCCCCGCCATGGCCGCCGTAACCCTCGCGAAAGAGAAAATTTTGTGCGGCGTCGCCCTTGTGGAAAACGCCTATCACGAAACGGCACAGATTGAGGTTCTGCGCGCCGGGGAAGTGCTGGACAGGGAGCCCGAGCTGCTGCGCCTCGCCTGGGACCTCATGGCGAAAATAGACATTCCCCAATTTGAAGTTCTC
>CABTYW010000097.1 GCA_902489135.1 uncultured Synergistaceae bacterium
AGAAGAAGAAGAAGATGATCAAAAAAAAAACGATGTGGAATGAGGCGAGGAGAATGCGTTGGGGGGGGGGGCGTGGACGGTGCGGCAGAAGAACGTTCGTTGTGAACGCAGATATCTGCCCGATGCGGAGCGGAACGCCGCAGATGAAAGCGCCGGCGTTCGGCCGTAATTCCCCATGGTTCGTGACGGGGAGACGTGGCAGGTCAAATCACCTCTGTTGTCCGGCGGCAATCTGTCATATCTTACGAACAAACAAGACCTTCCCCGAACATTTCATCAGAGGAAGGCCTTTGAGTTTCCCGGTTAATTGTCGCCCTTGCCCATGAGGGGCGGCATGTTCAGCACTTTGGGCGTGCCGGTTCTGAAGGAATTGCCGCCGGCCTCGTCGACCAGACAGGCCTGATTGGCGGCAAGCATTCCTTGGACGGACATATAGGTGTTGGCCTCGGTGAGGTCCATGCCGTAGGCGTCCATGATCAGGCGGTGCATTTCTACGTATCCTTCGCGTATGGCTTCGTCGCAGGTGGCACCGCAGGTATTGACGTACCGGGCGTCGTCGGTTTCGGTGACGGTCCGGTTCAGCTTGAAGTTCTTGAGCCGGCGCACGCGGACGATGACCGGCGCCGGCTCAAAAGAACTTCCGGGCGACTGAGTCCATGGGGGCTCCTCACGCCTGGGACCTCCGGGTGCCGCAAAGTTTTCCCATGAGAAATAAAAATTATTTTTTTGCCAAAATCGCATTTTATCATTGCGAGTGTAATTTAAAGCGATCAAAAGATCAATCCCGCATGGCGTTTTTTCGCACCGTTACGGATATTTTTTTACCTTAAAATTGTGAAGTTTTCATCACAGAAGCGAAGACGGGTCAGCATGAAGAAAACTGCGCGCGAGGCGGAAAAGGCCCCGTCATGACGTTCAATCCGTCAGAAAGCTGCGGAACATCACGGCGCCGGCGAAGCGCGGCGGAAAAGGGAAAATTCAATGGGCGCCCCCATAATTCGGGGCACTTTTGTGTATAATGAAGTCGGCGCAGAAAGGTGGATGTCCATGAAAAAACGAGTGGTTCTTGCTTTTGGGACGCGGCCGGAAGCCATAAAAATGGCGCCGGTTTATAAAGAGTTGGAGAAATGTCCGCAGATTGACCCGCTGATTTTGCTGACGGGGCAGCATAAAACGCAGCTTGAGCAGTCTCTCGAAATTTTCGATGTGCCCGTGGCGTGCAACCTTGAGGTGATGACGGCATGTCAGACCTTGCCGGAGTTGGCATCTCGAATTCTGCCGCAGGCCGCCGCCGCTTTTCGCCGGTTGAAGGCCGATTATGTGCTGGTGCACGGCGACACGCTGACCACCTTCGTGTCGGCCTGGGCGTCTTTTTTGGAGCGCATCCCCGTGGGGCACGTGGAAGCGGGGCTGCGCAGCGGTTCCATGAGCGAACCCTTTCCCGAAGAAGCCAACCGCGTCCTGACGGACGCGCTGTGCGACACTTTTTTTGCGCCTACCGAAGGCGCGCGCGCCAATCTGCTGAAATCGGGCGTCCCGGCGAACCGCATTTTCGTGACAGGGCAGACGGCGGTGGACGCCATTTTGTTTGCCGCGCACAGGGGGACGCTGCCTCAGGGCGTTCCCTCGCAGGGACGGCTGGTGACGGTGACGCTTCACCGCCGCGAGAACTGGCCCGTTCTTCGTCCTCTGGCGCAACAGCTGGCGGAAGTGGCGCGGTGTCATGAAGGCTGGACCTTTGTCTTTCCCGTGCACCTCAATCCATTGGTGCGCGAGGCGGTCGTCCCGCCTCTTTCGGCGGTTGAAAACGTCAGGCTTATCGCCCCGCTGGAGTACGGTCACATGGCGGCGTTGCTGTCACGAAGCACGCTAATTTTGACGGACTCCGGCGGTCTGCAGGAAGAAGGCGCGTCGCTGGGTGTCCCCGTGGCGGTGGTTCGCAACGTGACGGAGCGCCCCGAAGGCGTGGAGGCGGGCATTGTGACGCTGCTGGGATGCGATCCGAAGGCAGCCATGGCCGCTTTTTCGGCTTTGATGGACGACCCCGCGCAAATCAGGCGGATGGCGTCGGCTGTCAATCCTTACGGCGACGGACGGGCGGCGGTACGCATCGCCGAAGCGCTGGCAAAGCGCCTGAGCGACGCGTAGGTGCGAGGCCTCGCCGACGGCGCAAAAGATCGCGAAAACGCTGAAGAAGGCGGTGGACCAAAGAGCGGCAACGCCGGCGCCGCCGAAGAAAATTCCAAGCGTCGAGCCATGCGGAACCCCGGCGAAAGGTTGGGCGACACAAACGACCGTGCGGCGCTTTTGCGCCGCACGGTCGTTTGTGTCGTTGCCCGCTGAGGATATTTTTTGCGGCAACGGTTTGTTTCGAAGGCCCCTTTGAAGGGGCACCCGGGGGCCGTCCCGCCGGCGAAAAAGCGCCCGGGCACGTCAAATCCGCTGAACTGAAAGAGGTTCACTGGTTTCTTCCGACGGTTCCTTGACGGCGAAAAGGGAAGTGACAAAAGAGCCGACGACTCGTGGCGAGACGTCGGCTCTTTCGGTGATGCTCTTTGGAGGGTTAGTCCTTTGCCGCTTTGACGGCATCGTTGAGCGCGGCCACAAGGTCGTCGGCGTCAACGCCGTGAGCCGCACAGCCTTCTTCAAGGGTTTCCGAAGCGGCGATGGCGCAGCCGATGCAACCCAGCCCCGCCATCATCATGACGGGAGCCGCTTCAGAATACTTCTCAACAATGTCGCCGATAAGCATGTCCTTTGTGATCATTTTTTCGTACTCCTTAAAAGAGAAATTTTTCTGCCCGCTATTATAGGAGAATTTCGGCTTATTGTACAGATTTAATATGATATGTCGTCCCGCCGAGGCCCGTTTCATTAGAGCAGCGGACTCAAAAGCTTCGTCATGGATTCCAGAGCGATGGAAAGGTGCCCTCGCTGCTGCCACCGTTTTTTGTTCAGCCTTCGGGAATTGGCGATGTAGCGGTTTTGAATGCGTTGAATTCCCTGATTTTCTCTGGCACCGTAGAGGATCATGTTAATCTCGAAATTGAGCGCGAAGGATCGAATGTCGAAGTTGCTGGTGCCCACAAAGGCAAGGTCGTCGTCCACGGTGACCGTTTTGGCGTGGAGCAGACCTCCGGGGTAGAGATAGACGTCAACGCCGTAGCGCAGAAAGTCCTCGTAGTAGGCGCGCGAAGCGTAGCCTACAATGAGGTGATCGGATTGTGCGGGGATGGCCAGCCTGACGCGAACTCCCCGCAGGCGCGCCACTTCAATGGCCTGAAGCAGCCCCACGTCGGGGATGAGATAAGGCGTGGTGATGGTCACCTGCTTTTTCGCGCTGATAATGGACGCAATGATCAGCCGCTGGTAGTTTTCCGTCTGGTACGACGGTCCGCTGGGGACCGTTTGAAGGCAGGCGGAACCGCAGTTTTCAACGGGGTCGGTGAAAAGATGGGGCGTGTCGAGGATCTTTCCCGTTTCCACGTACCAGTCCTCGATAAAAACGCTTTCGAGTTGTTTGACCACAGCGCCGCACAGCCGCAGGCTCACGTCCTCCCACAGCATGGAGCGCCTGGAGCGCGGCTCGGTGACATTATGAGAGCCGGTGACGGCAATTTTTCTGTCGAAAATGGCCAATTTCCGGTGGTTGCGGAGGTCAAACCGCTCAGCCTTGGCGCGGTAGATGCGCACGGGCAAAGCTTCCTCGACGCAGACGCCCGCTGCGCGCAGCCGCTTTGCCGCATCTCCGCGGATGAACTTTCGGGAACCCACGGAATCCACCAGCAGGCGCACAACCACGCCGCGCCCCGCCGCCCGGTGGCAGGCGTCGATCACCCGACGTCCCATGGAGTCGTCCATGAAAATGTAATAGAGCAGATTGATTTCATGGCGCGCACCGTCGATTTCGTGCACCAACGCGGCGATGAACTCGTCGGTGCTGGTGATGTACTGCACGGAGTTTCCGCCGACGGCGCCCATATAGCCCAGGTGTTCGGCCAGATGGGCGGTGGCTTCCAGGCCTTCGGGAAGATGCACGCGGGTTGTGCCGGGAAGTTCGTGGCGCTGCATGCGTTCGCGCACGTCCTGAAAGTGCAGCAGCGCTTCGTTGTGCCGCTGAAGCCGGCGCGCGGGAAGCATGTTGGTGCCCAGAATGAAGTAGACGAAAATGGCGGGGATGGGCCACAGCAGAATAACCAGCAGCCAGGCCGTAGCCGTGGTGGAATCGTGGTGCTGAGGGACAAGAACCAGCGACAAAATGCGGATGAGCATCGAAAGGATGTTCAGTCCGGTCCAGAAGTAGGGCGAAAGGTTTTGGATGAAATCCATGGCGACCAGTCCTTTTGGAAATCGGCAGGAGAATTTCTGCAAAATTTCGGCGCTCCGAGGTCATAAAGCGGCACGTGCCCCGCGGTTCATTGCGGTCCCAAGGGACCATCTTCCCGCTTTGACGCCCGTTGTTACAGAACGCCGAAAATTCAGGTGCTCTCCGCGAAGAACCATTGTCCATATTCTAGCATAAATATGCGGGAAATGAGCAGTTGACGGAAGCGGGGCGCCCAAATAATGTATGAGATTTCCAAGAGAGCGGGCCGCTGGCGGAACACGACGAAGCGATGCGCACGGCCGAAGCCGGACCGTGAAAGAAAAACGCCGTTGGAAAGGGGGCCCCTGTCAGCTCTTGAATGAAGACTTTTAATCAGTTCCCGCATGAAGACTTTTAAATTGACCGGCGTGAGATGGGGCAGCTCCGCTCCGGCGTTTCTTCGAAAAAGCGGAAGGCAGGCTCGACTTCCCGCCACAACTGCCGCAGCCCCGCGTTCTTCCTGCGTCGCGGTTCCGTGGCCGGGGCTTGCGGGGGCCGCCTTCTCCCCGGGGGTGGGCGCCGCGGGGGGGGGGGTGTGGGAGATAGAAGAGAGCACACGCGTTTTGGCCTGGCCCCGCGGGGGCCAGGTGCCCGGCCGCCCGTGATGCGCATGCTCCGC
>CABTYW010000098.1 GCA_902489135.1 uncultured Synergistaceae bacterium
CCGCATCGGCGGCGGGGAGAGCGCTTCAAACGTGAAGGCCACCGTCGTGCCGCCTGTGACGTTGCTTCCAACCCATAGGGCGACCAAAGATGCGTGAACGCTGTCGCGCCTTGCGGATTTTGCCTATCCTCAAAGGGTCATGTCAACAAGACGGAAAATCGGACGCGCCTGCGCCGCCGTGCGAACCTTGCCGCCCCGTGACGTGAAATGTTATTCAGTGCCGCGCCGTGCGGACTTTGCAACTCTCAGGGTGAAATGCCATTGGGTGCCGCCCGAAAAAATCCGCTTAAATGTGGGCCTTTGCAGGAACTTTTCCGCCGCTTCACCGTCGTGCCACGCCGTGTGCGGAAATTTTCAGGCACCGCCGCTTTATGTGCCGGTTATAAGGCCGCGCCGTCAGGTGGCGGTGCAGCCACGGGACTTTGTTCGCCGTTGCAACGTAACTTCGCGCCGCGTGCGGAAATTTTCAGGAGCCTGCCGCTTCTTGTGCCGTTTATAAGGCCGCACCGCCGGGTGCTGCAGGGCGCGGGTTTTTCTGCCCGCTTTGAAGAAGTGCCGCATCGGCGGCGGGGAGAGCGCTTCAAACGTGAAGGCCACCGTCATTCCGCGCTCCTGCGGGTTTGACCGACACTTCGCCGGACTGCAGGTATTCATCGCTGCCGTCGGGATAGACCACGTGAAGTCGAAACTCGTCGTCGATTTCCATGGCGCGCGCCGGTCGGCGCCCCGTGGCGCTTATGACGTCCACCGCCCGGCCGCACAGCAGCGACCGCTTTCGGTAGCCTTCGAGAAAGTTTTTTTCCTCCAGATGGACATAAAAATTCCAAAAGCGCCCCATGGTTTCGGCCACAATGTCATCGCGCCTCTCGGCGCAAAAGTCCCCGCGGCCGAAGACCGCCGTCACAATGGGTTGCAGCTCCGGCGGAAAACCGCCTTCGGGCTCGCGCATGTTCATGCCCCATCCCACCACGACATAGGCCAGACGCTTGCTTTCCATGTTGAACGAAGCCTCCGTCAAAATGCCGCAGACCTTTTTCCCGTCCATATAGACGTCGTTGACCCACTTGATCCGCGTGGGCCGCCGCGTCACCCCTTCGATGGCTTCCGCCGCCGCCACCGCCGCCGCCGTGGTGATGTACAGCGACTTCTCGGGCGTCAGCCGGGGACGCAGAAGCAAACTCATATACACCCCCGTGCCGGCGGGGGAGTAGAACTTTCGGTTCATGCGCCCGCGCCCCGCCGTCTGCTCTTCGGCCATGAGCAGCGTGCCCTCGGGCGCACCCTCTTCCGCCATGGCTTTGAGCAGCGTATTGGTGGACGCGACGGACTTGTACAGATGAATTTTCAAATCGCCGCATTGCGGCGGCAGCCGTTTTTTCAGTTCACCGAGATTTAGACCGTCGGGCTTTTTCACCAGACGGTAGCCGCGGTTGGTCACCGCGCTGAAGCCGTAGCCCTCGCGTTCCAGTGACTTGACCGCCCTCCACACGGCGTTGCGGCTTCGGTTAACCCGACGGGCCAGCTCCTGTCCCGAAACGTATTCATCGCCCGATGATTGAAGAATGTGCAGCACTTCGTCCCGTGTCGTCATGATTTTCTCTCCCTGCGCCCCCATTCTGCGAAGAGCCGATTTTCACGCCCCATGCCCCCGAGGCTCCGCGCGAGGGCAGGCCCAATGCCGGCTTTCGAAGCGTTCCATCACGGCCGCTCCGGCGCCGGAGGTGATGTTTTTTCACTTCCGCACCCCTTCAGTATACGCCCGGGAGTGCGCAAAAGCCACCCTGCGCCGCTTTCAAACACACCGCGCCATGACCGTGCCGGCGTCCTGCCCTCCATCAGCCCCGGGCCTTTTCGACGCGAAAGAAACTGCGGCAAAAAAATTTTACCGGGGCGCTTGGCTCTTTCACCTCATTGGGAACGGGCCAAGCGTTTTTTTGCAGTTTAAGAAATTTTTTACGAATTTAAAAAATCTTAGATTTAATACTTATTTTACAACTCGACCCCGTTTTACTAATTTAACAATTATGGTAAGGTAATCTGTATATTGGATGAGTGTCGAAAAAAAAATCGACGAACTCCCGTCAAGATCGGATGACTGCACTCCCATTTTGACAAACCGCCAACCGGAGAGCCGCCGGGAAATTTTATTGCAGAGCAAAGATTTCAGCTCACACGTCAGAGGTGATGCGCATGAATGTGACACAAAAGAGAAAGAAACTTTCGTCAATGCCGTCTTCAATGGCCGCTCCCTGACCCCGCGGAGTGCCCGCCCCTTCATGCCGTCTTACGAGGAAAAACAGGCGGCAAAAAACACGCGCCGCCTTCCGGAAGCTTCGCACGGCTTTTTTTTCAGGCCGCTGCCGTCACGGCGAAGAAGTTCCGTCGGCGCGCCCGGTCTTTGTGAGAAAGAGACCTCGCGCTCAAACTTTTTCACCGCTTTGATTTGCCGTAAACCATTTTTATTCAAAGGAGACGTATCTTTATGAACAAAATTTATAAAGTGGTATGGAGCAAAGTCCGCGCCTGCTACGTCGTCGCTTCCGAACTGGTCAACGGCCACAGCCGCGGCACCTCGCTGGCGCGCACCCTGCGGCGCGGCGTGCTGTGCGCCGCCCTGGCCGCCGCGCTGGCGCTTCTTCCTTCTGACGCCCGTGCCACCGACGTCGCCCCTGCCGACAACATTGCGCGGGTCGGCCGCATCACCATCGACGGAACGACGCACCAGAACATTTACGCCGTATACAACTGGGTCGGCGAAAATTCGGTTTTCGGCCTGGGCGGCGCTGATGGCGCCAACATCGCTTTGGGGCGCTGCGGCATTGCCGGCATTGCCCTTGAAAAAGACGCCGAAGGCAACTACGTAACTGAAATCGCCAATATTGGCGGCTCGTCAGTTGCCGTGTACAAGCGGAGCGCCACTCCCGGAAACAACGGGTACGCAACCGCTCTGGGCTTTGCCACCGCGGCCGCGGGGACCGGTTCCATCGCCACAGGCCACTATACCGTCGCCGACGGGAACAACGCCTTTTCCGGCGGCACTGCAAGCATGGCTACCAACAACAATGCCTTCGCTTTCGGCCGCGGCGTCCTCGCTGCAGGCGCAAACTCCTTCGCCTTTGGCGAAGGGTGGCGACGCACCCCCAGTGAAGAACCCGAACTGATTGCCAGCGGCAAAAATTCCGTCGCCATGGGCGATTCCACAAAAGCTTTCGGCACGAACTCTGTCGCTTTAGGCCATTCCACAAAAGCCAGCGGCCAGGATTCCGTGGCGCTCAACGGCTGGACGGAGGCAAAGGGCTCCGCCAGTCTCGCCGCCGGCAATAGCTCCAAAGCTTTGGCGGACAACTCCACGGCCCTCAGCGGCGGTACTGTTGCGGCCGATGCCGAGAACGCCGCCGCCATCGGCAAAGGCGCCTCGGCGCAGCTTGCCGACAGCGTGGCTCTGGGCAGCAAATCCACAGCCGATCGCGCCGGCTTTACGCGCGGCTACAACCCGAAAAGCGGCGCCGTCTATGCCAGTGACGCCGAAATTGCCGCCGTATTGGGTAAAAGCTCCGAGCTGGAAACACTGAATACGACCATTGACGCCCAACAGGCAACTTATAACGAGAAAAAAGCTGCTTATGACGCCGCAGAGGCTGCTTACTATAATAATCAGGACGGCACTTTGTCGGGGCAATTGTATGACGCTTGGTCGCAGGCTACAACCGAGCTTAATGAGGCGACCAGACAACTGAACGCCTCTCAGGAAGAAAAGCGCACCATGCTGGCGTCTTGGAAATCCGGCGTCGCCGCTGTGTCCGTGGGCGACGCTTCGACGGGAAGAACCCGCCAGATCACGGGCGTGGCCGCCGGTGCGGAAGATACCGACGCCGTCAACGTGGCGCAGCTCAAGGCGCTGAACCAAAAAGTTGATGGCGACGCCATACATTATGTTTCCGTTACGGGAGTGGATAAAACACATCCCGCCGATTCTAACTATTTCAATGACGGCGCCAAAGGTGACGGAGGCATTGCCATCGGCGAAAAAGCCGTCAGCGGAGGACGGGGTATTGCGTTGGGACGGGACTCCAAGGCCAAGGATAAGGGCACATTGAATATCAACGCCTTTGAAGGCATTGCCGTCGGCAACGAGGCCAACGCTGAAGTGAGTTCGGGCATTGCCATCGGTACACGCGCTCATGTGGATGGCACCTTAAACAGCCAACACGGCAACGTAAACGAACAGGGTACCATTGCCTTCGGAACGGATACCTACGCCATAGGGAACGGAGCTGCAGCTTTTGGCTGGAAATCAAAGGCCGACGGCGAAGGCGCTATGGCCTTCGGCACGGAAACCAAAGCGGAGATGGCGGGTACGGCGGTGGGGGCTCATTCACACGCAGCACCGGGCGGTACCGCCATGGGTTGGCAGGCCAATGCGCAAGATAGGGTTGCCGTTTCCATCGGAACGAGCAGCGATGCGGCCAAACAGGCGACAGCCCTCGGTGCGGCGACTACAGCAAGTGGAATTGCTTCTACAGCCTTGGGATTGGGAGCCAAAGCCCAAACAAAATTTGGCGTGGCGCTGGGCGCCAAGTCTGTGGCTAATACCGAAGCGGGCAAGATTGGTTACGTGGCTGTCGGTTCCAACGCCACCTTTGATGATCTGCTGACCGCATTAGGCAAAAAAGAAGCTTATGACGACTGGACAGCTAAAGTTAATGCTTCAAAGGCGGAATTTGAGCAATTAACGGCAGCTTACGATAAAGCCGTAATGCCGTC
>CABTYW010000099.1 GCA_902489135.1 uncultured Synergistaceae bacterium
CAGTGAGCATCCCCGCCGTATCCCGGACTCTGCTCCATGTTGGTTTTCTCAAGGGCTTGGAGAATGGCGGGATGGCAGCCCTCGTTATAATCGCAGTTGAAATAGATCATGGGATCTCCTTTTTTTAAAAAACCGCCCGACGAACATCGGCGTCGGGCGGCGAGACGATCACGGAAAAACTACTTTTTCAGGCTGTCGGCGAAAACCACGGCCGCGGCAATGGACAGCAGCTTGGTGCGCGGCGTGTCGGCGCGGCTGGTGAGAACTACGGGGGCCGAGGCGCCCACAATCAGGCCGGCCGTCTCGTTCTCCGCAAAATAGACGATGGCCTTGAACAAAGCGTTGCCCGCTTCGATGTTGGGAGCCAGAAGGATGTCCGCTTTGCCGGCCACGGGCGATTCAATGCCCTTGACCTTTGCCGACCTCTCGCTGACGGCGTTATCCAGGGCGAAGGGGCCGTCGACGATGCAGCCCTTAATCTGCTTGCGGTTGCCCATGGCGGTCAGCGCGGCGGCGTCCAGCGTGGCGGGCATGTCGGGATTGACCTCTTCGATCGCGGCGAGGCAGGCCACCTTGGGCGTCTCCACGCCGAACGAGCGGGCCAGCTGAGCGGCGTTGCGGATGATGTCGGCCTTCTGGGCGATGTCGGGGTACATGTTGAAGGCGGCGTCGGTCACAAAGAAGATGCGGTCATAGCCCTTGATATGATGGAAGAAGCAATGGGAAATGGTGCTCTTGCCGCGGCGGAGCCCCACTTCTTTGTTGAGCATTCCGCGAAGGAAATTGGCGGTGTGAAGCTGGCCTTTCATGTAAATGTCCGCTCTGCCGGAAGAGACTTCAGTGACGGCCTTTAAAGCCATCTCCGCCTCGCTGGGCGAGGTCTCCATGATCTCGTAGTTCGCGGGATCGGCGCCTGCGGCTTTGGCGGCCGCCTCAATTTTGGCGCGCTCGCCCGTCAGAACAAAGGTGGCTATTCCGGCCTTGCGGGCCTCTTCAAGAGCCTCAAAAAGACCGGGATCATCGGCCTTGGCGACGGCAATGCGCTTGGCGCCCTTTTCGGCGGTGATTTTTTTTGCGTAATCAA
Source organism: uncultured Synergistaceae bacterium (assembly GCA_902489135.1). Classification (GTDB taxonomy): domain Bacteria; phylum Synergistota; class Synergistia; order Synergistales; family Dethiosulfovibrionaceae; genus Pyramidobacter. The sequence continues at coordinate 1,085 of CABTYW010000099.1, forward strand.
GAAGTTCGTTGAGGCTGCGAAGCTGTTCCATATAAAAAGTCCCCCTTAGACTATATTACGCCGCGGATATCCCCGACGTTATTTCCACTTCTGCATTATACACTGCCGGCCCGTTGATTTAAAGGCACCGGGACAATTCCGAAAGAGAAAGGCTTTTTTTTCGCATTGGAGAAAGCCGCATTATTTTTTTCGGGCCGTTCTGCTAAACTTAAAAGCGTGAAATTTACAGTTTGTTGAAAGGAAGGGATTTTCTTGAAATTCGCCCTGATCTTTGCCGCCGTTCTTTTTTTCTTCTCGCGGACTTCCGCCTGCGCCGCGCAGCCGCCGGTCATTTCCGTGGAGGATTTTCTGCGTCTGCCTCAAAAAGCTCAGTTCCGCCTGTCCCCCGACGGAAAGCACTACAGCTGGCTGGCTCCGTGGCAGGGGCGCCTGAACGTCTTCGTGGCGCCCATTGAGGAGCTGGGTACCGACAGGGGCAAGCGCCTGACCGGTGCCGTCGATCGGGACATTCCGAGCTACGGCTGGGGAAACAACGGACGCATCCTCTACGTGCAGGACACCGGCGGCGACGAGAACTATCACATTTATTCCGTTTCCATCGACGGCGGCGACGTCAAAGACCTGACGCCCTTCAAGGGAGTGCGGTGCGGCATCACCGACATTCTCGAGAACGATGACGATCATATTTTGATGGAGATGAACCGCCGCGACCGCCGCGTCTTCGACGTCTACCGCCTCAACATCGTCACCGGCGAGATGAAGATGATCGCTGCCAATCCCGGCACCATCGTGGGCTGGGACACCGACAACGACGGACGCCTCCGCCTCGCCGCCGAAACGGCGGGGACCAAATCGAGAATTCTCTACCGCGACACCGAAGACTCCCCCTGGCGCGTCCTGTTCGAGACGGATTTTCGCGACAACGTGAGGCCCTACACCTTTACCGGCGACAACTCGGAGATCTACATCGCTTCCGACATGGGGCGGGACAAATCCGCCCTCTACCGATACAATCCTTCCGACGGAACGCAGACACTGATCTGCGAAAACGACGAAGCCGGCATCAGCGGCATCATCTGGTCCGATTTGCGCCGCAAGCTTCTGGGCGCCACCTGGTATACCGACCGGCTGCATCGTGTTTACTTTGACAGCGACGCCGAGAAATTCTTTAACATGCTGCAGGACCGCTTCGCCGGCCGCGAAGTCGCCATCAGCTCCATGACCCGCGACGAAAAGCGAATGCTGATTTTCGTTTCTTCCGACCGCCTGGTGGGACAGCTTTATTATTACGACAAAGACCGGCCCGGCACCTTCCGATTTGTCACCGACTTCTATCCGTGGCTGAAAGAAGAACACCTCGCCGAGATGAAGCCCATTACCTACAAGGCGCGCGACGGTCTTGACATTCACGGCTATCTCACGCTGCCCGTGGGCGTCGAGCCGAAAAACCTGCCGGCCGTCGTGGTCGTCCACGGCGGGCCTGAAAGCCGCGACACCTGGGGTTACGACAGCGAAGTGCAGCTTTTGGCCAACCGCGGGCTGGCGGTGCTTCAGGTCAATTACCGGATTTCCACGGGCTACGGCAAAGCCTTTTGGAAAGCGGGCTTCAAGCAATGGGGACTGAAGCAGCAGGACGACATCACCGACGGCGTCCGCTGGCTCATCGAAAGAGGCATCGCCGATCCCCGGCGCATCGCCATTTACGGCGGCTCCTACGGCGGGTACGCGACGCTCATGGGGCTGATCAAAACGCCTGAGTTGTACGCCTGCGGCATTGATTATGTGGGCGTCAGCAATTTGTTCACGCTGTTCAAATCCATTCCCGAATACTGGAAACCTCTGCTTGAGCAGATGTACGAAACCATCGGCCATCCCGAAAAGGACAAGGCCCAGTTCGAGGCCACGTCGCCCACGCTGCTGGCCGAGCGCATTCAATCTCCGCTGCTCATCGCCCAGGGCGCCAACGATCCGCGCGTCGTCAAAGAACAGTCCGACGCCATGGTGGAGGCGCTGAGGAACCGGGGCATCGACGTGCAGTACATGGTGAAGGACAATGAGGGCCACGGCTTCCGCAACGAAGAAAACCGCTTCGACTTCTACCGCGCCATGGATCGCTTTCTGGCCGATCACCTCCACTTGGACCGCAGAGCGCAGTGCCCCGGCGGGACAAGCCCGGCAGCTCGCTGAAAAAACATTTTCGCCGCCCCGCGTCGGCAAAGGCCGCGGCCGCCCCGTGATTTCCGTGGAAACGCCCGAAAGCCGAAAAAATTTTTTCGCGGGGCACACTGAAAAAACCATGGCCGGAAGCGAAAGACGCCGAACTCCTTCGGGAAACACGTGAAAGAGCGGACTGCGAAGATCTCGCAGTCCGCTCTTTTTTCGTGCCGGAGGTTCCGACACGGAGTCATTCAATGTTCGGCCGTTAAAGCCTCAGTCTTTGAAATGCATGGACTGGCTTTCCTGAAACATTTTGTAGCCCTCTTCGAAGGCCTTGGCGTTCAGCTCTTCCGTTCCCTTGGGAACGCGGTCAAGCATGGCCTTGCGAACCGCATCGGGCTTCATGATGTTCTCGAGCTCCAGAACGCGCGCCACCATGCCCAGCGCCACCATATTGGTGACAATTTCGCGGCCGATTTTCTCGCGAGCCGTTTGAATGAGCGGCAACTGATAGATATTGGCGTCCACGTCGGGAAGGTTCTCCACGGCAAAGCTGTCGAGAATTAAACGTCCGCCGTGTCTCGTGGTTTTGGCATACTTTTCGGCGGCAGCTCCCGTGAGGCAGATCATCAAATCGGAATTGACGGGCTTGGGATAGTCGATGGGCTCGTCGGAGATCACCACTTCGGCTTTGGCGGAACCGCCGCGGGCCGCGGGGCCGTAGCTCTGAGTCTGAACGGCGTAAAGACCGTCGCAGAACATGGAGGCCGCTTCGCCGATCATGACGGCAGCGGTGATAACGCCCTGACCGCCGGAACCGGCGAGACAGATTTCAAAACGTTTAGACATGTCCGAACACCTCCTACTTGCTCATGACGCGCTTCAGAAGCGCCTGATACTGATCGGTGTACTCGGGAGATTCCACGTTCACGAATTCGCCGGTCACGATCTTGCCCCGCAGTTCCTCGGGAGACTTGTCCGCCGCCAGCTTCACGGGGATCAGATGCTGTTTGAGGAACTCCATGTTGACGATGGGCGTCTTGAGCTTGTTGTAGCGGCCGTACTGGGTGTGGCAGTAGCCTACCACTTCCACGACGGAGAAACCGTGGTGTTTGACGGCGGTGCAGATGGTCTTCTCCACGTCTCTGGGATTGGAAACGCAGGTGCGGGCCACGTAGGTCGCGCCGGCGCCGGCCGCCAGTTTGCAGATGTCGAAGGACGGATCCACGACGCCGTAAGGCGCTGTCTTGGCGTAAGCGCCCACAGGCGTGGTGGGCGACATCTGACCGCCCGTCATGCCGTAAATGTTGTTGTTCATGACGATGGCCGTAATGTCGATGTTGCGGCGGCAGGCATGGATAAAGTGGTTGCCGCCGATGGC
>CABTYW010000100.1 GCA_902489135.1 uncultured Synergistaceae bacterium
AGACGTGTGCTCTTCCGATCTAAAATTTATACGTCGCCACGCCCGTAAGATTGGCCGACGCCATCAGCTCTCTAACGCCGATGGTGAAGGCCATGGAAGAGCCTTTGACCAAATCGACGAAACTGTTACCAAGAGAGGGTATCGCTACCCGAAATGCCTGAGGAAAGACGATGTGGCTGAAGATTTGCATTGAGTCCAAGCCGATGGAGACACCCGCTTCGCTTTGGCCTTTATCGACAGACGAGAGGGCGCCTCTGAGATTTTCCGCCATGTAGGCCGACATGTTCAGCGAAAGCGCCACCACCACAGCGGTGTAAGCCGACATTTTTGCGAAAAATGGAATTCCCAGATTCCCCAGTCCGAAGTAAATCATGTACAGCTGACAAAGCGCCGGCGTTCCCCTGAAAAAGGAAACATAAACTTTCAGCAGAGGCGTGATGATTTTCACGTTGTAGTAAATCACCGATGAAATGACCACCGCCAGAAACAGAGACGCGATCAGCGACAGCACCGACAGGACAATGGTATGCCCCGTGGCTCTGACCAGCACAGGCAGAATACTCGTAATGAAATGGAAATCCATTCTTCAACCTCTTCCTCTATAACCATCTCTCCAAAAGTGCAGTCAAAAGTGCGCTTCGGCGAGAACACAGACTTCAAAGAAAGCTCCATTGCGCATTGACAGGCCGCAAAGGTCTCAGCGGTCTATTTAGCAAAAAGCATTTATAATAATGCCTTTATGGAATTTTGCAAGTGAAGCGGCGAGCACTTTCGTTAAATTCTTTATTCCGAAAATAAATAAACATATATTTTCATAGATCAAAGAGCTCCAGTACACAAATCCGCCCCGCCTTTTTCTCCGGGGAAAAGGCGGGGCGGATTTGTGCGTGCCGTTGATTTTGTCGCACGTTGTTGTGCGACAAAAAAGAATCCCGGCGCAAAGCGCCGGGAAACTTGAAACGAGTGGAACCCTATGGGGTTGGATAGAGATTGGAATAGATAGGGAGTTGTCAACAGCAGGAGACTCGCGGGCTTTTGCGGTTCCGTCGCGTCCCGTAAAAGCGGGCTTTTCTGTTGACGTTTTCAGTATAAATATTTTTTGCCTTTCGGGCATTGGAGATTTCTACATATTTTTTCGCCGGGAAATCCGCGAAACTTTCCGCCGATCCCGCGGCCGAACATGGGAAGAGCGCTTTGCGCGCCCGACGGTGAAAAAAGACGCTTCGCCGCCCCACAGGCTCCGCACCGAAGTTTAGAGAATAATTTTTGCCACTTCCGCCGCGGCCAGGTCGTAACCGTCCTTCTCCGCTTCAAGGTTGTTCAGGAACATGAAGGATGTCTGGGCGCCCACGTAGTTGCGAAAAGCGTTGAACTTGGCGCCCTTCAGGTCGTCATCGCTCATGCCGTATTTTTCCTTTGCGATGCGCTGAAGCATTTTCACCGATTTTTGCGAGGCCGGCGACGACAGCACATAATCGTGGTCGCCCAAATGGACGATATAGCCTTCCTGATGGTGCGCGGCGGGGAAGCTCTTGCCCGACGAAGCCACAAGACCGTACTTCACGGGATCCTTTCCGGCCATAAGAGCGGCGGCCCTCAGCCAGGAACAGACGTTTTCCTCGTCCCTGGGCGACGAAGGCGCGCCGTGGGCACAGGCCTGAGCGATCACTTCCTCGGCGGGGAAATCTCTCCAGATTACTTCCGCCAGTGAGATGACGTGGTGAGCGCCCTGACCGGCAATGGTGTATTCTTTCAAAGAAGCGCCGTCGTCCTGCCACTGAAAGACATAGGGTTTGGCAATGTCGTGAAGCGCCTGAGCGGCCACCGCCACATCGCGGTCAACGCCGTACATAAAGACCTCGCCGTACGTCCGGCACAGCGCTTCGGTGACGTGGAGATTGACGTTCACATGGGTGGACAGCCCGCCGGGATAGGCGTGATGGCTGCCGTAGCCGCTTCCGGGCGCGGTCATGAAGGGCTGGACGGGACGATCCATGGGCGGCAGCAGATGAGCAGCGTCGATCTTCTCAGGATCCACCAGATTTTCGGCGGCAAGGGCGGCGTACAGTTTTTCCACGGCGCTCTTCGAGGCGTATCGGCCCAGGAACTTCAACGTCGGATCCTCAATCAGCGCCAGCGTCTCACGGCGCAGATTTTCGTTTTTAATAGTCTTGACCGTCTTGAGAATGCTTTGGTACGACTGCTTCACCAACGCCGACATTTTCCCCGCTTCGACGGCGTTCATGGGCATATCGGCGAGCTTCACCGCCTTCAGACTGCGGGAAGCCTTTTCGACTTCCGCCGCCATTCCTGTCGTCGGAAAGCGAAACAGTGCGGCCCCGACAGCGCTGCCGGCAGCCAGCTCCAAAAAGTTTTTACGCGACATGACAACTTGAGTCATCCAACGTTTCCTCCTCGGGAATGATTGATAGTGCATCTTTCGTGATGCCAATATCAGTATACAAAAGTCACGTTTCATTTCCGTCAAAGAAAAGAAAATTTTTAGAAAAAGACGTCACCTGCAAGGACGACGGACGGGCAGGGTCAAAAAATTTTACCGAACCCTTGAAAAAGCCGTACACAATTATGATGCCGCTTTGATACACTGCTTTCGAAATGAGAAAGAGGAGGTAACAACCATGTTCGGCATCGGAGTTCCTGAACTGATTCTTATCCTTGTGATCGGCCTCGTCGTTTTCGGTCCCGGCAAACTGCCCGCCGTGGGAAACGCCCTCGGCAGAAGCCTTCGCGAGTTTAAGTCCGCCGTCAACGGCGATGGGGATCGCAGTGAAGCGGCGGCTAAAAAAACACAGGAGTAGTCCCCCATGTCTCAGCCGCTTTTAAGGGCGCAGGGCGGCAGTGACGAAGCCTGCATGACACTGACAGGGCACCTGGATGAACTGCGGCGGCGCCTTCTCCGGTCCATCGGCGCCGTGGCGGCGGGGGCGCTGCTCTGTCAGTTCTTCATCGACGACCTCACCCATCTGCTGACCGCTCCGGCGGGCACGCTGTACTTCATGAAGCCCGCAGAGGCCTTTTTCATGTATTTCAAACTGCTCATCGCCGGAGGCCTCGCCGTCGCTTCGCCGGTGATTTTTTACGAGTTTTGGGCATTTCTTATGCCGGCCTTCTCGCGGCAAAACCGAAAAACGCTCACCGTCCTTGTTCTGTCGTCGCTGACGCTTTTCATCGCCGGCGGCGCGCTGGCCTTCTTCGTAGTGGTCCCTCAGGGACTCAGATTCTTCCTCAGCTTCGGCGGAAATCTCGGACAGCCCCTGATTTCCATGGAAAATTATCTCAGCTTCGTCATCGCCTTGGTGCTGCCCTTCGGCCTCGTCTTCAACCTTCCCCTGGCGCTGCTCATTTTGGCGAAAATGGGACTGGTCAGTTCGGCCGGATTGAAGAGCAAACGTCGCTTCGTCATCTTCGCCTCCTTCGTGGCTTCCGCGGTTCTTACCGCTACCACCGACGTCTTCTCCCAGTGTTTACTGGCACTGCCCATGATCCTGCTCTACGAAATCAGCTGTCAGATCATCAGATATTTCATCGAAAAATAAAAGCGAAGCCGCGGCCGTGATACGTCCCCCTTCAACGGGGCACGAGGACAAGACGGAAAAATCCCTACGAAAAGGGGAAAAAGGGAAATCGCCGACAGGTATTTGCACGAAGAATGATGAAAGAGCCTCTGAGACCGGCAACAACCGTCTCAGAGGCTCTTTTGTTAATCTCCCGCCATAGCCGGGGGGTTTCAATTTAAATTTACTATCCTTTTTATGGATTGAAGCGTCATAACCGAAACAGACCGAACACTTCAAAGGCGACACTGCCTGAACCTGTTGGAGTGATTTCGGATAAAAGCAAAAATCTTGCTCCATCCGCTGTGAAAGAGCCTCGGGCAAATAGGCGCAGCCCGCAACAAGCGTACAGCATTTGACCTCGGCGTACAGTGTCTTTTCGTTTTCCTGAAGCAGGAAGTCCAAGCAGATTTCTCCCACCGTCACTTCGCGCCGAAGCAGCCGTGCGCCGCCCCCCCGGCTATACCGGGGCGAGCGCGAATAACAGATGAACACTCTTTCCGCCGGGTCGCTTAACAAAGAAGCGCCGCCGGGAAGACGGTTTCTTCCCGACGGCGCTTTTCATATGAGCAGTTGTCACTTCATCGGTCGCATCGAACAAAAAAACAGAGAAGCAGGCAACGACCTACTCTC
>CABTYW010000101.1 GCA_902489135.1 uncultured Synergistaceae bacterium
CAGACGTGTGCTCTTCCGATCTGCGTTGTCGGCTCAGTCCATTTCCATGATCACCCGCATGACCCGCTCATCCATGCTCGAAGTCATTCGCGCCGACTACATCAGAACGGTGCGCGCCAAAGGCCAGAAGGAATCGGTGGTCATCTGGGGACACGCTTTGCACAACGCCCTCATTCCCGTGGTGACCCTCTGCGGCCTCCAGTTCGGACACCTGCTTTCGGGCGCCGTCCTGACTGAATCCATCTTCGCCATTCCGGGCGTCGGCCGCGTCATGCTGACGTCCATCATGGCCCGCGACTATCCCATGGTGCAGGGAGCCGTTCTGTGCGTCTCGGCGGCCTTCAGCGTCGTCAACCTCCTGGTGGACATTCTGTACGCCTTCATCGATCCGCGCATCAAGGCGCAGTACAAACGATAGAGGAGGACCTCTCATGACTGAAAAAGTTATCGACGCTCCCGTCAAAAAACAGCGCCGCGGCCTCGCCGAAGTGATGCACCGTCTGAGCAAAAGCCCTCTGGCCATGTTCGGCCTGGGCTTTATCGTTCTTCTCGTCATCTGCGCCATCTTCGCCAATCAGCTGGCGCCCTTCTCGTTCTCCAAGCAAAATCTGATGCACACCTTTGAGCTCCCTTCGGCAAAACATCTGCTCGGCACCGACGAGTTCGGCCGTGACATTATGAGCCGTTTGATTTACGGCGCCCGTGTGTCGCTGCAGGTGGGCTTCATCGCCGTGGGCATTTCTCTGGTGGTCGGCGGCCTGCTGGGGGCCTTTTCGGGCTTTTACGGCGGCACGCTGGACAACGTGATCATGCGCGTCATGGACGTCCTGCTGGCCGTCCCTCAGACTCTGCTGGCCATCGCCATCGCGGCCGCTCTGGGACCGGGATTGTTCAACATGATGATCGCCGTGGGAATTTCCGCCGTGCCCAACTACGCGCGCATCGTGCGAAGTTCCGTGCTTTCCATTCGAGGAATGGAGTACGTTGAAGCGGCGCGTGCCGTGGGATCTTCCGATTTTCGCATCATTCTCCGCCACATCATTCCCAACAGTATGGCTCCCATTATTGTGCAGTCCACGCTGGGCGTGGCTTCCGCCATTCTGAACGCCGCCGGCCTGTCCTTCATCGGACTGGGTATTCAGCCGCCCAATCCCGAGTGGGGAGCCATGCTTTCCGGCGGACGTCAGTACATCCGCGACTTTCCCCACCTAACCCTCTATCCCGGCCTCGCCATTATGCTGACCATTCTCGCTCTGAACTTCCTGGGCGACGGTCTGCGCGACGCTCTGGATCCCAAACTGAAACGCTGAGGAGGAGCTTATGATGTCGGAAAATAAAGATCTGCTCCTCGAGATCAAAGATCTCACCATCCACTATGTCACCGAAAGCGGCACCGTACACGCCGTTGAAGGACTGAACCTTCAGCTCGCCAAGGGCGAAACCCTGGGATTTGTGGGCGAGACCGGAGCCGGCAAGACCACCACGGCTCTGGGCATTATGCGCCTTCTGCCCGTTCCTCCCGCAAAGATTCAGTCGGGCGACATCATTTTCGAGGGCGAAAGCCTGCTGAGCAAGCAGGAAAGCCAGATGCGCGCCATTCGCGGCGGCAAGATCGCCATGATCTTTCAGGATCCCATGACCTCTTTGGATCCCGTAGTTCCCGTCGTCGAACAGATCGCCGAAATGGTGGAACTGCACCGCAAAGGCACCAAAGCCGACGCCCTGAAACGCGCCGGCGACATGCTGGAACTCGTGGGAATACCCCGCGAACGCGGCAGCGCGTACCCCCACCAGTTCTCCGGCGGCATGAAACAGCGCGTCGTCATCGCCATCGCTCTGGCCTGCGATCCCACCCTTCTCATCGCCGACGAACCCACCACCGCCCTGGACGTGACCATACAGGCCCAAGTGCTTGAATTGATGCACCAACTCAAAGAAAAGTTCAGAACCTCCATGATCATGATCACCCATGACCTGGGCATCGTGGCTGAAATGTGCGACAAAGTGGCCATCATGTATGCCGGCCGCGTCGTGGAATACGGCACCACGGAGGAAATTTACAATCACCGCCTGCACCCCTACACGGAAGGCCTGTTCAACTCCCTGCCCAATCTGGACTCCGAACAGGAAGAGCTGCAGGTCATTCACGGCCTCATGCCCGATCCCACCAACCTGCCCTCGGGATGCTGCTTCCATCCCCGCTGCCCCTACGCCACCGAGCAGTGCGCCCTTCAATCCCCCGAGATGGTGCGGATTTCGCCCCACCACTATGTCGCCTGCCCCGTGCGCACGGCCGAGCTGAAAAAAGACTGAGGGAGGTCGATGACGATGACAGAACAGCTGAATACCCAGCCCATGGTAGTTGTCAACCACCTGAAGAAATATTTCAACACGCCGCGCGGCCAGCTTCATGCCGTAGACGACGTTTCATTCTTCGTCAACCGCGGAGAAACACTGGGACTGGTGGGCGAATCGGGATGCGGCAAGTCCACGCTGGGACGCGCCATGATCCGCCTGCTGGAACCCACCGCCGGCGAAGTGAAGTTCTGGGGACAGGACATCGTGGGCATGAGCAAATCCCGAATGAAAGAGATGCGCAAGCGCGTCCAGATCGTGTTTCAGGATCCCTACTCCTGCCTCAATCCCCGCCTTTCCGTGTCGGAGCTCATCGCCGAGCCGCTGATCGTCAACAAAATCTGCAGGAACAAAGCCGAAATGGACAAGCGCATCGCCGAGCTCATGGACACCGTCGGCCTGGCCCGCCGCCTTGTGGGCGCCTATCCCCACGAGCTTGACGGCGGACGCCGCCAGAGAATCGGCATCGCCCGTTCACTGGCCCTCAAGCCGGAGTTCATCGTCCTCGACGAGCCCGTATCCGCCCTTGACGTGTGCATTCAGGCACAGGTGCTGAACCTCCTGAGCCAGCTCCAGAAAGAGAACAACTACACCTACGTGTTCATCAGCCACAACCTCAGCGTCGTCAAGCACCTCTCCGACCGCATCGCCGTCATGTACCTGGGCAAAATCGTGGAGCTGACGGACTACAGGACCACCTTCAAAAATCCTCTTCATCCCTACACCCAGGCGCTTCTTTCCGCCATCCCCATTCCCAAGGTGGGCATCAAGCGCGACCGCATCATCCTCGAAGGCGACGTTCCCAGCCCCGTCAACCCCCCTGCGGGTTGCCGCTTCGCGGGCCGCTGCCGCTTCGCGCAGGATATCTGCCGTCAGAAGTCGCCTGAGCTTGTGGAGCATGAGCCCAACCACTTCGTGGCCTGCCATTTCACCGGCAAGATCACCTATACCCGCTGATTGCGTTTCTCAAAGGGCCAGCACGCGCTGGCCCTTTGTTGTTCTTGAAGGGCTGAAAAACGGCCGAAAAAAGCGTATTTCATCCTGTTTTTTCCGAATTTTTACGAAAAAAGATACGTTATTAAGAACCAAAGCCTTTCTTTCGGAAAACCGCGGTGTAGAATAAAGAAAATCACCCCATTCTTCAAGGAGGAAAAATCATGTCTTCACTGGTCGATCGCTTTATGCGCTACGTAAAAATCAACACGCAATCTCAGGAAGGAACGAACTGCGTTCCCAGTACGGCCTGTCAGTTCGATCTGGCAAAGCTGTTGGGCGAAGAACTGCGCGCCATGGGCGTCCAGGACGTCACCGTTACGGACCACGCCTATGTGTGCGCTACCATTCCTTCCAACTGTCCCGGCGCGCCGGCCATCGGATTTTGCGCCCACATCGACACCGCTCTTGAAGTCTCCGGCGAAAACGTCAAGCCCCGGCTGATTGAAAAGTACGACGGCGGCGACATCGTTCTCAACGCCGAAAAAAACATCGTCATGTCGCCCGACGCTTTCGACGACCTGAAAAAACACGTCGGCGACTCGCTCATCGTCACCGACGGCACCACCCTTCTCGGCGCCGACGACAAGTCGGGCGTCGCCGTGATTATGACCGCCGTGGAGTACATGATCCGGCATCCCGAGTTCAAACACGGCAAAGTGAGATCGGAAGAGCACACGTCTGAACTCCAGTCACAACTCC
>CABTYW010000102.1 GCA_902489135.1 uncultured Synergistaceae bacterium
GTAGAAAAACAGAAAATGCCAGCAAACGGATTGATTTGAGCCTGTGATTGCTGGATAATAAGCTCAGCAGAAAACCGGACTGCTCCACCCCGTAATTCTGAATTATAAAAGAAAAAACGGATGATCCTGCAACAGAATCATCCGCTTCCATGGTTGCGGGGGCCAGATTTGAACTGACGTCCTTCGGGTTATGAGCCCGACGAGCTACCGGACTGCTCCACCCCGCGACATCTATCTTACCAACGACAGAGGATATGATAACAGAATTGACGCAAAATTGCAAGGGGGCGCGGGAAAAAAATTGCAGGGTGTCCAAACATGGGCCGACAGCAACGTCACGGAAATAAGGCCGCCTAGGGGACGAAGGGATCGCGGCGATATTTGTTCGAGTTTCGATTCGACTTTCCATGATGAATTTCCCGCTATTTTTTTGCGGTTTTTTCGGAGAATGGAAGACATTCCGGAAAGCGCTTTTGAGCTTTTTCAGCGGACTGCGCGCGACTTTGCGCAGCGACGCGGCGGCAGGCCGTTTTGTGCGCGTTGTCCCTCCATCGGCTGTTTTCTTAAAGCGCGCAGGCACCGATGAAAGGCGCTTTTCATCGGTGCCTGCGCGCTGCGATTTCACCGTGAGGCCGTTCGCAGCCTGTCCGCGTTCCATCGACCGCCCGTGGCTGCCTATCCCTCCGTAAAGCCGTTCGGAGGCGGCGGGGGCGTCCGCCTCGGAGAAGCAGAAGCTTTCAGTGACGGTCCCATGCGGCCATGGCCGCCCGTCTTTTTTGTTTCCGCGGCGGCGCAGGACGGCCTTGCGCCGAGTGAAAAAATTTTCCCGTTGTTTTCAGCGGTCTTTTTCACGTGGTCCCTGCACAATCGCCGCAGGAGAAGGTTTTAGGGGTTTTGCACCGTTGTGCGGCGGCCCGTTTTATTCAGCGGTTCTTTTTTTCTTCGGCGGCATCGGGAGCGATGACGACTTTCATGCCCACTTTGACCAGCGGTTTGAGATGCTCCAGATCCTCGTTTTTCAGGCGAATGCATCCTTCCGTCGCCCGCGTCCCGATGGAGTCGGGATCATGGGTTCCATGAATGCCGATGCCCTGCCAGCCCGGCGTTCTGAGGCGGATGAACCACGGACCGTAGGCGCCGTTGATGACGCCCTTTCCGTCCTTGAAGTCATGGCTCCATGTGGCGGCGTCGTGGATGCGCGAAATGGAAAAACTTCCTTCGGGCGTGCGGCAGTCTCCTTTGTTCTTTTTGTCTCCCGCGTTTTTGCCCAACGCGATGCCCCAGGAATCCACAATTTGATTTTTATTGGCCAGATAGAGGCGATAGTTGGGTTTATCGATAAAAATCCACAGTCCCTTTTCACCGCTGGATGCAATGGCCGGCGGCACCGCAGAGGGCCTTTCGGGCTTGCCGGTATCGGCGATGGCATGATTTTCTCCCACGGGCTGCACCAGGTCGCCGCTGACGGCCTCAAAGGGGCGCATTTCGCCCATGATCAGCGGTTTTCCCGATGACGCCACAATTCGAGGTTTGCTTGACGACGCCGGCGCGGTATAGGCGTTGAAAAACCAGAAGGAAATGACCGCAACCAGCGCGGCGACTAAAATGCCCGAGATGACAACAAAATTTCCGCGGCATCTTCCTTTCATTTTTATTCCTCCTTCAATGTTCCACGTCTTTATTTTAACAACGCACTCTGTCATAATGCAATGGTATTTATACGTACTTCCAGCTTGAAAAAATTTGAGGAGGATCGGAGATGCACAGCCTCGCGGAATACATTGATCACACTCTTTTAAAGCCCGAAGCCACGGAACGACAAATTCAAAAGCTCTGCGACGAGGCGCGCCGTCGGAATTTCGCCGCGGTGTGCGTGGCGCCGCGGTGGGTCAAAACTTCGGTGCGGGCTTTAAAGGGATCGGCCGTAAAGGTCTGCACGGTCATCGGTTTCCCGCTGGGAACGTCGGTCACTTCAATAAAGGCCGCGGAAGCCGCTCAGGCCGTTGCCGACGGGGCCGACGAGCTTGACATGGTGCTGTCGGTGGGCGATGTAAAATCGGGCAACGACGCCTATGTGGAGCAGGACATCCGCGCCGTGGTCGAGGCGGCGGCGGGACGCACCGTCAAGGTCATCATCGAAACCTGTCTTCTCACCGACGAGGAAAAGGAGCGAAGCTGCCGTCTCGCCGAAGCGGCCGGCGCCCGTTTCGTCAAAACGTCAACGGGATTTTCATCGGGCGGCGCCTCCATTCACGATGTGGCGCTCATGCGCCGCGCTGTGGGAGAAAAAATGGGCGTCAAGGCCTCGGGCGGCATTCGTACCCGCCAGGAGGCTCTCGCCATGATCGCCGCCGGCGCAACGCGCATCGGCACGTCGGCCGGCGTGGAGATCTGCAGCGCCTCAACGGAGCGCTGACGTTGGCCCCGCTACGCTTTAAATCGCGCTTTGAGCGCGAGAAACGCCGTCACGGAACTTTTCCCGGGCGGCGGCTGTCCGCAAAAACGGGCCAAAGGAATGTTATCGACACCGAAAAGGCTGCCGGCGATTTTTCGTCGGCAGCCTTTTCGGTGAAAAAAATTTTCAGCAGCGGCGCAGATAGCGGGCCAACACCGTCTGGGGCGCCCCGGGGGCGACGGCCAGGGCATAGCAGCACAGACTGTGGACGAACTCGGCAGAACGCTCGGTCTGGTTCCACACCGAAAAACCCGCACGGGTGAGGCGCGCCATGCCCACCCCGTCGTAACTCGAGGGGTTTTTTATGCCGCCTTCGGCCTGGCTGCAGGCCACAATGAGCGGTTTTCTGCGGTTGACATAGCTTTTTTCCAGTTGATCGAGCACGGCGGGAGACAGATTGCCCGCTCCGTACCCCAGAAGGCACAAAATGGCGTCGTCGTTCCCATGGAAAACGGTGCCGGGCTGAGCGAAATACCAGCTGATGCGGGCACAGCGCGTGCGCAGCTCCTGAGGATCGAGTTCCAGCATCTGCCCCACTTCCCACGGCATTTGGCTTTTATCGGCCTGTCGGTCGCAGACCTCGGCGGAGCCCAGCGCCCATTCGGGATTGAAATAAAGGGGCTGTCCGTTGATCACCCTGAAGGCGTCGGGGTGCATGGCATGGGCTTTATGAGCGCTGTCACCGGGAATGAGTTTCCAGTTGAAGTAAATCCATACGCCTTTGAGATCGGCACAGCAGGCCATGGCCGCACCGCGGAGGTTGGTCGTCACGTCTTCGGTCATATAGTCCAGCGTCAGCTGACTTCCCGTGAGGATGACGGGAATGGGGAGATGCCCGAAACACAGGTTGAGCCATGCGGCCGTGTTGGCCATGGTATCCGTTCCGTGAAGAATGAGCACGCCCGCAAGGCCCCGTTCCAATTCCCGGGCGATGCACCTTGAGATGAGCAGCCATGATCCGGGGTCCATCTCCGAACTGTCGATGCCGGGATCGCCCAGGGGCTGGCAAAACTCCATCTCCAGGCCCCGTTCGGCGAGGATCTGCCTCAGCGAGTCATGGAGCCGCCGCGATGTCCCCGAAAGAGGCGCCTTTCCCCGGCCGTCGAAGCCGCTTGCAATTGTGCCGCCGGTAAAAATGACTAAAAGTCTTCCCATGGAGACCTCTCCTTCTGTGGTCTTTTTTTGCCTGAAAGCACCGAGAGCCCGCCGCCTGGCGGCGAAGCGGCGAAAACGCCGCCTCCTTCATCGAAATCGAAAGACCGCTTATGCACTTCTTTTATTTTAACCGAAGTTTTAAAAATTGCCACCGAAAGCCATTCTTCAAAATGACTTCTCAGGCCGAAAGGCGCTTGCCCGGCCGCTTTCAGCATGGGCTCGCCGCGCTTCCTTAAAAAAACTTCTTCCTTGGGCAGCGCCGACAAAAAACAAAAAAGGCGGGGGAGAGATTTTTATGGCACCCCGCCTTTGAGCTTTTTTTAGATCGGAAGAGCACACGTCTGAACTCCAGTCA
>CABTYW010000103.1 GCA_902489135.1 uncultured Synergistaceae bacterium
CTGGCCGAGAAGAACAGGATCTCGGAAATGCTGACCACGGCGATGACGAACTTCAGCAGCATTGTCCCGGAGTCCTTGATCAGGATAGCGGGCAGGAACATCTCGGGAAGGCAGATGGCCGCCGCTTTTCCGCCGAGCACAGGCTGCGCCGTGCCGAAAACTTTGAAGAAGGGATAGAAGACATAGCCGAACCAGTCGAAAATGGGCGTAAACTCCGCCAGCCAGAGCCCCAGCAGCCCCACCGACGTAATGGAGGGAATGACGGCGAAAGCCATTTTCAACCCCGCCCACAGATTGTTCATGCAGAGCGTCAAAACATCGGGCTGAGCGTCGGCGGTGTGAATGCCCTTCTGCCAGGCGCGGGACAGACGACTGCCCTCAAGCTGGGGCTCGGGAGCCGCGGCTCCGCCGAAGTACGTGTCGGGAATTGAGCACAGCGGCCACAGACGCGCCGTGACGGCCGTCACGATAAAAGTCACCAGCATGGCCACGAGGAAATAGGGCGTCCAGTGATCCATCAGCCCCAGCGTGCGCGCCACCACCAGAAGGAAGGTCATGGAAACCGTGGAGAACCCCGTGGCGATAACGGCGGCCTCGCGGGCCGTGTAGCGGTTTGAGCGGTACACACCGTTGGTGATAATGAGCGCGATGGAATAGCTGCCCACAAAAGAAGCCACGGCATCAATGGCCGAACGTCCCGGCGTGCGGAACAGCGGACGCATAATGCAGTCCACCAGCACGCCCACGAATTCCATGAGACCGTAACTGGCCAGAAACGCCAAAAACACAGACCCGATGGGGATCACCAGACCGACGGGAATGGCCAGTTTGTTGAAAAGGAAGGGGCCGATGTCGCCGCGCCACAGCCAAGCGTTGTTCCGCCACAGACCGAAATACAGAATTGTGCCGATAACCGCACCGCAGATCTTGGCTACCGACATGAAAACCTCCATGCCGTTTTTATTCCAGCTCCCTCTGGCAAAGGGCATTACCGCGCCCACGTACATTACCCCGAGGATGAAGATCTTTACGGCGGGCATGCAATGCTTTTGAAGCGAATTGACAATAAAGTCCACGGGAACGCTTTTCAGCTGCGGGTTCAGCCATTCCATCTTGAAAAAGAACATGAACAGACCGAACAGACTGAACAGAACGAACTTCCAAAGAGCCGAACTGCGAGGTGCTGAGTTTTCCGACATCGTTGCCTCACGACCTTTCACCGTTTTTTTCGCCGCGGCCGCGAAAACAGCACGCGCGACAAAAGAGCTTTTTTTATTTTTTTATGGCGTGTTTATTATATACTTTATTTTATAAAAATAAAAGCCACGGGATAATTTTTCCCAACCCGAAAAACTCCTTCGGCACCTCTCTTTTATCCTGAGGGCACTCTGCGCCGAACAAGCTGTCGGCGTCAGGGGCCTTTCCGGGCGTTCCGCCCCACCGAAAGAACCCCATGTCCGAAGGGGCGCACAACGCTTCGCCCCGAAAATCGGCTGGAAAGGACGAACGCCCGACAACGGACCGTCCTGCGGGCGCGGACACCTTGAATAAACATAAAAAAAGCGGCCCGGTTCCACTGAACCGAGCCGCTGAACTTTTCTGGTGGAGGTAGGGGGATTCGAACCCCCGACCTTTTGAATGCCATTCAAACGCTCTCCCAACTGAGCTATACCCCCAATGCGACGCGTTTTCGCGCGACTTGAAGATATTACCATGACTTGGAAAAAATTGCAAGAGCTTGATGCAAAATTTCCGTGAAATCCCGTTCAAAGTCTCAGAGCGCTCAGAGGCTCAGCCTACGATGTTGGCGACGATCACGCCCAGGTAGTTGCCCAGCACGTAACCCAGCGTTCCCACCAGCAGAGCGGGCCCCACAAGGTCGAACCAGCCCTTCGAAATGGCCATGGCCGCGGCAGTCGTCGGCCCTCCCACATTGGCATTGGAAGCGACGATAATGTCCTCGAGGTTGAAGCGGAACAAACGGCCGAACAGGAAGGTGACCGCCATATTCATGGCGATGACGATGCCGGCGTAGGCAAAAAGAATGGGTGAATTGGTGATGATCTCCATAATCGAGGCGGGCGCGCCGATGACGCCGAAGAAAATGTAGATCAGAAAGGTCCCGATTTCACTGGCGCCCGGAGCGTTGCTGAACACCTTCGGGAAGGCCGTGGCCAGGATCATGGTCACCGTGGTGATGACGAGGTACTGATTGCCCAACAGCTGATTCAGGATGGACAGCGCCGTCGAGGTGGTGGGAATGGTGCGGCCGAAGCAGCCCGCCAGCGTGCGGGAAACGGCGACGATCATCGTCGCCGCGGCGAAGTTGAAGGCGATGTGCTTCAGTCCCACGGGTTTGGGCTTCCAATAATCGGCGGCGGCGTTGGCCGACGAAGCTCCCGACTCCATCTTGTCAACCAGGGGATGACGGTAGTGATTGCGGAACCAGACGAGACCGGGAATGGCGATCAGGATGAAGAAATAAATGGCCATGAGCATATTGTCGGCCACAACGCCCGCGGAGATAAGTTTTCTGTCCGTCAGGAACGCATCGGCCATGGCCGTGAAGTTCACTGAGCCGCCCGTATAGGTCCCCGTGAACATGGCCGAAAAGGCTCTCAGCTCGGGAACGTATTTGCCGATGGCATAGGCGCCGACAAGCGCGCCGGCCACCGTTCCTGTTGAGCTCAAAAGATAGATGATCAGCAATCGCCCCGTCTTCCGTCCGATCCTGCGGATGTCGCAGTTGAACAGAAGAAGCGGAACGGCCAGCGGGACCACGTAGCTCCACACGTTGTCATAGGCGGGCGCGTCGGTGGGAATGACATTGCAGTTGGCCAAAATCATCATGAAAACCAGAGCCAGCACGCACCCCGTGATTTTGCTCGCCCACTGACAGGTCTGCTCCAGCCAGATGCTCAGCGATGCGATGCCCACCATGACGGCCCAGAGGCCCCAGGTGTTGTCGGCATGAATGAAAGACATCAAAACTCCTCCTCAAGAAAAAAATGAACTCGTCGGACCGCTTATTTCCGCGAGAGCAGCCGCGGAACAATCGGCGGATATTGCGGCACCGCGTGAAGTTTTTAACAACCAACCCATTCTAATTTCTTCTCAGGAGCTGTCAACATTTATTCTTCTCTGCACTTTTTTGTAAAAAATACGCCACATGGGTCATAACGCTGCTAAAAGACACGGATCATCAAATATTTATCCTGCCGGCCGACGCACAACGAGGCCGCCTCCGCAGATCGGAGACGGCCTCGTTGATTTTTTTGCGGAAAAGTTTCCGCCGCGCAGCCATAAAACGCCCTAAACTCTTGTGCCGTTCAGGTCAGCAGGCAAGACTGTCACCCGTCGGGAGTTTTGCGCGGCAAGTCGGCAACTCCCGCAAATGAGGGAACGCGGCCTCGCGCGCAAAAGTCCCGCCTTGAAACCGGGCCGGGGCAAGGCGCGTTTTCGCCGTGGCATGGGACGGAGAAGGAGACTTTTTTTGCTGAGCGCAGTCCTTACAGCAGCTTTTTCCTTGGCGCCGCAAATTCTCCAATTCCCGCCAACAAAAGCGGCCTCCGCGCCGTGAGGCCTTTGAGGCGGCTTTCAGCGCTAGCGGTCATCGGACGACTTCTTCCAATCGTCGAGCTTCC
>CABTYW010000104.1 GCA_902489135.1 uncultured Synergistaceae bacterium
CGCGTTTCTTGTCTCGCAGGGCGCCATTTTAAAAGCTCTGCTTCCTTCAGCGTTCTGGACTGACGACGCCCTGCCTCCCTTCGATGAGCTGCCGGCCGCCGAAACGAAGCCCGCGGAGTTTTTTTATCGGTATAACGACGGCGATCGCCGCCAGGCTTACAGAGAGCGTCTTCTGTCCTGCAGCGGCGGAGCGCTGTGCATCTTTCCCGAGAGCGAACAGGCAAAAGCCTTCCACAAAAGTTTGGTCGGGCTGATTCCGAAGGACCGACTCTTTTTTTGGCCCAACAGGGGCGGAAAAAGCGCCCTCAAGGTTTGGAAAGCCCTTTTGCGCCGAAAAAATTCCGTGGTGGTGGGCGGTCCCGGCGCCTGCGCCGCTCCCTTTAACGACTTGGAGCTCGTCATCATCGACGGCGAAAGCAACCCCGCCTGGCGCACTAAAATCGTTCCCTTTTTTTCCCGGAGAAGTTTTGCCGCGGCGCGGGCGCGATGCTGCGGCGCGCGTCTGCTTTTAGGCGGTCGGATGCCGTCCTCGAAAGTTTTCCTGAACTTTTCGCCCCGCGAAGACGACACGCCCGACATTCGTCGAGAATCCCTGAGAATTCTTGACCTCAACGGGGCTTCGAAGATTTCTTTCAGCGGTGTTCAGTGTCCCTTGCCGCTTTCCGACCTGCTTGTGACAGAGACGCTGTCACGGGTCAACGAAAAAAAAATTGTCTTCTGGCTGCTGGATCGGCGCGGTATCGCCGGCGAACTTCGCTGTGTGGACTGCGGTCGATCCGTGAGCTGCCAACGCTGTGGATCGTCGCTGGTTTACGAAAAAGGCAAAACGCGCTGTCCCGCCTGCGGCAACATGGCGCCGCTGCCTCAGCGATGCCCATTTTGCGGAGGAGCTCTTCTTCAAGGGATGTTTCCGGGGCTCGAGAAGCTTTACGGCTTCGCCAAAAACCTTCTGGGAACGGCGCCCGTTGAACTCTGGCATGCTGACAATCCGAAAACGCTGGCGGAAGGAAGAGAGCGCCTCGGCCGTCTTCGCAGTGGAGGCGGACTTCTGTTGGGTTCACGTCGCGCGCTCTCGCTGCTGGATGTCCTTGACCCTGCGCTGCTGTGCTGGCTTGACGCCGACGCCGAAGCCCGTCAGCCCCATTACGACGCGCGATTTAACACCTATTCCATGGCGCTGGAGTCCTGCTGTCGCGGTTCTCCCGCGGAACGCCAGGTCATGTTTCAGACGCGCAGCGCCGGCCAAAGCTGCCTCGCGTCGCTTCAGCCAGGCTGGGGTTTTTTCTGGAAACGCGAGCTGGCGGAGCGTCGCTCCCTGGGATTTCCGCCCTTTTCTTCACTGGCTGAAATTGAGCTTCCGCCGGGCTTCGCCCGCAGAGAAGAGTTCCTTTCATGCCTCGGCGACGCCGGATTTTTTGTTATGCAGCCCGACGCCTCCGGCAGCAAACTGACTGTTTTGGCTCCGAAAACCGCCGTGCTGCGCCGCGCGCTGAACCGGTGGTTTGCCATCGGCGAATCGCGTAACGGTTACCCTCAAATTCAAGTCTGGACCGATTAAAGAAATTCATCCTTTAAAGGAGTTATGAAATGGCAATTGTGTCAATCGTGGGACGTCCCAACGTCGGAAAGTCCTCATTGTTTAACAGAATACTCGGCGAGCGCCGCGCCATCGTGGATGACCTGCCGGGAATAACCCGCGACCGCCTTTACGGGCGTGTGCAATGGAAAGAGAAGAGCTTTTACATCGTCGATACCGGCGGACTGCTCCTGAAAGATCGCGATCCCATTATGGAGGGCATGAAAGGGCAGATCCTCCAGGCCATTGAAGAGAGCGATGCCGTCATTTTCATGATCGACGGCTCTCAGGGCGTTACGTGGATGGACGGCGACGTCGCTCAGGTGTTGCGAAGCCGATCGGCAAAGGTCGTGCTGGCCGTCAATAAAATTGATGACTTCAGCCACGAACATGAAGTGCTTGACGCCTATCAGCTGGGGTTCGACAACGTAGTGGGCGTCAGTGCCGTTCACAGCCGCGGCATCGACGATCTCCTCGACCGGGTGGTCTCCCTTCTGCCCGACGCCGAAGAAGAGCCCTCAGAGGCGTCGTCAGTCATCAACGTAGCCATCGTCGGCCGCCCCAACGTGGGCAAATCCAGCATACTCAACGCGCTGTTGGGCAGCGAGCGATCGCTGGTGAGCGACGTCGCCGGCACCACGCGGGATTCCATCGACTCTTATATCAACTATAAGGGCGAGCGCTTCAGAATTGTGGATACCGCCGGACTGCGCCGCAAAAGCCGAATAAAAGACAATGTGGAATTTTATTCCAGCGTTCGCACCATGGACAGCATTGACCAATGTGACGTGGCCGTTTTCGTCATGGATGCCACGGAGTTGGCCACTGAGTTGGATCAGCGCCTTGTCGACGAGATTTTGACGCGCGGAAAAGGCGTCGTCATCGTCGTCAATAAATGGGACTTGCTGCCCGCCGCTCCCGAGACGGGCGACGAAATTCGCTCCCGCCTCAGCGAACGTTTCCGCTTCGTGACTCATGCGCCGGTGCTGTTCACTTCCGCCGTGTCGGGCAGACGCCTCCACAAGCTGCTTGACCTGGTGAGTCAGGTGAACAGACGTCGCAATTCCCGATTCAACACCACGGTGCTCAATCAAATTGTCCGCGACATGCTTGTCTTTGCCCATCTTCCCACCGACCGCCTGGGGCGCAGACTGCGCATTTATTACTGCACCCAAAGCGCCAACGTACCGCCCACCTTCATCTTTTTCGTCAACGACACCTCCATTGTCACCAAAAGCTTCGAAAATCACCTGTCCAGAAAAATCAGAGAAGCCGGCGATTACGATGGGGTGCCCTTGAGGCTGTATTGGCGTTCAAGCCACGAAAAAACGGAAAAAGCTTGACCTCCGCCCTCTTTTGCGTTTAGAATATGTCATGCCGATAGAGACGTTCTCTATCAAGGACTTACAAGACATTTCAGGGAGGTTTCTTTAAAGTGACGAAGAACGATCTGATCAACGAAGTGGCAGCAAGCACGGAAATGAGCAAAAAATCCGCTGCGGAAGCGATTACCGCGACCTTCGGAGCCATTGAAAAAGCCCTTTCCAACGGCGAAAAAGTTCAGCTTGTGGGGTTCGGCACCTTTGAAGTTCGTGAGCGCGCTGCCCGCGTGGGCCGCAATCCTCAGGATCCGGCCAAGACCATTCAGATTCCTGCCAAAAAAGTTCCCGTCTTCCGTGCCGGCAAGAGCCTGAAGGATAACGTGAACTAAACTGTACTGGAGTTTTCGGGGTCTGTCTTTTGACAGAGCCCGATTTTTTTGTTCAAAGGGCCCCGACTGCGCCGGGAATTTTCGTTCAACCTTCAGAAGCGCGGGAGAAGAGCCCCCTTCCCGCTTTTTTGTCAATGCCCCGGCCGTCTTGGCCGCAAGTAATAATTGATACAATAATTGGTACACGCCTTGTGCGGCGCATTCATGGCCGTACGCGGGGAAACATTTACAGTTCCGCATGGGACACGGCGCTGTATGGCCAAGTACC
>CABTYW010000105.1 GCA_902489135.1 uncultured Synergistaceae bacterium
CAGACGTGTGCTCTTCCGATCTAAAGAGACAGCGGCTTCCGTCGTAGCCGCCGAGCGTCACATGAGTGTTGCCCACGTCAAAGAGAAGCAGCATGGAAAAACCTCCCCGAAAGAATGAGTAAAGCCCCAAAACAGTTCAAGTATAACGAAGCCGCGGCTTTTCGCAAGTCCAAAGCCGTCGCCTCCTTCTTTTTCTGATATACTTAGGCTATCAAAACGCAGCACGCTTTTATGGAGGTATGCCATGCTCAAGGGGAAAAAAATACTTCTGGGCGTCAGCGGCGGCATTGCGGCCTATAAAGCCGCGTCACTGGCCTCGCTTCTCGTCCGTCAGGGTTGCCAGGTCTCAACGGTGATGACCGAAAACGCCCGGCGGATTATCGGTGCCGCCGTCTTCGAGGCGCTCACTCATCGCCGCGTTTACGACAGCGCCTTCGACCGCTTTGATCCCGCCTGTATCCCTCACATCGCCCTGGCGGAAGAGGCCGATGCGCTGGTCATCGCCCCCGCCACCGCCGACATCATCGCCAAAGCCGCCTGCGGTCTGGCCGACGACATGCTTTCCACGGTCATTCTGCCCTGCACCTGCCCGAAAATCGTCGTTCCCGCCATGAACACCCGCATGTACGACAACGCGGCGACTCAGGAAAACCTGCAAACCCTTCGGCGCCGCGGGTGGATGGTCATGGACCCCGCCGAAGGACATCTGGCCTGCGGCGAAACGGGCCGCGGCAAAATGCCCGAACCCGACGACATCGCCGAGTTCATCGACGTGACCATCGGCCACGAGAAGGACCTGCAGGGACAGAAGGTGCTTGTCACCGCGGGCCCCACCTGCGAGGCCCTCGACCCCGTGCGCTATATCACCAATCACTCCACGGGGCGCATGGGCTACGCCGTTGCCAAGGCCGCCGCCATGCGCGGCGCCGAAGTGACGCTGGTTTCAGGCCCCACCGTCCTGAAAACGCCGCCTCTGACCGCGCGCGTGGACGTGACAAGCGCCCGGGAAATGTTCGACGCCGTCACCTCGCGCTTCGACGCCAGCTCCATCGTCATTATGAGCGCCGCCGTCGCCGATTACCGTCCCGCTTCCGTCGCCGAAAACAAAATCAAAAAGAGCGACGGCACTTTGGCGCTCCAGCTCGTCCGAACTCCCGACATCCTCAAGTATCTGGGTGAACACCGAACCCATCAGACCATCTGCGGATTTTCCATGGAAACGGAACATCTCATCGAAAATTCCCGCGCCAAACTGGCCAAAAAACACGTCCAGATCATGGCCGCCAACAGCCTTAAAGTGCCCGGAGCCGGCTTCGGCACCGACACCAACGTGCTGACGCTCATCACCGCCCGCTCCACTGTGGAACTGCCGCTCATGAGCAAAGAAGAGGCGGCGCACTGCCTGCTGGACGAGATTCTCAAGATCAGGCAGTCCGCCCCTCAGGACTGACGTCCGCCGCCGTGGCCTGCTTCCACACTCCTCGGCGAGAGGCAAAATTTTCGCCGGTACAAGCGCCCCGCCTTTTCTCCAGAGAAAAGGCGGGGCGGCTGTATGCAAGTCCGTGTCGTTGAACGGCTTTTTTATTCTTGAGTGTCTGAATCAATCGCGTTTTGAAATATCATAGCCGAACCACTTCAAAGATAGCTTGCTCAGCCTTCCGTCCTCATGCATCGCCTTGAGGGCGGCGTCCACTTTGTCTCTCAGGGCGTCACCCCTCTGGTTTTTGGCGAACAGGTAGGCGTCCTCTTCAAGGTAGATCGCATCGCCGACGATTTCCAGAGGGAGGTCGTGGTCCTTGATCTCGACGGCAGCAGCAGCGGCTCCCTGGACACACCCCGAAGTCTTGCCCGTGGAGACCTGTAGCAGATTGCCCGTTTCGACGGCAATCAGCTCAATCTCGTTGTTAGGGTACTTCTCGCGGATGATGTCCACTTCATTTCCGCCGATTCCTACGGCAATCTTTTTGCCCACGCAGTCGGCAAGGCCGTGGATATTCTCTGGATTACCCTTGGGAACGATGATTTTAAGCGGATTATAGCAATAAGGAATCGAAAAGTTGTACTTCTTTTCGCGCTCCTCGTTCTTCGAGACCTGGTTAGCAACGGTGTCGATCTCTCCTTTGTCGACCATGCCGAAAAGCCCGGAGAACGCCGCTTGAACGTGTTCCACCTTCAGCCCCGAACGCTGGCCAATCTCTTTCCAGACGTCCACCTCAAACCCCACCTGCTTGTCGCCGTCCATAAAGTCGAAAGGATAATAGCTGAAAGAAGAACCTACTCTGATGGTCGTGGGATTGACGGGATCTTCACGCGTGCCTTCTTCACGCGTGCCCAGCCCCATCCACAGCGCCACGGCAGCTAAAATGACAACTGCTCCTCCAATGATTTTCTTCATCATACACGCCTCTTTTCATCGTTTTTATCGTTGACGATCCGCCGATGTCGACGATTAGTGCCCTGCCAGTTTCAGAAACTCCTTGGTTCTCCCATCCCGCGGCCTTTCGAAAATTTGCGCCGGCGTCCCCTGTTCAACGACAGTGCCTTCGGACATAAACACCACCCTGTCGGCGATTTCGCGGGCAAATCTCATCTCGTGAGTGACCACAAGCATAGTCCGGTGCTGTCGTGCAAGGTCTTGAATGACGTCCATGACTTCCTTCACCAAGCCTGGATCCAGCGCCACCGTCGGCTCGTCGAACAGCATGATGCGAGGTTTGACGGCCATCGCCCGGGCGATGCCGACGCGCTGCTGCTGTCCGCCCGAAAGTTTCGAAGGATACTCGTCGGCCTTGTCGGAAAGGCGCACCCGGCGCAAGAACTCCATGGCTTCTGCCAGTGCTTCTCTCTTCGGCAGCCTCTGCACGTAGAGCAGAGGCTCCATGACGTTGTCGATCACTTTCATGTTCTTGAACAGGTTATAATTTTGGAAAACCATGGCCGATTGCCGACGCAGCCGCTTGATGTCATTGGGCGCAGCCGTAGCAGTGTCCACCGTGACGTCGCCGATGGTGATCGTTCCCCGTTCCGGGCGTTCCAGATAATTAATGCAGCGAAGGAAGGTGGATTTGCCCGTTCCCGACGGGCCAATGATGGCAGCCACTTCCCCTTCGTCGATGCTCAAATCGACGCCTCGGAGAACCTTGAGACCTTCAAATTGTTTATGTAAATTGCTGATTCGGATCACGACGCTTCTCTCCCTTAATAGGCTTTGTTGAGATATTGTTCCAGACGCTTCTGCATAAGATTGATGAACATCGTAATGATCCAATAGATAATGGCCGCCGCGAAGAAAGCCTCAAAAAATTTATACGTCGCCACGCCCGTAAG
>CABTYW010000106.1 GCA_902489135.1 uncultured Synergistaceae bacterium
CTGGTGGTGGAGTTCCAGCCCGAGCTCGACGCTCTCGGCGTGAAAGTCGACGGCTTCGATTCCCGTCTGACCGCCCTTGAGAAGGGCGTGGGCGGCTGGAAGATCACCGGCCAGTTCCGTATTGACTACAACGCCTGGGACGAAGACGGTTCCGACGATTCCGACGACGGCTTCAAGATCAGCCGTTACCGCCTGTTCCTGCACAAGGATCTGACCGACAACGTCACCTTCGACGCCCGTTACCACGGCGGTAAGTTCGACCGTGCCTGGATCACCGCCAACGACTTCTTCGGCATGGAAGGCCTGAAGGCCAGATTCGGCCAGTTCGCCCTTGACTGGGAAGACGACGACGGCCTGTATACCGATAACGATGCCTTCTTCATGGACTCCAACTACCGCGGCGTTGACCTGAAATACAACAGCGGCATGTTCACCGTGGAAGGCTTTGCCGCGTCCAACAAGGGCAGCGACGGCAAGGTGGAAACCACAGATGACGGCGGCAATACGCATAAGGATGACAAAGGCGTCTACAATGACAACGCCAGCAACGAATACTACGGCGCCCGTCTGCGCTTCGATATCAACGAGAAGCTGTGGCTGAGTGCCAACGCCCTGTGGACCAACTCCGGCGACAACAACTGGAAGGTTTACTGGGCCGGTCTGGGCTTCAAGTTCATGGATGGTCTTGAGCTGAAGGGCGCTTTCTACAAGGAAGACATCGACCGTGCCGCCGACGACTCTCCCAAGGCTTGGAAGGCCATCGTCGACGTGAGCCAGGACGTGCTCAAGTTCACCTCGCTGTGGGTTGAGTATGCCAGCTTCGACAAGGGATTTATCCTTCACAACAATCCCTACGCCTTCAGCGACATCGTCTGGCCCGGCGACGTTTCCGAACCCTCGGATGATATGACGGCTCTCTTCATCGGCGCCAAGCAGAAGTGGAACGACAAGTGGAGCACCAAAGAGCGCTACGCCAAGTACGACATTGACAACTCCAACGACTTCAAAGAGTGGAGCGTGGCCATTGGCTATCAGTACAGCCCCAACCTGTCCTTCGAGCTGGCCTATGCCGATTACGACGGTCTGCCCGGCAAAGACGATTACGACAACAACCAGATCCGCTTCCGCACTTACCTCACCTTCTAAACTCCGATCACCGCAAAACGGAGCCGCTTCGGCGGCTCCGTTTTTTTGTGAAATGCGCGTTTCCCCGAGAGAGGCCTCCCGCAGGGGGGACTTTTGGATTTTCGCCGCCCCTTCCCCCCGAGGATTTATGATCGCCCTGCTTGCTCAGGAGCGGGAAGCTTGCAGAGAAGAAGTGAGTTTCCGTGCCGTCGCGGGGCGCGGATACAAGCCGCCGTGGTGCGGGCATGCGCTGCGGGCTGCGGCGCGCGAGCCGGGAGAATTTTTTTGCTTTCACTTTTTGAAGGGGGCGACGTTTTTCGTCCCCCGGCGAGTCATGGATTTGTCCGGTACCGCCGCTTCCCGTGAAGCGGCGTTTTTGTTGCGGCGCCCTTGTGAGATTTTTCCCACAGCGTTCCGCCTTTTTTGCCAACGTGCGGGAGCGTTTCTGCCGAAAAGAGGGCGGAGAATTTCGTCGGCGCCGTCGGTGAATTTCAGCCGCCGCGAGGCGCCGAACCTCTCGGCCGTTTAAAAATTTCAGGGGATTTTTTCAGCTTTGAGCGTGAAAAATATGGAATGAAAGCGGTTTTATGAGCGAAATTCTGGTAAAATGTCCGTAGTATTTTATGTGTGGCGCACCGTGACTTTCGGCGCGAAAAATTCCCGTAAAAGCCTGTTTTTTAAGAGGAGGCGTTCCTGATGAGAAGTTATGGTCTCGGTTTGGGGTTTGTGGCGATTTTGGCGGCCACCTATGCCATGCAGAATCAGGATATTCTGGCGGTGCGCATTTTCGCCTGGGATTTCGCTCTGCCTCAGGGGCTTTGGGATGTGTTTCTCTTTTTCCTCGGCATCGTTCTCATGTGGGTGATTTCACTGGCGGCTTCGTGGGAAGGTCGTTTTCGCAGCCGCCGCGAGCTTGAACGCTGCCGTCGTCGGGTCAACGCGCTGGAAAAGGAGCGCAGTGCCCTTCTGGCGGCCATGAAGGCCGCTGGGGCGTCGCAGGACGAGATTACCTTCATCGAAAACGGCACGTCCGTTTAATGTCCGTTTCCCTCGGACGGCTTCACGGGAAGGTCGTTTTCGCCTCCGTCGCGAGCTTGAACGCCGCCGCCGGGTCAACGCGCCGGCAAAGGAGCGCCTGTCCTGAGGCGCGGCCATGAAGGCCGCGGAGGCGTTGCAGGACGAGATGAGCTTCATGGAAAACGGCACGTCCGTTTAATACCCGTTTTCCCCGGGACATGGCGGTGCCGGGACTGTTTTTTTCAGGCGGCTTCACGGGAAGGTCGTTTTCGCCTCCGCCGCGAGCTTGAACGCTGCCGTCGCCGGGTCAACGCGCCGGCAAAGGAGCGCCCTGTCCTGAGGCGCGGCCATGAAGGCTGCTGGGGCGTCGCAGGACGAGATGAGCTTCATGGAAAACGGCACGCCCGCTGAGTGCCCGTTTTTCCCGGGACATGGCGGTGCCGGGGCTGTTTTTCAGGCGGTTTCACGGGAAGGTCGTTTTCGCAGTCGCCGCGAGCTTGAACGTTGTCGCCGGGTCAACGCGCCGGCAAAGGCGCGCCCTGTCCTGAGGCGCGGCCATGAAGGCCGCGGGGGCGTCGCAGGACGAGATGAGCTTCATGGAAAACGGCACGTGCGCTGAGTGTTTGTTTATTTTCGCCGATGCGGCGGCATC
Source organism: uncultured Synergistaceae bacterium (assembly GCA_902489135.1). GTDB lineage: Bacteria > Synergistota > Synergistia > Synergistales > Dethiosulfovibrionaceae > Pyramidobacter. Next base: position 2,795 of record CABTYW010000106.1, read on the forward strand.
ATCCGCCGCGTTTTTGATCGGCTTTTACCTATAGAGGAAGGACTGTTGGTTTTGATTCCTGTGTGTTCGTTGAGTGATTTGGATATTTACCGCCCCGACGAGAGAACTCGGGATTTGGCCCGGCGCCTTGACTGCTGCGAGCTCACCGCCGCCGTGCTTGACAGCCGCAATTCCGGCGAGGACCGCTGCAAGGCCATGCTGGAAACGCCGCCGCTTCGGCAGCTGCTGTCCCGTTTGGATTTGGGCGGTGCCGCCGAATCGGCTCGGGCGCTGTGGGCGCGGGCCGTTCCCGGCAGAAGAGTTTTCGTCTACGGCGACTACGACGTGGA
>CABTYW010000107.1 GCA_902489135.1 uncultured Synergistaceae bacterium
AGTCGCTGCACACCAACGCTCTTGACGAGGCCATCGCGCTGCCCACGGACTTTTCGGCCCGCATCGCGCGCAACACTCAGCTCTACATTCAGGACGAGACCAAGGTATGCAAGGTCATCGACCCCTGGGGCGGCTCCTACTACGTGGAAGCTCTCACCGACGAGCTCATCCGCCGCGCCTGGGCGCACATTCAGGAAGTGGAAAGCCTGGGCGGCATGGCCAAGGCCATCGACACGGGACTGCCCAAGATGCGCATCGAAGAGGCTGCCGCGCGGCGTCAGGCGCACATCGATTCGGGCGACGAGAAAATCGTGGGTATCAACGCCTATCCCCTTGAAAAGGAAGATCCCCTTGACATTCTCGACGTGGACAACACGGCGGTGCGTCAGGCGCAGATCGCCCGTCTTGAAAAACTGCGTTCCAACCGCGACGGCGAAAAGGTCCGGCGCTGTCTTGACGCCATCACCCACGCCATGGAAACCGGCGAGGGCAACCTGCTGGAGCTGTCGGTGGAAGCGGCGCGCGCCCGCGCTTCTTTGGGCGAGATTTCCGCCGCCATTGAAAAAGTCTGCGGGAGGCACAAGGCCGTGATTCGTTCCATTTCCGGGGTGTACAGCAGTGAGTTTGCCGATTCCGAGGTCATTCAGGAAGTTCGCCGAATGACCGACGACTTTGAAAAACGTGAAGGCCGTCGTCCGCGCATTATGATCGCCAAAATGGGACAGGACGGTCACGACCGTGGCGCCAAAGTGGTGGCCACCGCCTACGCCGACATGGGATTTGACGTTGACGTGGGGCCGCTGTTCCAAACGCCGGCCGAGACGGCGCAGGACGCCGTGGACAACGACGTCCACATCGTGGGCATGAGCTCCCTGGCGGCCGGTCACAAAACGCTGCTGCCTCAGCTGGTGGAAGAACTGGCAAAACGCGGCCGCAGCGACATTATGGTGGTCGCCGGCGGCGTCATTCCGGCGCAGGACTATCAGTTCCTCTATGACCACGGCGCCGCCTGCATCTTCGGCCCGGGCACGGTGATCCCCGCGGCCGCCCGCGAGATGCTTCAGGTGCTGAACAAGCGCCTTGCCGCGCAGGAGAGCGCCGCAAAGTAACCTTTTTCCCGCTTCCAGCGGCGAAAATCGGGCGGCGCAGTCCCTCAGCGCAACGAAGCTACGCCGCCTTCCGTTTTTTTGCGTCCCGCGGCCCGCGCGGACTGTCGGACAGAAGCGGGCGGCCAAGCGCACCGTGGATGTCCGGCGGCCTTTCGTCGGAAAAGGAGAGACCTTTATGACCACCGAAAACAAGACCTATCAGCCGGAATGGCAGCCGCAGAACGCCGGCAGCGAATTCGCCTGTTTCGTGACCAAAGGCGTTGACGCCCCCGGCGCGCCGTCGGATGCCTGCGTGCGCCCCGTGCGGCGCAATCTGACCACCGAAGAGTTCGCCGAGGGCATTCTCAAGGGCGACCGCGCCGTACTTTCCCGGGCGATTACGCTCATCGAGAGCAACGCGCCCAGGCATTTTGCCGCGGCGCAGGCGCTCATTCAAAGGCTGCTGCCCCACACCGGCGGCGCCATGCGGGTGGGCATCACGGGCGTGCCGGGAGCGGGCAAAAGCACCTTCATCGAAGCTCTGGGCACGTGGCTGTGCGGACAGGGACACCGCGTGGCCGTGCTGGCCGTGGATCCCAGCAGCACCGTGACCCGCGGCAGCGTTTTAGGCGACAAGACGCGCATGGAAAAGCTGTCGCGCAACCCCAAAGCCTTCGTAAGACCTTCGCCGTCGGGCGGCACGCTGGGCGGCGTCACGCGCAAAAGCCGCGAGACGCTGCTGCTGGTGGAGGCGGCGGGCTACGACGTGGTTCTCGTCGAAACCGTGGGCGTGGGACAAAGCGAGACCACGGTGCGCAACATGGTGGACTATTTCCTCATGGTGGCGCTTACGGGAGCGGGCGACGACCTTCAGGGCATCAAAAAAGGCATTATGGAGATCGCCGATTCCATCCTGGTCAACAAGGCCGACGGCGACAACAAGCTGAAGGCTCTGTCGGCGCGCGCCGACTTCGACATGATGCTTCACTACCTGCGTCCCGCCACGGAAGGCTGGGCCAGTCACGCCTACACCTGCTCGTCGCTGACGGGCGAAGGGATTCCGGAGATGTGGGGCGTCATCGAGGACTTCTTCAGGACGGTGAAGGCCAACGGCGTGTTCGAAAGCCGCCGCAAAGAACAGGTGCTGCGCTGGGTAAACGACATGGCGCGGGAGCATCTGGAGACCCTTATCGATTCCAACGCCGCCATTGCCGCGGCACGAAAGCGCATTGAAGGTGAAGTCGCCGCGGGCAGATTGCCGCCCACACAGGCCGCTCAGGAGATCATCGACGTGATGGAACGCCAGCTGTTCCGCTCCGGGCGTTAGACGGTTTGGCGCGGCGCTGAATTTTATTTTCGTCGAAAAAACGGCGTTCAAGGTCCGCAGGGAGCGCCCATACCCGTCATGACATCGCGTGCCGCCCCCGTGCACGTCGGCCGGGTCTGTCCCCATGGGGCCCGTGGACAGATGAACACTATCTTAAGACAAGCCATCGGAGAAAGGGAAGGTTTTGAATGATGTTTTTGAAATCGCTTCTTGAAGGCATAATGCTGATCTGCTTCGGCGCCGCGTGGCCCATTTCCATCTACAAATCATGGACCTCGCGCAGCAGCAAGGGCAAAAGTCTGCTTTTTCTCATTGTCATCATCGCCGGCTATCTGGCGGGCATCGGCAAGTGCCTTCTGAGCGACACCCATTGGAGCGTGCTGGCGCTGTACATCGTCAACGTGCTCATGGTTTCCGTGGACATGTTGCTGTTTTTCCGAAACGAGAGATTGGAAAAAAAGACGGCTTAGGAGTGTTTTCTTCATCTTCCCTTTGGCCGGAGGCTGAAAAAGAGGCCGCAGCTGAACCGCGCGTCCCTTGGTGCGGCGGCCGACGGCATCTTCCCTTTGCATCGGATACAAAAGCGGAGGAATGAAGCGGGAAATTTTTCTCTTCATTCCTGCGCTTACGTTTTTGGTGGGAAGGTCCGGATGGGCCGGTGGCGCC
>CABTYW010000108.1 GCA_902489135.1 uncultured Synergistaceae bacterium
GCTCTATCCAACTGAGCTACCGGCGCACGGTATTGGAGCGGAAAACGGGACTCGAACCCGCAACCCCCAGCTTGGAAGGCTAGTGCTCTACCAGTTGAGCTATTTCCGCAAAAACCGACGAAAATCAGCTGGTCGGGGTGAAAGGATTCGAACCTTCGACCCCCTGCTCCCAAAGCAGGTGCGCTAACCAGACTGCGCTACACCCCGTCGCGCGGGAGTATGGTGGAGCTGAAGGGATTCGAACCCTCGACCTATTCGTTGCGAACGAATCGCGCTCCCAACTGCGCCACAGCCCCTCAGACCAACACAAGGCATTTTAATGGTTTATCACTGCGTTGTCAAGCATCTTTTTTGCCCGCCGCCTCGGTGAAAATGTCATCCCCGACGCCTTCAAAAGAAATTGCCGCGGCGGCGAATGGAAAGTGAACTGCCATGCAGGAAGAAGCGGAGGAAGCCCGGGGCGACGGGCGCAGCGGTGAAAGTCACGGCCGCATGTGACGCACCCCATGCCCCATGAAACGGGCTTTCGATCTGAACGGGACCGTTTCTGCCGCGCCGCCGCTTTGCCCCCCTATGGCGACATGGGGGCATTGCCGAAACGGCACCGTCACGAGGAACCTCAAAGGTCTTCCTTAATAAAGTTCTTCCCGCCTTTTTTCAAGGATATGACGGCATTTCAGCCGGCCCGCGACGGCGAATTTTTGCTAAAATGGACGTGAAGGAATTTATTTGAGCGAGGAGCATCGTCAATGAACTACGGACCTGAACTGGTGAGCGCGCTGGTTCCCGAGCTGAAAAACTATGAGGGTTGCCGGCTCCAGCGCATTGAGGCAGGCAGCAGCTGGTGCGCCATGGCCTTTAAAAATCGAAATCCCCTGTTTTTCACGTGGAATTCTGAAATTTTCGGCATCTGTGCCATTTCATGCGATGAAATGAGAGTGCTCCGCAGCGGCGGAGTCAAAACGCCCTTCGCCATGGGGCTGCTGCGCCATTTCGGCGGCAGTTCGCTGACGGGCGTCGACTGCGTTCCCGGAGACAGAATTCTGCGGCTGCGCTTTCAGCGCTTCGTGGGGGGCGGAGTGAGCCGGGAGATCACGCTGATTCTCGAGCTGACGGGACGCATGAGCAACGCCCTTTTCACCGACGAAGGCGGCGTCATCATGGAGGCGGCAAAACACGTCTCCCCCGACGTCAACCGCTACCGCACGGTGGTGCCGGGAGCGCCCTACGTTCCGCCGCCGCCCATTCGGGGCGAAACGCCACGGCCCGACATGACCGACGACGAGCTGCGCCACTGCCTTCGTGCGCCGCGCGGCTTGGGACGCGTCGTCGCGGGAGAACTGCTGCGGCTCTGCGAGGCGGGCTTCGTCGACCTGGTGCGCGACGCCTTGTTTGTCAGTCCGCCGGTCTTTCAGAAAATCGGCTCCTATCTCACCGCGCTGGGGACGGCGCTGCCCGGCGCCGAAGTCTTTGAGGGCAGCGGTCTTTCCTTTTGCCGCAGCTCCATTTCCGGAGAAACGGAACGCCGCGAGCTGGCCTCCATCGCCGCGAACGCTTTAAAGATTTTGGAGCGCCGGCGGGGGCGTAAGGCCAAACACGCCGACGGACTGAGAAACCAAATTCAGCGCGCCGAAAACTGCGCCGCTTACCGAGAAGCCGGCGAAGCGCTGTTGCAAAATTTAGAAGTCGTCAACAAAGGTCAAAGCTCTTTAACGCTTTCCTATTGGGGAGAGGACGGAGAAAAAGTCCTGACGGTGACGGTCGATCCGGCATTGAGCCTCCGCGCCAACGCCCAGGCCTACTTCAAAAAATACCGAAAGTACAGCGCCGACGTCGGACAGGTCAAAATTGAGCTGGAGAGGCTTCAGGAGGAAATCGACGACATTCTCTCGCTGGAAGGGCGCCTGAAGCGCGTTCAAAGCTCCGACAAGCTCAGAGAGCTCTACCGCCAGATCGAAGAAGAGTACGGCGAAGGCAAAAAAATCGGCAGAACCGCCTCACGCCCGTCGAAAAAGCCCGCGCCACCCCATTTGCGCTTCACTCTGGACAACAGCGTCATTCTGGTGGGCATGAACGCCCGGGGAAACCGCTACGTGACCTTTCAGGAGGCGTCGCCCGACGACCTGTGGTTTCACGTTCACGAGTTTCCGGGGGCCCATGTCATTCTCAAAAATCCCCCCGACGACGACGCGCAGCTCCAGCGGGCCGTCAAGGCGGCGGCATCGCTGGCGCTGTGTTACAGCGACTGCACCGAAAGTTCGTCGGTGGTGGATTACACCGAAAAAAAACAGGTGCGCCACATCCCGGGAGCGGGAATCGCCAACGTCACGTACAAGCGCCCTCGCACGATACTGACGGGCCCCGACGATTGGCGACCCATTCTCAGAGGCTGAGCCCCATGGCCGGACAGGGCCGCACCATCCCCGTCATGACCCTGTCGCGACAGCGCGATCAAATCCTTTGCGCGGCTCAACGGCGCGACGCCAACGCCATGAAAGCCGCACAGCCCATGTTCAACGATGATAAAAAGTGCCAATGACGAGCAAAACCCGAGATCCGATCAACGCGGAAATCGGGCTGCCGCCCTGTCACTTCCGATGCCGGGCAACGACGACGGTTGCCGATTTAGCCCCTCAATCAGTCCCCAAAAAGGCCTCATTCCAACTTGTTCAAATCACATATATTCAAGGTTCACCGTAACATTTTTAAAATGCTCACCCCCCTTTCAAACATCCTCAAATGGTCAGATCACCACGTGGACAAAATCCGTGAAAAAACGAAAAAACCGATATTGA
>CABTYW010000109.1 GCA_902489135.1 uncultured Synergistaceae bacterium
TCGGCTGCGGCAAAGGCGGCGACGTTTTTTCATTCGTCATGGAAAAAGAGGGATTGAGCTTTCCTGAAGCGCTGGAATATTTGGCGCGCCGGGCGGGCATCGACCTGCCGCGCCGCCGCGGACGCTCTCAAAGCGTCGATCTGTATTCGGTGATGGAGCAGGCGGCCGGGTTTTTCCGCGACGAACTGAAAAGTGCCGCGGGTGCCGTCGGAAAGGGCTATCTTGCGCGCAGAAATCTCACCATGGCCGATGCCGACAGATTTGAACTGGGCTGGGCGCCCGCCTCGTGGCGTTCGCTCAACGATGCCCTGCGCCGTCAGGGCGTGACGCAGGACCAGCTGCTGAAATGCGGTTTGGTCATTCAGGGCGAAAAGGGCTGCTACGATCGTTTCCGCGGGCGCGTCATTTTCCCCATACGCAACGTTTCGGGACGTCCCGTCGCGTTCGGCGGGCGCATCGTCGACGGTGAAGGCGCCAAATATCTCAACAGTCCCGAAGGGCCGCTGTACAACAAAAAGGACAATCTTTATCTGCTGGACCGCGCGAAAAACGCCATTCGCGAAAAGGGCCGTTCCATCCTCGTGGAGGGCTATATGGACGCCGTCAGGCTTCACATGCACGGCCGCACCGAGACTGTGGCGTCGCTGGGAACGGCGCTGACGGAGGAGCAGGCATCGCTGCTCAAACGCTTTGCCGACAAATGCTATATTTGCTACGATGCCGACACGGCGGGACAGAACGCCACGCTGCGGGGCATGTATGTGCTTCAGCGCGCAGGACTTCAAGTCTACGTCGTGCGCTTTCCCGGCGGCAAGGATCCCGACGAAATGCTGCAGTCCCAAGACGGCGACGCGATGTTCGACCGGGCCGTGGAAGAAGCGCAGCCTCTGGTGCTCCATCATATCAGTCTGTACCGTGCCGCCGCCCAAACCGAAGGCGGCGCCAAGGCAGCCGAGGATCTTCTCGGCAGCCTGGCGCAGCTTTCGGCGGTGGAGCTCGCCCCCCATATGCAGGAATTGGGACACGCTTTGGGGCTTCCCGACTATCAGCTGGCCTCGGAACTTCATCGCCTGCGGCGCGGCCGCTCAATCGGCACCGCAGGGAAGAAACAAAGCGGCGCCGTGCGGAGCCTGGCCGATGCCGAAATTCTGTCGGCGGACATCACCGACGCCGTTTCCCGCCCCGTCGATCCCGCCGAAGCGGCGCTGATGAGTCTGCTGTGGAGTTCGGCGTCTCTACGCTCAACGTCGCCGGAACGGGAAACCGTGGGACTGTTCAGCGACGACCGCCTCCAGACCGTGGCGGCGGCGCTGCTTCGAGGCGTCGCTCCGTCGGAACTGGAGCGTCAGTGGCTTGAAATCGGCGATTCCTTTTCCATGGCGGCGCTGGCTAAGGGAGCAGCTTTCTGCGATACCCTCCCGGGCAGCGAAGCTGAAAGGTGGAGCGCTCTGTGCGCCGTATTGACGCGAAAAAATCGGCAGACCCGCTACGACGCGCTGAAAGATCGCCTGTACCGCGGAGAAGCGACGCCCGAAGAGCTGACGGAATATGCCCGCTTGGCGGCATTGCTGAAGCGATTCTGAGTTTTTATGCAAAGTGACGAAAAAATGTGCCGAATTTCGACGCGGCATTGGAGAAAAAAGATTGTGAAAAAAGTGTTTTTTTACTGAAATCCTGATATAATAAACCGTTATGCAAGATTGTTATGCAGGGAAGAACAGGGTGATGTCCGGTGATCCGTATTGACAAGTTCCTGAAGCTGTCGCAGCTGGTAAAACGCCGCACCGTCGCTCAGGAAATGATTGAAGTCGGAGCCGTGCGCGTCAACGGACGGCCGGTTAAGTCTTCCTCCGACGTCAAAGCGGGCGATCTGATTGAAGTCGCCTTTCCGCGCCGAGTGATCCGCGCCGCCGTGTTGATTGACGATGAAGCGCTTTTGCGCCGCCGCGGCGCCGTGGCCTGCGAGATGCGCGGCGAACGCCGCGTCGAGCCCGACCAAAACCCATGGGAAAGCGCCTGAGGCGTTTTCTTCGCTGACAGGAGAGGAGTGCTGAGATGAGTACCATTGTAGGGGTACACGCAAGAGAGATTTTGGATTCCCGCGGAAATCCCACCGTTGAAGTGGAAGTCGGCCTTGAAACCGGTGAAATTGCCCGCGCCGCGGCGCCTTCGGGAGCTTCTACGGGCACCTTCGAGGCCGTCGAACTTCGTGACGGCGGCTCCCGCTACGGCGGAAAGGGCGTACAGAACGCCGTCAAAAACGTAAACAGCCTTATAGCTCAGGAAATCTGCGGCATGGACGCCGACGACCTTCGTGCCGTTGACCGCAGAATGATGGAACTGGACGGCACGCCCAACAAGGGAAAGCTGGGAGCCAACGCCATCCTCCCGGTGTCCATGGCCGTCACCCGCGCCGGAGCCATGAGTCATGACATGGCGCTGTGGGATTACCTGGGCGGCATGCAACGCAAGACCCTTCCCGCTCCCATGATGAACGTCATTAACGGCGGCGCTCACGCCGACAACAACCTGGACATTCAGGAATTTATGATCGTTCCCCACGGTGCGCCCGACTTTGCCGAAGCGCTTCGCATGGGTGCCGAGACCTACCACGCCCTGAAGAAAATCCTGTTGAAGGAAAACTTCAGCACCGGTCTGGGGGACGAGGGAGGGTTCGCCCCCAATTTCTCCAGCAACAGAATGGGCTTTGAGTATCTGGTGAAAGCCATCGAGGCCGCCGGCTACGAGCCCGGCAA
>CABTYW010000110.1 GCA_902489135.1 uncultured Synergistaceae bacterium
CTGCGCCACGCCTTCGTCCAGCGGCACATAAAGCTTGCAGCCCGCCGCGTAGCGGTGCCCGCCGCCGTCATGCCGCGCCGCGAACTGCTGCGCCGACAGGTCGCCGCGGGCGCGGACGCTGCATCGAAGACTGTCTTCCGCTTCGCTGACCAGCACCGTCAACGACGTGCCGGCCATGTGAGTCAGCATGTTCACCAGACCTTCAGTATCGCTGTCGTCGGCGCCCGTCTCGCGGAAGTCGTCGCGTGAAACCCAGGACAGCGCGGCGCGGCTGCCCACTTTTCTGGCGCGGCTCATGCAGCGGCCCCACAGGTTGATTTTCGACTGAGAATCGTTGTAATGAAGCTTTTCGTTCACTTCGACGGGAACGGCTCCGGCTTTCACCAGCTCGGCGGCCACTCTCAGCGTTCGAGCCGTGGTGTTGGAAAAGGAAAAGCCGCCGGAATCGGTGGTCAGCGACACGTAGAGCGCTTCAGCGATGTCTTTGTCAAGGGGACAGCCCAGTGCCTGAACCACTTCGTAAATAAGCTCGCCCGACGCGGCGGCTTCGGGAACGATCCAGTTGATCTCCGAAGCGAACCCTTCGTTGTCGCGATGATGGTCGATGGAAATGCGCGGCGCCATTCCGGGCACGCCGCGGCCGACGGTGCTGACGTCCACGGTGACAACGCAGCGGCCTTCTTCGGGCTGAACGCCGCCGGCACGATACCGGTCGGCGCAGGGCAAAAAGGCATAGGTCCGCGGCAGAGCGTCAACGCCACCCCACTCCACGTCTTTGCCCATTTTCAGTCCGGCGCAGGTCAAAGCGCTGCCGCATCCCAGCGTGTCGCCGTCGGGCTTCACGTGGCTCAAAATCAGCCATTTGGGCTCCGCGCCGAGGATTTGGGCAATTTTTTCGGCTTGCGGACTCATCGGAATGATCCTCCGCGGAGTTCCTCCGACGGGGCCCCCTTCGAAGAGGGCTCCTGGGCGGGAAGCTGCTCGGCGATTTTATCGAGAACGCGGTCCATCTCGCGGGCCAACTCCTCGCTGTCGTCGAATTTAAAGGTCAGCTCCGGCACGGTGCGGTAAGAAAGCCGATGTCCCAGCGTCGAGCGCACAAAGCCCGTAACTTTGTCGAGCAGCTGGGCGATTTCTCCGCGGCCTTCTCTCCGAAGGGTGGTGTAGTACACTTTGGCGTATTTCAGGTCCTTCGAACACTCCACCGACGTGACGATGACTTCGCCGAGTTTCTCGTCGCGCACCTCCCGGGAAAGAATCTGAGAGATCTCGCGCTGGAGCTGGCTGTTGATGCGACCCATTCTGAAACCGGGCATGGTTCACCCTCCTTTGCGGGCTTCATAAAGACGCCGCGGCTCAATAAACTGTCATGACATGACAGAGGCCGCGGCAGTTTTACAAAAACAGGATTACAGAGTTCTCTTTTCTTCTACCAGCTCGTAGGCTTCAACCACGTCGCCTTCGCGAAAATCCTGGTAGTTGACGAAGGTCATGCCGCATTCAAATCCCCCGCGCACTTCGGCGGCATCGTCCTTTTCGCGACGCAGCGAGGCGACGGTGCCTTCCCAGATGACAATGCCGTCGCGCACAAGGCGCACCTTGGAAGATCTTTTAATGACCCCCTGGGTGACACGGCATCCGGCGATTTTGCCGATTTTGGGTGCTTTGAAAATTTTGCGGATCTCCGCCTGCCCTTGGGCGTTTTCTTTGACCTCGGGAGACAGAAGGCCCTCCATGGCGGCCTTCACGTCGTCGATGATCTCGTAAATGATGCTGTACAGGCGAATCTGCACGTTTTCTTTCTCGGCCAGCTTCTGCGCGCTGCTCTCGGGACGAACGTTGAAGCCCACCACAATGGCGTTGGAAGCGGCAGCCAACATGATATCCGACTCGGAGATGCGTCCCACCGCCGAGTGGACAATGTTGATTCCCACTTCATCGGTGGCCAGTTTCTCCAGCGAGCCGGCGATGGCTTCGATGGTGCCCTGAACGTCGCACTTGATGACCAGATTGAGAACGGGCTTCTGACCTTCCTGAACCTGGCTGTACAGGTCTTCGAGGGTCATGCGCTTGACCGAAGCGTTCTGTTTCTGGCGCCGTTCCTCTTCAAGGGCGGCGAAATGGTCGCGGGCCTCTTTTTCGTCTTTAATTCTCACGAAGTGGTCGCCGGGCTGCGGAACGCCGTTGAGGCCGAAAAGCTCCACGGCGGTACTGGGCCCCGCCTCGCGCACCTGCTTGCCCATGTCGTTGAGCATGGCGCGCACTTTGCCCCAGCAGCTGTCGAACATGATGTAATGGCCGACGCGCAGCGTTCCTTCCTGCACGATAACGGACGCCATGGGGCCGCGCCCCTTGTCGAGACGCGCTTCGATGACAATGCCCTCGGGCGACGCCGTGGGATCGGCCTTGAGATCCTGCATGTCGGCCACAAGACCGATCATCTCGAGAAGGGTGTCAACGCCCTTGCCCGTCTTGGCCGACAGCTCCACCATGACGGTGTCGCCTCCCCAGGACTCGGCCACGAGACCGTAGCCGCTGAGTTCCTGCATGACCTGCTGCGGGTTGGCGGCAGGTTTGTCCATTTTGTTGATGGCCACGATAATAGGGACGCCCGCCGCCTTGGCATGGTTGATGGCTTCCACGGTCTGGGGCATGACGCCGTCGTCGGCGGCCACCACAAGAACAGCGATGTCGGTGCACTGTGCGCCGCGGGAGCGCATGGCCGTGAAGGCTTC
>CABTYW010000111.1 GCA_902489135.1 uncultured Synergistaceae bacterium
CAGTACTTGTACCCCACGGGGCCGTCCAGCAACGCCGCGTCGACGCGGCCGAAAAGCACCTCGCGCAGACAGTCGTCGGTTTTCTGATAGTCCTTGACAACGGCGCCCTTGATGCCGTGGGCGTATGCGGCCTGAATGGTTCCCAGCTGCACGGCGACGGTCAGTCCCTCAAAGTCACGGGCTGAAGTCTTTTCCTTGCCTTTCAGGACAAAGAACGCCGAGTCGGACTGATTGGTCACGGCGGTAAAATCGATTTTCTTCCGGCGCTCCCCCGTGGCCGACATGCAGGCGGCGATCAGGTCGATCTTGTGCATCATCAGCGAAGGCAACAGCCCGTCGAAGGACATGTCCACCCACTGGATTTTTTTGCCCAGTTTTTTGCCGATGCTCTCGATGAGGTCAATGTCGTAGCCCTGAAGCGCACCGTCGGGAGCGCGGAACTCAAAGGGAGGGAACGTGCTTTCCGTCCCTACAGTCAAGCTGTCCTTGGCCAATGCACCCGAAATTGCCAGAGCGCCTCCCGCCAAAAGCAGCGACATCGCCAGCCCCATTGCAGCAACGCACCATTTTTTCATGATCAATTCCTCCCATAAAATAAACTATTTTCTCCAAATTTCTTAAAAAATGAAATTTATTTTATATCATGAATGATACAACGGTTTATTGTTATTGTAAATAGGGAATTTTTATTCAACTACAAGGACTTTCGAAGGTCGTTTAAAAAAATTCGATCTCCGTGCGTCGCCGACGCGAAACTGAGCATATCCCAGCGGTTTCACGCCGGCGTCCGGTGCGAAAAACTCCGCACCGCGCCCTCTTTCGTTCAAATCGGAAAGCTCAGAAATTCACGGGAGCCGAGCCCTTTCGGTCATTTTGTTCATTGTGTCATCTTCACTCTTGATTACAGTTTCTCATAATGGTATTCTATAAACTATCGACAGGATTGTATAAGCTGCCGGCTCAATAACTTCAAGAAAGGCGGGAGTGTTCATGACGGAAATTGGAAGGAAGCATTGGTATGAAAGATTGCCCCATCCTTATATTTTGTTGTTTCTGCTCGTCGCGGCGGTGGCCGCTCTCACGTATTTTCTGCCCCCGGGAGTTTACGACCGCATCGTCGTGAACGGACGCAAGGTGGTAGACCCCAACAGCTATCATGCCGTTGACCCGACGCCGGTTACGCTGATGCAGTTTTTGACGTCCATTCCCCGCGGCATCGTCAACGCGGGCATCGTCGTCGTCATCACCTTCATCTCCGGAGCCATGTTCAACGTGCTGCAGAGCACGGGCGCCATTGAGCACGGCGTCGGCTGCGCGGTGAAACACATCGGCGTCGGCAATTACAAAAAGCTTATCTGGATCGTCATGCTGATCTTCGGTTTCCTGGGCGCCACCGTCGGCTTCGAGAACAACATCGCCGTCACGCCCATCGCCGTGTTCGTCGCTTTGGCCCTGGGCGGCGACGTCATGGTCGGTGCAGGCATGGCCATCGCCGGCATCGGCATCGGCTTCGCCACGTCGCCCATCAATCCCTACACCGTGGGCACGGCTCACGCCATCGCTCAGCTACCCATCTATTCGGGCATCGTTTTCCGCTCGCTCTACTGCCTGTGCTCCATTATCCTCACCGGTTTCCACATCACCCGCTATATGGACAGAATTCGTAAAGATCCTTCCAAGAGCCTCGTTCCCGACGCAGACACCACGGGACTGACGCTGACCAAACCCCTTGAAGAGTACCGTCTTTCCGGGCGCGACAAGGCCGTCCTCTCGGTGTTCGCGGCGGGCATGGCCTTCACCATCTTCGGCGTGCTCAAGTGGCACTGGTATCTCACCGAGATGGCGGGGCTGTTCCTGCTGATCGGCATTATCGGCGCTTTCGCCGGCGGCATCGGCCCCAACCGCATGGTTGAACTGATGATCGACGGCGTCAAATCCGTCGCCGGCGGCGCTCTGGCCATCGGCGTGGCTCTCGCCATTCAGGTGGTCATGAAGGACGGAAACATCACCGACACCGTCATTCACGGGCTGGTTGCACCGCTGCAGGGGCTCGGCGTTTACGCTTCCGCCGTGCTGATGTCGGTGGCCCACTGTCTAATCAACTTCCTCATTCCGTCGGGCTCCGGACAGGCTCTGGCCACGATGCCGGTGATGATTCCCCTTTCCGACATCGTCGGCATGACCCGCCAGGTTTCCGTCATGGCCTTCCAGATCGGCGACGGCGTCACCAATCTGTGCTATCCCACCGTCGGCGGAATGCTGGCCATGCTGGCGCTGACCCGCGTACCCTTCGACCGCTGGTTCCGCTTCGTGTTCCCGCTGGTCGTCAAGGTCGTGCTTCTCGGCTGGGTCTTCATGTGCGTCGGAATTGCCATCGGGTGGAATTGACCCATGGGGATGCCGGATTTTAACGCCCGGTCAAAGGAGATTGAAAATGCCGTCGTCGCCTGGCGGCGGCATTTTCATTCCTTTCCGGAGCTTTCTTTCAGCGAGACGGAGACCAGTAAATTTATCGCCGCGGCGCTTGAAAAGATGGGATGTGACCATGTGACCGTCGGTACCTGCGGCCGTCCTACGGGCGTCATCGCCGACATCACCGGGAGACGGCCGGGACGGCGGGCCGCTCTGCGCGCCGACATGGACGCGCTGCCCGTAACGGAGGAAACGGGACTTCCCTTCGCCTCTCAACATCCCGGCGTCATGCACGCCTGCGGCCACGA
>CABTYW010000112.1 GCA_902489135.1 uncultured Synergistaceae bacterium
GCCGTGGTATCCGCGGCCGATTTTGCGCTCCCTTCGCGCGAGAGCCACTTCCCGCGGGACGCCGTCCACCTCGATGAGAAATACGGGAAACCGACGTCCCACGGCGACACAGTGAAAGGCGCCGCAGAGCTTTTCCGCCGTCAGGCCGCAGACCACATAATCCCGGTCAGCGGCACAGCGTCCCAGCAGCCGGTCGCGCACCCAGCCGCCTGCAATGTAGAGGCTGCCGCCCAGGGCCTGTATGCTTTGAGAAAATTGTTGTTCGGTAAGCATTTTTTCACGCCGCTTCAGGGAACGGCACGCTCCGTGAAGTCCTCTCAAAAAATAATAAACAGAAATTTATTTTGCCATTGACAAATAAACATTCAGTGATTATCATTGGCAGTAAGTTCATCAACAAATAAATATTTAATTTTTGTTCAGAGGTGAGAGAAAATGTTGAAGAAAATTGCTGCTGTGTGTGCTCTGCTGCTTATGGGAACCGGTGCGGCCTGTGCCGCGGGAGCTCTGTCCAAAGACACGCTCATTGCCGGGACCGAAGCGACCTATCCTCCCTACGAATCCCGCAATGAAAAGAATGAGCTGGTGGGGTTCGACATTGAACTTGTCAATAGGATCGGCGAGAAGCTGGGCAAAAAAATTGAATGGGTCGATATGTCCTTTGACTCGCTGATTCCCGCGCTGATGACGGGCAAGGTGGATCTGGTGGCCGCCGGCATGTCGGCCACTGAAGAGCGTGCCAAGCGCGTCAACTTCTCGGCGCCCTATGAGATTTCCTTCAGCGCCTTCGTCACCTCGGCGGAAAACCCTCCCAAGGACACCGACGCGCTTGCCGGAAAAGCGGTGGCCGTGCAGATCGGTACGGTTCAGGAGAGTTTCGCCCGCAGTTTGAAGGGCGTGGAAGTCAAAACCTTTCAGAAATTTGACGACTGCGTGCGCGAAGTGGTCTTTGGGCGAGCAGCGGCCACGTTGATGGACATCCCCGTGGCAAAAAAATTTGTCGCCGCAAAGGACTTTGCCGGCAAAGTCACCATCGCCTTTGAAAAGCAGATCACCGGCGCCGACAAGGCCGTCGCCATGCCGAAAAAGGATGCCGAACTCACCGAGGCCGTCAGCAAAATCATCGACGAGATGAATGCCAGCGGCGAGATAGAAGCCCTTCGGAAAAAATGGTTTGACCAATAGGCGCGGCTGAAAACAGTTTATCATCGGACGCACCACAGGAAAAGCCCTCAAAACGTCATTGTTTTGAGGGCCTTTTCGGCGCTTGAAGAGCCCATCGATTGACCGTTGCGGATCTTTTCAAAAAATAAATTCCGGGACACGGTTTTTCCCGGTTTCAATGGGCGAAGATCTTTCATCGCGGGACACGTGCACAGCGGGTACGTGCGAAGAAAGAAAGCGGAGGCTCGCCCATCTCCGGGACATCACTTTCGGAAGCTTCCTCACCGTCGCTTTTGCGGCGGAAGGCGCGGCGGCACGCATTTTGCAACTTCACCGAAACGTGTTGACAAGGCCGCTTGGCTGTGTATAATGAACTGGAATTGAAACTCTTATCGAGAGCGGCGGAGGGACTGGCCCTATGATGCCCGGCAACCTGCCCCTGCACAGGGGAGCGTGGTGCCAAAACCAGAGACCGGAAGTTGTTTTTCCGGGTCGGATGATGAGAGGAGTGCGCTCGCGTGCAGAGTCTCTCCTCGTGGAGAGGCTTTTTTTGTGCGTTGAAAGCGGCTCGGTGAAGATTTTTTGTACATTCATCTCATTGAAGTTCTCTATGGAGGTACGTTTATGTCAGAAAAATTGCTGATTTCGTCGGAATCCGTCACTGAAGGTCATCCCGATAAACTGGCCGACCAGATTTCCGACGGTGTGCTTGACGCCATTCTCGCTCAGGACCCCATGGCCCGAGTGGCCTGCGAGACCCTGGTTGCCACAGGCTCCATTGTAGTAGCCGGAGAAATTACCGCCGAGGCCGTGGTCGATATCCCCGCCGTGGCGCGCCAAACGGTGCTTGACGTGGGCTACAACCGCGCCAAATTCGGTTTTGACGGCGAGACCTGTGCGGTGTTCACCCAAATCGACAAGCAGTCCGAGGACATCGCCATGGGCGTCAACAAAGCCCTTGAGGTTCGCGAGTCGGAAATGGACGATGATCAGATTGACCGTATCGGCGCGGGAGATCAGGGAATGATGATCGGGTATGCCACCGATGAGACGCCCGAATTCCTTCCCATGCCCTTTGCGCTGGCGCAGCGTCTGGCGCGCCGTCTGGCCGCCGTCCGCAAGGGCGGAACGGTGAACTGCCTGCGCCCCGACGGCAAGACTCAGGTTACCCTCGAGTACATCGACGGAAAGGCGGTGGCCGCGGAGACCATCGTGGTTTCCTCGCAGCACAGCCCCATGGTTTCACAGAGAGAACTGAATTCCGTCATCATGGAAACCGTCATTGAACCGGTGATGCCCAAAGAACTGATGAAGAACCCGCGAATTCTCGTCAACCCCACGGGGCGTTTCGTCAAAGGCGGCCCCATGGCCGACACGGGACTTACAGTGAGAAAGATCATCGTCGATACCTACGGCGTCATGGTTCACCACGGTGGCGTCGCCCTGTCCGGTCAAGGACACACAA
>CABTYW010000113.1 GCA_902489135.1 uncultured Synergistaceae bacterium
ACATGAAGCCCCATGCGAGTTAGAATATCGAACGTTCGATTGAGGACGGAGAGATGGCCGAGCGGCCGAAGGCGCACGCCTGCTAAGTGTGTAACCCGTTTCGGGTTCGAGGGTTCAAATCCCTCTCTCTCCGCCATTAAAAAGTATACGCGCCATTAGCTCAGCTGGATAGAGCGTCTGGCTACGGACCAGGAGGTCGTGGGTTCGAATCCTGCATGGCGCGCCATTATTTTTTTTCAGTCGAAAAAGTACGTTGCGCGCCATTAGCTCAGCTGGATAGAGCGTCTGGCTACGGACCAGGAGGTCGTGGGTTCGAATCCTGCATGGCGCGCCAATGAGTACGCAAGGGAGTTCCGAAAGGAACTCCCATTTTTGTATTTGCCCCTTAAGGAGGCCGGGAGGCCATGAAAAAAGACGAAGAATACATGGCCGTCGCTCTGCAGCTGGCGCGTAGGGCAGCAGACGAAGGCGACATCCCCGTGGGCGCTGTCGTGGTCGCGCCCGACGGACGAATTGTGGGCAGAGGCCGCAACCGGCGTCGCCTTGAACACGACCCCACGGCTCACGCCGAAGTGGTGGCTTTGCGCGAAGCTTCCCGTGAACTTCAATCATGGAATCTCAGCGGCTGCACCCTGGTTGTGACGCTGGAACCCTGTCCCATGTGTGCCGGCGCGCTTGTGCAGTCGCGCGTCTCCCGCCTGGTGTACGGCTGTTCCGATGCCAAGGCCGGTGCTTGCGGCACGCTGTACAACATTGCCGACGACAGTCGTCTGTCCCATCGCCTCGAAATCACCGCCGGCGTCATGGAACTTCGGTGCCGCAAGATCCTTCAGGATTTTTTTCTGGCGTGCAGAGAAAAAAACAAAAAAGCGGAGCGGGGAAAGACGGAATTCGACAAAAATTGAAGTTTCCGCATGTTGAAACGGCCACCTCCGCTATGCTACAATTACAGTTGTTGCAAAATCACGGAGATATTATTTAAACGGAGGTACAGAAAATGAAAAAAATATTTTTCGCACTTTTGGCGGCCGCAGCGCTTCCTTTTGCCGCTCAGGCTCAGGTTGTGGATGCCGTGCAGTCCGACGGATTCGGACTGAAACTGGTATATCCCGCGGTGCATCTTGAAAACGCCGAGGCTCAGTCAATGATCAACAAAGACATTGCCGAGTACGTCAACGGCGTCAAAGCGAAGTATACCGATCATACAGACGTGTCTATGACCTACGCCCTTAAGTTCGAGGACAAAAACTATGTGTCCCTGGTGCTGAGCTCGACGGTGACGGAGCGGGGCGCTGCCAACGGCGAAAGCTACGATCACGGTGCGGTTTACAGCAAGAACACCGGCGAGCGTCTGCCCCTCAGCCGTTTTGTTCGCATTAAAAAGACGGATACGCTGGTGAAGCATTTGAAAAAGGGCGGCTGGAAGCTTTACAACGGACAGGGAAAGGCCATTTCCTTCAACCCCGAATTTGTGCCCGAGAATTTAAGTGAGGAGTTTTACCTGTCCGACGCCGGATCGCTGGCAGTGATTTACCAGCAGGGCGAACTGGCTCCCTATTCCGAGGGCGCAGTGCGCGTTATTATGAAGCGCCGTCGCCACCACTGAGATAAGACGTTACAATAAGAATTCCGCCGCGAAGACGCGCTGTAAAAAAAAGCGCCCTTCGCGGCGGAATTTTTTGTTGGAAAAGTCCATTTTAAAAACTTCTCAGTGGGCCAACGGCGCGATTGGTTCTCGACAGCTGCCGAAGCTGTGCAACGTCATGTTTTGCCGTTCAGTGCATATAAGAAGTGCCCCCTTACCGTAAAAAACGTAAAGAGGGCACTTCACAGTAGTCCCGTATTCTGTTCAGCCGTTTCGGTTTCATTTGATGAAGTGGCGGAGAGGAGAGGATTTGAACCCCCGAGGGACGTGAATCCCTGGCTGATTTCGAATCAGCTGCCTTCAACCACTCGGCCACCTCTCCGCAAGCGAGCGCTATTATAGCACATTCATGGCGCCTTGCAAAGCCACCAGTTTTGTTTCTGCCGGCGCTCGGTGATAAAGGTGCCGATACGCGTTCAGAGAAAAAATCACCACGGGGCACTCTCGTTTATGAAGCAGGAAGCGAACATGGGCCACACCCAAAGAACGGAAACGCATGGGAACGGTCGGTGCGCTTGCGGGGGGACCATGACCGACGAAAAGGCGGCGAAAAAGCCCGAACTTCCATTGGCGGCAGATCATGGGGTGCAGGAAAAGTTTCGCCCCCGGGGGCGCGGAAGAAATCAGCAAAGAGACGGACCATTGGTTTTTCGAAAGGCTTCGTGCCCCGGGGCGCGGAAAAACTTATTTACGGCGATGGCCGCGGCATGTCCGGCCCCTGCAGCTCACCAAAGGGGACCACGGAAGAGCACGCTCTCCGTGGAGGTCCTTCGGATGCTCCGGCAGCTGAGAATTTCAGCGAAATGGAAGGGACATCCGACGCGGCGCGCAAAACGTTCAACGGACCGTTTTCGGACTGGCTGCAAAAGCAACCCCGTCGCTTCGAAGAATGTAGAAAGGGCGAATCGGGCTCTTGCGGCGAAAGCGAGAGCGGCAAAGAAACGGAGAAAGCGGGCTTGTGAAGGCGCACCGACCCGCTTCGG
>CABTYW010000114.1 GCA_902489135.1 uncultured Synergistaceae bacterium
TCGATGCCGCCCAGCTTGCGGATCGCCCCCGTCAGAGCGGAGCGCTCCTGCCCCGATTTCACCAGCAGATCGCCGTCGATGAGAGACCGCGGCACCCAGTCAGGCATATCCTTCTCGTCCAGAGACGCCGCCGCGATTTGCGCCTCTTCCACCCGCGACCGTTTCTTCGACGCCTCGGCGTTGAGCTCCGCCAGACAGGCCTTCGTCGCCTCCGCGTCGTCGTGCAGGTCCGACAGAGTCATCCGGCCGCCCTCTTCGGCCGCGGGGCCCGCCAGCAGACGGGCGAAAAGGTCCCTCACCTGAGGCGACAGCTCCACGCCCAGCCGACGCGCGTTGTGGTAGACCGACAGCATCCACCGCTTCATGCGCGCGAAAACCCCTTTCAGCCCCTTGCTCGGCGCTCGCCCCTCCATCAAATAGCGCTCAAAAGCCCGGGCAAAACGTTCCTGAGCGTCAGTCAGACGCTGTCGTTGAGCGGGCGTTTCCACGCGGTCGAAGTCGAAGTCCTTCATGTTCAGAAAGTCCAGCGCCACGTCCAGGTCCCTGGCCACCATGGGAGGGGCGTCGTCGCCGCGCCCCAGACGCAGAAGGTTTTCCAGCATCACGTGCCCCATCTCGTGGACAAAAGTGCTTTGGTCGGCCGCTTTGAACAGCGTAATGAGGGACTTGTCGCCGCGGAATTCCACACTGCCGCGAAGCTGTTCTTGCCACAAAGCCCCGCCTTCCAGGTTCGAGGGCTTGACATTTCCCCGCAGCACGCCTAAACTTACCGTAGAGATAGCGCCTGCTTCCTGCATGGGAACCCCATTATTGGGCATACCATGGTACAGGGCAGGTGCTATTTCTATTTCGGTCAGTTTATGATCTTTGTAACGAATATTTTCAGGCGACATCCCCGCGGCTTTTTCCCTCTGCCGGATTTCCTCCGGTACGACATCCATCTTGAGACGCACGGAATACAACTGTTCGTCGATACTTAAAGCGGAATAATAAACATCCTGGCCTATTGCGCGCGTAGCATGTTTTACATCCCCAGGCTCAAAATGATCATACTCCGCGTTTTCCACCATTTCGCGAAGCACAACATAGGCTTCATTATGCAACTTTTCACGGCTCCGCTTCAAAGAAGCGTTGATGTTGGTGGTCGTAAACCGCGCGACTTGCCCCGTAGAACGTATCGTAATGTCACCGCCGCTTTGCAGGATCGACTTCGCCCAAGCGAGGATCTCTTTAACCTTCTTGCCAGCCAATTCAGGAACATTCTTCAGACGTACCACCTTCGCCTGAGCGCTGTCGGGCTTTCGCGTCAGCCCCTGGCGCACAAGCGGCTGGCCAGTGACTTCTTGATTGTATCTCTCGATCACGCTCACCGCTTTGTCGTCGAACACCACAAAGCAGCGGCCGTCTTGTCCCCCGTCGTAAGTGATGCCCTTGATGCCCAACGAATTCAGTAAGAGCGACGCCGCTTTCCTGGGTTCGGGCTCTCCTTCCCTCGCCAACTGGCGGATAACTTCTTTCAGGAAGAGCCCTCCGTTTTGTTCCGGAAGAGAATCACTGTCAACCGCAATGTAGTCATCGGGGCGCGAACGGTAATACTTGGAAATAGCCTCGCGAACTTTCTCGGGCTGTTCCGGGAGCTGCAAATCCTCGTCCAGCAGCACGTCGTTTTCAGGCACATCCACCTCGAAAAGAGCGCCGTTTCCCTCTGATTCGAGTTTTGCTCTGTACCCCTCCGCGATTTTTTTATCACGTGCGAAATACAGTCCCCAGCCATGCGCCTGCCCGCCTTCGCCACTTCCGACCGCGCCGAGGTCGAAGCTTTCGAACCGGTGAGGCGAGCCGTGCCAGGCCGACTGGAAGTAGAGATTGCCGTCGTTGTCCTTGACATTGTCGAGAACGTCGCGTAGAATTGTTCTAAAGGTACCTGACGGATTCAAATCCTGATGATTCGTTATTGAATCATTATGGTTTGGCGTGGCCGTCAGGTACTTTTTTACGGCCCTTGCGTCATGCGCTTCATAAATATTTTCAAGCCTTGCACGCATACGTTTATTCTCTTCTTTTACGGTTATCATTACCGTATAAGTGTACGCGTCATCGTTAAACAATCTCGCCGGGACAAAAAACCTGTGAATTTTTTCGACATCCGGTGCTTCTTTTTTGTCATTATGGCAGATCGGAAGAGCACACGTCTGAACTCCAGTCACA
>CABTYW010000115.1 GCA_902489135.1 uncultured Synergistaceae bacterium
CTCGCTTCCGGCAGCTGACATAAACTTCTGCCAGGCCGTAGGTTCCATTTCTTCTTAACATGCGTCTGATCAGGGATAACTCTTCTTCGGTGTGGGCGGTAGGGCTGCTCTTGGGCTTTCGTGACTTCAGGGCGAGGCTTCTGACGCTTCCGTCATACTTCTTCAATTGGCGATAGACAAACTGTCGGTTGGTCTGATATTTCCTCGCTGCCCGAGTCACTCCATGCTTGAGGGCATACTCACATAAACGCTGGCGGTATCGCATTTCTTCGGTTATAATGCTCATGAGGGCCTCCCCGGTACGGTTGGTTTTTAGACGAATCCTATTGTACCAGAGGCTCTCTTTTTTTACTCTGTTTCTGTAACACATGTCTTAACACATTACATCCTGTTCCGGAAGAAGATGAGTAACACAACAGAGGCGACCTCTCACGGGGCCGCCTTTTTCGTACCCTGAAGGAGGTGGGGCGGTGGAGCGGAGCCACTCGTCATTTCGGGCGCCGCGCTCGCTTGAAATGGAGTTTCGACGGAGATGGCGGCAAGTCTCTGCCTGACGACAACCTGCGTCTTTTTCATGGACAACGCGGCGGGGAGGCCGATTCTGGACTAGGCGGGGCAGAGCGCGGGGGCATGGCGATGGTCGCCGGAGCGGAGAATCTTGGAGCTTCAATAAAAAGGACGCCCCCGCGAGAGCGTCCTTTGCTCATTGACTCTGTTCAGCGCGGCAATTTGTATGGCATGGGTCGGTAGAGGCTGCCCCCTCGACGGCGGCCGCGGCTTTCAAGGTCTGGTGCAGGCTGCGCGGGTTCTGCGGCGCAATACGCCCGCCGGAGTCGTCGAGCTGTCGCTTCAGTTCTTCCAAAGTGATGGTTGTTCCGTCGTCCATGGCCACGGCGGCAGCCAAAGACGCCTGTTCCGCCGACGTCAATTTCTCGGGGGACCGGGCGTTGATCTGTTCTCTGCGGCGATTAATGTCTTCCGCTGTAAGTTTATTTTTCATCGGAGAGTCTCCTTGTATTTGATATTGCTTTCAGTGTTGATTTCAATGGCTGTAAGAACCATTTCGTTTCTGTGCCGCTCGAAGATCATACCAAAAGGCGGTGTTTGGGAGCGGCAGAGATTTTTATCGCCTGCCGGTTTGCAACTGTCACCTTTCAACTCGGAGACTTCGTCGAGGACGGCATACAGCCTTGTTCTCGGTTTTTCATGGAGTTTTACAAGGTGTTTTTGCGGCTGTTTTCGGAGCGGTATTTCCATGTCGGCGCTTCTCTCGTCGATAATGCAGCATCATAGAGCGCTCAGAACAGGAAGGAAATTTCATTTTAGCAAAAATGGGCGAGGTGGTTGTATACTTGAAAAAATGTCGCCTCATTTTTTCTGTACGTCAGTGCCAGTGCGGCGGCGATTATAGTTTTTTCTCCCTGTAGGGCAGAATGTCGGTGCTGTAAAAGCCCCATAGGCGTTCCATGGCCTTTTGCGGGGTAAAAAAGTTTTCTTCCAGAATATGCGCCCATGCTTTGTCGCTGACGCCTTCCACGTATTTTTTGAAGTCGGCGTCCTGCTTGGTCTCCGCCAGTTCCAGTGTCCTTCGGCGGAAGATTTTCCAGTCTTTCAGGTCGCCGTTGGCGTTATAGTCCGTTTTGCCGCAGCAGCTCATGGTTTCAACTCCTTGTTTAAAAATCGTCAAGATAAAACAGCGAGGGCGCAGACGCGCTCTCGCTGTGTTTTTCGGGCTGTGACTACTTGCCGGCCTTTTTGGTCAAATATTCGTCAATGGCTTTGGCGGCCGTCTTGCCGGCACCCATGGCCAGGATGACCGTGGCCGCGCCGGTAACGATGTCGCCGCCGGCGTAGACGCCTTCGATGGAGGTGGCGCCGCCGGTTGCCTCATCGGCTTCGATGTAGCCGCGTTTGTTGGTTTTCAGTTCGGGCCAGGCGTTGAGCAGGACTTTGTTGGAGCTCTGCCCGATGGCTTCGATAACGGTATCAATCTCCATGGTGAATTCGCTGCCCGGCACGGGATGGGGGCTTCTGCGGCCGGAGGCGTCGGGTTCGCCCAGCTCC
>CABTYW010000116.1 GCA_902489135.1 uncultured Synergistaceae bacterium
ACCTTGTATTTCTCGCCGTTGATGACCACCGTGGGCGTCTCGTGGAAGCCGAACTGCGCGCCCAGAGTTTCCTGTTTTCCGCCGGCGCCGCTGTCGCCTGAAGCCGGTTCGAAAATCCCGATGCGAATCACTTTGTCCGCCGCCAGAGCCGCAGAGGCGATCATGCCGAAAGCTACTGCCGTTGCGATCAATTTCTTCATTGCCGATTCATCCTTTCTGAAATGTGATGTGCCCGTTGCGGGCCAAACAGGGTGCAAAAATTCTACGCTCACGATTTTTTCGCTCTCATCCTGCGAGAGCATGCCCTTTCGCCTTCGGCGCCGCCTTCACGGCGAGCGTCTCCGGGCGAAAACTTCGGGTGAAAACTTTTCGAGAGCGGCTACATTTCGACTTTCACGTCACCGAGATGGCGCTCTGCGACTTTGACCCACTCTTTCTTCTCGAAGTCGATGGTTTTGATGAGAACGCTTTCGCGGATGGCGTCGCCGTTTTTGTCAAAGGAGATCATGCCCGTAACGCCCATATACTTGACGTTTCCCAGAGCCTCCATGACCTTGCGCGAGTCCGTCGTTCCGGCGTTTCGAAGCGCTTCGAGGGCTACATGGTAGGCGTCGCATCCCATGGCTGAAATGGCGGCAATGGTGAAAAGATTGCCGTTGTCTTTCAGGTTTTTCGGGTTGTCGCCGAGCCATTTTTTAAATTGTTCGTCAAAACGGGGCGTTTCCCCTTCATGATAGAAGGATGAAACCGTCAGCGGCACTCCCGCCAGACAAGCCGCTTCCGCCGTCCTGTTGTTGTCCAGCGTGTCGCCGCCGAGAACGGGAAAGCGGGCGCCCTGTTCTCCGGCCTGGGTGATAATCCGTGTGGAATAAGCCAGCGACGTGGGGCAGAAAAGAACGTCGGCACCGTAGTTTTTGGCGTTGGTGATGTAGGACGAGAAGTCCGGAATGTTGGCGGGGAACATTTCGTCAAAGACCTTGCCGCCCAGTTTCTCGAAGGCTTCTTTGAAGTAATGGCACAGGCCGGCGTCGTAGGCGTTGCCCTGTTCGCCGATGCAGTAGGCCGTGCGGGCTTTCATCTCGTTGAAGGCGTAGTCGGCCAGGACGGCCCCTTGAAGCGGATCGACGAAGCACAGGCGGAAATAATGGGAGTTCCCCTGGGTAACCTGGGGGTTGGTACATCCGATGCCGATGGCGGGAATTCCCGCGTCGGCAAAAAGGCTCGATGCTGCCAGGGAATCTTCGGAGCTGTAAGATCCCAGCACCAGCGAAACGCCGGCGCTGATCAGTTCCTGCGCCGCCTTTACGGCTCCGTCGGGCGAGGAAGCCGTATCGGCTTTGACGAGCCGAACTTGCCGCGTCTCGCCGTCGATGACGATGGAGGGCGCTTCGTCATGGCCGAACTGTACGCCCAGAGCTTCCTGACGTCCGCTGAGACCTCCGTCGCCGGTGAGAGGCTCGAAAAGGCCGATGCGAACCTCACGTGTGGCAGCGATCGCCGCAAATGCCGTTGAAGCCGAGGCAAGACAGGCCAGGAAAATTACAGAAAACTTCTTCATTGCCCAAAAGCTCCTTTCAATTCCCAAACTGCAGCTGCAAGAGGAGAAACGTCAAAATCCTGAAAAGACCATGGCCTCCGCGACGCTTCGCACGGAACGGCTTCCGGGACGGTTACCGTTGAAAGCCCGGTGGCCGCGCAGGGGGCGGTTTTTTTGAGAGGAGGCGCGGAAGGGACGGGCAAGGCCCCCGCCGCGCTTTCAGCAGCCGTGTCGGACACAGGCAGCAGCGTCCGTTTTTTTCTTTCCGTTGCTCTTACATCAAAGCTTTGACGTCGTTGACGTGGTGCTCCGCCAGGAAGTCCCACTGTCCGGTCTCGAAGTTGACGGTCTTCAGGAAGGCGGAGTCGCGGATGGCGTCGCCGTTTTTGTCGAAGGAGATCATGCCGCTGACGCCCTTGTATTTCACGTCCCACAGAGCCTTGTTGACGTCGCGGGAATCGGGAGAGGCCGAGGCTTTCAGGGCTTCAAGAGCCACATAATAGGC
>CABTYW010000117.1 GCA_902489135.1 uncultured Synergistaceae bacterium
GCTCGACTTCCCGCCACAACTGCCGCAGCCCCGCGTTCTTCCTGCGTCGCGGTTCCGTGGCCGGGGCTTGCGGCGCCTGCTTTCACGCGGGGGATAGGCGCCGCGGGGAGGATGTTGTGCTTTATATTGCTACTTCGATCCAATACGAATATATGGTCTTTCTTTTTTTACTTTGCAGTTTCGGAGGCGTTGTGGTCATGCCCCCGCGGAAGAAAGCGGAACCGAAGGAGAGTTGACTTTAAATGCTCCATGGTGTAGAAATGTTATGCCTTTTTAATTTATCCGCAAGGAGCGTGTGAAGTTGTGATTACTGATTTATTGACAGCGCTGGCAGTGGTGGTCAACGGAATTCCTCAGGGGCTGTTGGCCCTCACCTACGGTTTTGCGGCGCTTCCCACGGCGTTGGCTTTTCTTGTGGGCGTCGGCGGATCGCTGTACTTCAATTCTGTGGCGACCATTTCCTTTCAGGCGGAGACCATCGCCATGGCGGGCAGTCTCGGGAAGGACATCAGAGAGCGTCTCAGCATGGTTTTCTGGGGTGCCGTTTTCCTTCTGATCCCGTCGCTGCTGGGAATGAACGAGCTGATCGTGAAATGGATCGGCGAGGCCATTGTGAATTCCATGATGGCCGGCGTCGGGCTGATGCTGGCCAACGTCGCCGTTGACCTGTGCATGTCCGAAAGGTATTCGGGAATGTTGTCGGCGGTCACCGCGCTTGCCGTGTGGTTTATCACCCGCGATCTGGCCTGGACCATTATCCTTTCCGTGGCGGCGGCGACGGCACTTTATAATTACCTTCTGCGCGTCAGAAAAATGGATATTGACCGGAACAGCGTCAACGTGAGCAACGAAAAATTTTCCTTCGGCGCCATTGAATGGCGCTTCTGGCGCAATCGCCGCGTTCTTTCCGGCGCGCTGGCCATGGCGTGCCTGAACATCGGAGCCAATATTTCCTTCGGCAAAATCACGGGAGCTTTGGCGCATCTCGACGCCAATGTGGACCATCTGGCGATCTACTCAAGCCTTGCCGACATGGTTTCAACGCTTTTCGGCGGCTCGCCGGTGGAGTCCATCATTTCGGGCACGGCCACGGCCCCTCATCCTGTGATTTCTTCCGTCTTGATGATGGGCATTATGGCTTTGCTGCTCCTGTTCAGGCTCCTGCCCTTTATCGGGCGCTATGTTCACCGTTCCGCCATCTCGGGGTTTATTTTCGTTCTCGGCGTCTTTGTCACCTTTGCCAACAACGCGGCGCTGGCGCTTGCCGCAGTGCCTCAGGAAGCTCTGAAGGGCTTCGGCTTCGCTCCCTGGGGAATGGTGGTGGGGCTCACCATTTTTGCCTCGGCGCGGTGGAATCCCTTTGTGGGGCTGGTTGCGGGAATTGCAGTCCGCATGATCTTTCATCTTTAGAAAATATTGGAGAGGAGCTTTCTTATGCCGGAAAAAACCTATGAACTTCATCTTGCCGGTCTTGTTCGTCACCTGCCGCTGCGCCGCGTTTCCGATCACATTACGGTGCCTTCCTTTGTCATGCTGGGAGATACGCAGCTTGTGGAGAACTGCGCCGACGCGCTTTACGAAAAACTTCCCAAAGATGCCGACTACCTTGTGTGTCCCGAGGCGAAGGCCATTCCTCTGACGCATGCGCTGGCACGGCGTTTGGGCATTGATTACATCGTCATTCGCAAGACCGTCAAGGCTTACATGGAAAATCCCATTATTGCCGACGTGCAGTCCATCACCACGGCCGTGCCGCAGCAGCTGGTGATGGACAGCTCCGACGTGCAGAAAATTTACCATAAACGCGTGATCATTGTCGATGACGTGGTCTCTACAGGCGGCTCGCTGAAGGCGGTGGAGAACATTCTCTCCAAAACGGGCTGCACGGTCATTGCAAAGGCGGCGCCTCTTCTTGAGGACGGCGGCTATGACGGAAAGGATTTGATTTATCTGCAGCGTCATCCTGTTTTCCGCGACTGAACGTGTCACGGGGCCGGGAAAACAAAAAAAGCTCAAAGGCGGGGTGCCATA
>CABTYW010000118.1 GCA_902489135.1 uncultured Synergistaceae bacterium
AGACGTGTGCTCTTCCGATCTAATGGCGCCCTGCGAGACAAGAAACGCGCGGGCAATGACGGCCGACGCGTGCAGATAGGCGCCGCCCACTGCGGAAAAATCATCGACCACGGCGGCAACCGTTCTGATGGACGTCTCAGGGCACAAGCTCTGAGACGCGTCGCCCAAACACACTCCGCGGCGCATCGCTCTGCCTATGGGAACATCGACGCGCGCTCCCGTGGGGATTGTACGGTCTGATCGATAGGTCAGGCTGTGCCACCACGGACCGGGCACTGAAATCTGGAAGAGCGGCATCAGAGCCGTCCTCGCAGCCGCATTATTTCTCCGCTTCGGCGGGGCTGTCGGCGCTGAGGGAACCTTTCTTCGCGCCCAGTGTGGCGTCTTCCGACTCGATTTCCTTTTCGATGGCGTCGGGAATGGTTTCGTTCTGAAGCTGCACGGTGACGTTGCCTTCCTCAAGATCGGTCAGCGCCAGAGACACGGCCTTGAGCGCGGGATACTTGGCCTGAATGGGATTGATTCCGTGCTCTTCGCTGATTTGGCGCGCCCGCTCCGAAATGATGGTGGTGAGAAGATACTTGTTCTCAACGTTGACGTTCTTCATGATGCGCTCAATATTATGAAAATCCATGGTTATATCTCCTTCTCTGTGCGGGACTGTCTGACGATGTCGGCGAGGCGCTGTGCTGCGGCGTCAATATCGTCGTTGACGACGGTAAAATCGTATTTGAAACTCTCTCCCATCTCCCTGCGGGCGTTGCAAAGCCGCAAAGCGATGTCCTGCTCGGTTTCGGTGCTGCGCCCGCGAAGTCGCTCTTCCAGCGCCTTCATGGACGGCGGAGCCACGAAAATGGTCACGGCGCCGGGAATTTTTTTCTTCACCTGCAAAGCGCCCTGAACGTCAATCTCAAGAAGGATATCGCGGCCGTCGTCCAGCGCTTTTTTGACGTCAGCCGTCAGCGTACCGTAGAAATGTCCGTGAACGTCCGCCCACTCCAAAAAGTCGCCGGCGTCTCTGCGGCGCAGAAATTCTTCTTCCGCGACAAATCGGTAATCCACGCCGTCGGTCTCTCCGGGGCGCGGAGCGCGGGTGGTGCAGGACACTGAAAAGCTGAGGCCGTCAAGCATCCTGAAAAGTCTCTCGCGAAGGGTGCCCTTGCCCGCCCCGCTGGGACCGGAGAGAATAAACAGGATGCCTTTACGCTTCGTCTTCATCTTCGCTGTCGCCTTCGGAAATCCGGTTGACGATGGTCTCCGGCTGAATGGCCGAAAGCAGAACGTGATTGCTGTCGGTTACAACGATGGCGCGAGTTTTTCGCCCTTTGGTGGCATCGATGAGACGACCGGCAGCGCGGGCGTCTTCCTTCAGGCGCTTCATCGGCGATGAGGCCGGCTGGATAATGGCCACGATGCGCTCGGCAACGATCATGTTGCCGAAGCCTATGTGTACAAGTGTCTGCGACATAGTCTGCTCCATTCTTTGTCCTCGCTGACTTTGGCCGTGACGGCGCCTGCGGCGAGTGCTGTATTTTTTGCAAATTTTTCGAAAATCCTATCGGTCAAGGAGGCTCCAGAGAGCGCACATGCCTTCGCCGGTTTTCGCGCTGACGGCGCAGACGGGCAGATCTTCGCGGCTGAAGCGTTCCACCAGGCGTTGCGTCAGCGGGCCATCGGCGCGGTCGATTTTGTTGAGCACCGCCGCGCGGGGCTGCCAATCGGCACCGATGCGGTGAAGAGTTTCCTCAACGACTTCGTAGGTGGAAAGCAGCTGCGGGTCGTTGACGTCGAGCACGATAAGCAGCCTGTCGGCCTGACAGGCCTCTTCGAGGGTGGCACGGAACGCCGCAATGAGATCGGGCGGCAAGCTGCGAATAAAGCCCACCGTGTCGGCCACGAGAAGGGACCGGCCGGCCGGCGGTCTGGCGGTGCGCGCCGCGGGGCCGGGGGGGGCGGGGGGGCGGGAGGTGGCCCCCCCCCCCCCCGCGGCC
>CABTYW010000119.1 GCA_902489135.1 uncultured Synergistaceae bacterium
AACGCGCCGTGATAGCCATGCTTCCCGTGTTCGACAACCTGGAACGCGCGCTGGCCAACGCCGAGGCCGACCCTCATACCGTCAAGGAAGGCGTGCGCATGGTGCGTGAGCAGTTTGCCGTGGCGCTTCGCTCGCTGGGCGTCACCGAAATGGACCCCGCGGGCAAGCCTTTTACCCCTGCGGAGCACGACGCCATGGGCATGGTTCCCGTGACCGAAAAAGATCAGGACGGCCTGGTTCATACGGTGGTGCGCAAGGGCTTTCAGATGAGCGACAAAGTCATCCGCCCCGCCATGGTGATGGTGAGCCGCTACACCGAGGCACCCTCTCAGGGGCAGAACGGCGAAAAGTAAAAGTTCGCGCCTCTTTCCGGAAAGGGCGCGGCGCGGCGAAAGTTGGAGACAATACGCGGCACAGTCCGCTGAAATCCATAAAATACAGACGAAAATAAAATTTTCACTTGAGGTGATTAGAATGAGTAAAGTAGTAGGCATCGACCTTGGAACGACAAACAGCTGCATCGCCGTCTTGGAAGGCGACAATGTCACCATCATTCCCAACAGCGAAGGCGCGCGCACCACGCCTTCAGTGGTGGCCTTTACCAAAGACGGGGAGCGCCTGGTGGGACAGCTGGCAAAGCGCCAGGCCATCGTCAACGCCGACAACACCGTTATGTCCATCAAGCGCCACATGGGCAGCGATTACACCGTAACCGTGGAGGGCAAGAAATATACGCCCCAGGAAATCAGCGCCATGATTCTTCAGAAGATGAAGCACGACGCCGAAGACTATCTCGGCACAAAAGTTGAAAAAGCCATTATCACCGTGCCCGCCTATTTCACCGATGCTCAGCGTCAGGCCACCAAAGACGCCGGCGCCATTGCCGGACTGGACGTGATCCGCATCATCAACGAACCCACCGCGGCGGCTCTGGCTTACGGCGAGAACAAGAGCGGCGACCACAAGATCCTGGTGTTCGACCTGGGCGGCGGCACCTTCGACGTCTCGCTGCTGGACGTGGGCGACGGCGTGTTCGAAGTGCTTGCCACCCGCGGCGACAATCACCTGGGCGGCGACGACTGGGACATGAAGATTGTGCAGTGGATGGTGGCCGAGTTCAAGAAAGGTCAGGGCATTGACCTGTCGGCGGACAAAATGGCCATGCAGCGTCTGCGCGAGGCCGCCGAGAAGGCCAAAATCGAGCTTTCGACCATGATGGAGACCACCATCTCCCTGCCCTTCATCACCGCCGACGCCAACGGCCCCAAGCACCTTGAGATGAAGCTGACCCGCGCCAAGTTCGAAGATCTCACCGCCGATTTGCTGGAGCGCATCGTCGCTCCCGTGAAGAACGCGCTGTCAGACGCCGGACTCAATCCTTCCCAGGTTGATAAAATTCTGCTGGTGGGCGGATCTTCCCGTATGCCCTCGGTGCAGTCAAAAGTCAAAGAGCTTCTGGGCAAAGATCCCACCAAGGGCATCAATCCCGACGAATGCGTGGCTTCCGGCGCGGCCATTCAGGGCGCCATTATGAGCGGCAACACCGACAAGAACATCGTTCTGGTGGACGTGGCTCCGCTGTCGCTGGGCATTGAGACTTTGGGCGGCGTGTGCACCCGCATCATCGAACGCAACACCGCCATCCCCGTGTCCAAGAGCCAGGTCTTTTCCACGGCCGCCGACAACCAGCCTTCGGTGGAGATCAAAGTCCTCCAGGGCGAAAGATCCATGGCCGCCGACAACGTTCAGCTCGGCACCTTCACGCTGGACGGCATTGCGCCCGCTCCCCGCGGAATTCCGCAGATTGAAGTCACCTTCAACATCGACGTCAACGGCATTCTCAACGTCTCGGCCAAGGACAA